>DATIEJ010000068.1:0-20338 GCA_035455825.1 Rhodanobacteraceae bacterium | reverse complement strand
CATCGAGGCGTCGCCGCCGATTAGCACGGTGCGGTCGCGCCCGGCGAGTTCGCGCTGATCGAAGAACGCGCCGAGGTCGGGGTTCCACGTCAGATCGTCGACGGGAAGCGGAAGCAGCAGGCGTCCATCCGCGCCGCGCCATGCCAGTCCGGAGCCGGCGACGATGAGCGTGCCGGCGCCGCGGGGCGCGCGCGTTTCGATGAGCTCGAGCGAAGTGGTGAGATAGCGCGCCTCGACTTCTCCGCGCGTCGTCGTGGCGAGTTCGACGAGTTCGTTGCAGCCGCTCTCCGGGTGGAGCTTTTCGAGCGCTTCGACGAGCGCGACGCGCTGCGTGTCGGTGAAACCGCCGCGGTGCAGGAACGAGCGCACGGAATCGTCGTCGCTGCAGAATTTCGCCAGCCGCTTGCGCACGTCCTCGCGCAACTGCTCGGGCTCCTTCTCGAGCACATACTGGTTGACCTTGCCGCTGTATGAGATCACGTCGGCGGCGGTGCCGGCGACCTGGCCGAGCGCCTGCGCGGCGGAGAAGTTGCCGCCGACCGCGGCCCAGGCCAGCGTGTCGAGTTTGTCGTTGAGGATCGGGTTCGTCGAGTTCGGATCGACGCCGAGCAGCTTCGCCATGGCACGCCGCTGCTGGCTGTACTTGAGATAGCGCTTGGCCTCGCGGCCGGCCTCGCTGCCGAGCCGCGCGTACCAGCTGCGGCTCTTCTTCTGCGCATTGCCGGCATCGCCGTCATCGCCGAGGCGACCGGCCGTCATCGGCCCCGGCGGCGCGCGGAACGGGTCGCCGCGGTTTTCGAACTGGCGCGACGATCGGTCCGCGACCGCTTGCGCGCGACTGGTCCAGGTGTCGAGTTGCGCGCGCAGGTAGCGCACGACGCCGACGGGCAAGCCGGTGATTGCATCGACCGGATGCGAGACGACGTTGACGATCGCGTTGCCGGTCTTCTTTCCGCGTTCGGCGATTGCCTGGCCGAAGGCCTCGCTGCGGCTCGCGCGGTCGAGCGCTTCGATCGCCGGCATTTCACCGACACGGACGCCGAGCATTTCGACGCTATCGGCCGAGATCGGACCGAACGTCGTGTCGATCAGGAAGTGCGCCATGTAGCCGCGCACCTGCACCTCGGGGATGACCCTGAAATTCGGCCCGCTCAGCAGCGCCGGCTGAACCAGCGCAGGCGCCGGCAGCGTCGGTTCCGACTCGTCCGGGCAGCCGCCTGCGCAGCCGGCCATAGGCTTGGCATGCGTGACGCCGATCGCGAGCAACAGCGCGCAACCGATGGCAAGACGGGCAGGTAAGGATCGAAGCGTCATCGGGAAACCGCGGTGCGGCCGGCCTGTTTGCCAGATCATTGCCGAACCGCCGATGAACGGACGCGCCGAAGTGGATCGAGTATGCCGGTCACCCGTCGCGCTAGCCCTGGTGCAGGTTGAAATCGACGCGCGTGGTCTTGCCCTTGTCGTCGATGTCCGCGGCATCGAGCTTCGGATCCTTCAGCGAGTAGCGCTTGTCGTCGAGCTTGCCCTGCAGCCAGGCCTGAACCGCCGACGCGCGCCGAACCGCGAGGTCGCGCAGCGCGGCGGCGTCGGTCGCGACGTTGGTTTCCAGAAGGCTGCGCATCTCTTCGGGTTCCAGCGACTTGTCCATGCCGATGAAATTGCGCGGCTTGCCGGAGAAGTCGGCGTCCTTGTACGCGCGCTTCAGATATCTCGGGTATTCGTCCGGCGTCACGGTCACGGCGGCGAGCGCCGCGTTGGACGTGACGGCGTCCTTGCCGGACTGGTCCTGGGCCTTTGCGCGCCGAACCTGCATGTCGACCGTGAACTTGCGCAAGCCGTCCTCGTCCTTGGCAGGATCGACGCGGCCGATGACGTCGAGGTGCAGCGACGTCTTCTTGCCGAGCATCGCGACGACCTTGCCGAGCCGGTCCTGCGCCGGACCTTCGAGCACATCCGAGCCCGGATCGAATTCGACGTAGCTGAGGTCTTCGTGACTGCCGCCCCCGAATGCCGCGCCGAGCAGGCGGAACGGCGCGGTGATAGCCTTCGCGATCATGCCGCCGAACGCGCGCCAGACCAGGCCGCCGATGTTGAACTGCGGGTCGTCGAGCGAACCCGATACCGGAATATTCACGTCGACGTTGCCTTCCGAATCCTCGAGCAGCGCCACGGCCATCTTCACGGGCAGGTGCTGGACGCCCGGGCTTTGATCCTCTTCGCCGAAGGTCAGCTGCGTGATCACGATATGGTTGTCCGCGCTGAGCTTGCGCTGGTCGAGCATGTAGTGCACGTCGACGGACATCTTGCCGGCAGTGATCGGATAACCCGTGTACTTCGTCGAGTAGGCGGTCAGGCGCGTCAACTCGACCTCGTTGGCCTTGCCCTTGATGTCGAGAAATGCAACCGGCTGCAGCGGATTGATCGTGCCGTCGATGCTGACCGGCGAGTCTTCGTCGAGCGCGGCCTGAACCGAAAGATCGGCTGGCGGATCGCCGGGCGCCGTGCCGAACGCGCCGACCTTGCCGGTCAGCCTGGTAAGGTCCGCCGTGTAGTTCGGCTTGATGAAGTTGTCGGTGTAGTTGAGCTGGCCATCGATCAGCGTGAGGGCGCCGACATGGATATCGGCCGCAGGCGCCGTCGTGGCGGTTGCGGCGGGCTCGGGTGTCGCGACCGGCGCCGGTGTCGCCGCTTTCCGCTTCGCCGCGGGCTGCGGATTCTTCGCGCCGGGCGCGGCGCCGCCTTCGACGCGGGTCACGGATACCGGCGCCGCTTCCGGCGCGCCGACGACGTCGGAAAGATTCATGCGTCCGTCGGCGTTGACGATCACGCGTGCATAGAACGAACTGAGCGCGAGGCCGTCGGCATGCACGCGCGGCACGGGGCCGCCATAGTCGGCGTCGATGTTCGAGGCGCTCAGCGTGCGCCAGCGCACGAAGTCGTCGCCGGTCAGCTTGTCCTGCACGCGCACGCGTTCGAGCGCGGCGTTGCCGCGATACGTGACCTTCGGTGATTCGGTGCGGCCGTCGTAGTGGAGCTTGCCGCTGCTGGTCAGGCGCGCGCTGTTGATCGAAACATTGAGCGGCACGCTGAGATAGCCCTCGAACGGCACGATGTCGAACTGCTTCGTCCCGACGTCGATATCGGCGATCAACGGCGCCGGCTGCAGCTTGCCGGTCGCGGTGAAGCTGCCTTTGCCGACCGCGCCCTCGAGCTTGAAGTCGCGCGGCTGGTCGAGCTTGTCGCTGAGGTTTTCCATGCCGCCCTTGAGCGACTGGATGTCGATCCGCACCGGCTTCGAGCCGAGCGCCATGTCGGTGAAAGCCACGCTGGCGCTGGCCAGCTGCAGGTGTGCGATGTTCCAGTGCCACGCCGGATTGCTGCCGCGCGCGACCTTGCGCGACGCCTCCTTGACCGTGAACAGGTCGAGCAGGCTGATGAAGCGGTTCTCGTTGCGCTGGACATCGAGGCTCAGGCCGGAGGCCGTGATCGTGCCGAGCTGGATCTGCCGACTGGCCAGATCGAGCTGCGCGATCTCTGCCTCCAGTTTGTTCCAGGCGACCGGCGGACCATGACCTTTGAACTGCGGTTCCAGCGCGAAGTCGTCGACCGTCGCTCGCGCATCCGTGACATGGACGTTGACTGCCTTGGTCCAGTCGATCTGAAGCTTGCCGTCCGTGTCGACCTTGCCCTTGGTCATTCGCGTCGCGATGGCCGATGCCGCGATCGCCTGCAGCGGAACGATGTCGACGCGCTTCGCGCCGAAGCTGCCGGCGAGCTTGGCCGCGGCGAGGTCGAGCGTGCCTTTGGCATCGATGTCACCGCCGTAGAGGCGACCGGTCAGGTCCAGACGTGCCGCCGGGCCGGGCAGCGTGCCCATGCCCTCGATGCCGCCATGAATGTCGGAAACGTCCAGCTTGACGCCGGCTGCATCGACGTACTGCGCGGTGGCGCCGGTGAGCGTGATCGAAGCAACACGCAGGTCGGTCGGCTGCGCGTCCTTGTCCTTGCCGGCGGGCGTTGCGATCAGCGGGTCGAGATTCGCCTGCCCGCCGCCATCGAGCGTGTAGAAGAGCTGCGCCTGGTCGAGCACGAGCGCGCCGAGGTGGTAGCGCGACAGCAGCGGCTGCACGTCGACGATGGCGGCGGTGCCGTGCGCCAGGCGTGCTACTGGTTGGCCGCGGTTGTTGTCGAACACCAGATCGTCGAGCTGCAGGTTGCCCGTGAGCTGCAGTTGCGGCGTCGGCCTGGTCTGCACGAAACGCAGGTCCAGCCGCCCGCTGAGCAGGCCTTTCGGAATCGCGAACGGCAGCTTCGCAGGCACGTAGCCAAGGTATTCGGCGAGGTCCAGCCGGTCGAGCTGGAAACTCATCGTCGATTCGCGGCTGTCGGCAAACGGCTTGGTGTGGCCTTCGATTCGCATCGGGCTGCCGTCGATGCGCATGGCCAGCAGCGGCTGCACGAACACGTCGGTGTCGCTCGGCAGGTTGGCGACGAACGGCACGCCGAGCTCGAACTGCTCGACGTGATGCGTGGCTTTCATCGCGTCGTCGTCGAACTGGAAGTCGCCGTTGTGCACGCTGATGTTGGACAGCGAAAAGCGTGACGGCGGCTGGTTCGGGTCCGCCGGCTTCGACGCGTAGCGCTCGATCAGGTCGGTGAAGCTGAAGCGCTGGTCGGCGCTGCGTCCGACACGCACGCGCGGATGTTGCAGCACCAGTTCGTCGAGCACCGGCGCCATGCGGAACAGCGAGGACCAGGATGCATTGATCACCGCCTGGTCGAGGTCGACGAACGGTGCCGGGCCGTCGCGATCGGCGATATGCAATTGGTCGAGTTGCAGCCGCAACGTAAACGGATTCAGATGAACGGCGCCCAGCGTCACGCGCCGCGACAAAGCGCTACTGGCGCGTGTTTCAATTTGCTGGCGGATGATGTACGGCGCGGCGAGGAAGCCGAACAATCCGTAGACGACCAGCATGATCGCGATGATCAGCAGCGTCTTGCGCACGCGGCGAGAGCGATAGGCAGCGACGGCGCGGTCGCGTGCCACGGCCAAACGGCGTTTGCCGGATTCCTCAGCCATGCCGACGATGCTCCCTTGCCATCAGCGTGCCGACCGCGCGGGCCGACGGGTCCGCACGTTCACGATTCGACGATTCTGTCCGCGACCCTGGCCGGAGTTTACCCGGTCAATTGTGATACGGGCGTTCTGTTTGCGCCGTTTTCTTGCAATGCAACGGCTTCCGGCGACGTATGTTCGGCAAGCTTACGACCACGAGCAGACGACCTTCCCGCAGTTGCCCGATTCCATCAAATCGAAGCCGCGCTGGAAATCGTCGATGTGGAGCTGGTGCGTCAGCACCTTGCCGAGCGGGAAACCGGTCAGGATCATCTGCGTCATCTTGTACCAGGTTTCGTACATGCGCCGGCCGTAGATGCCGTGCAGCACGAGGCCCTTGAAGATGACCTTGTCCCAGTCGATGCCGGCGCCGTTCGGCAGCAGGCCGAGCAGCGCAATCTTGCCGCCGTGGTACATGCAGTCGAGCATGTCGTTGAACGCGCGCTGGTTGCCGGACATCTCCAGGCCGACGTCGAAGCCTTCCATGTGCAGGTCCTGCATGACGTCCTTGACCGACTGCTTCGACACGTTGACGACGCGCGTCGCGCCCATGTCGGCGGCGAGCTTCAGGCGATAGTCGTTGACGTCGGTGACGACGACGTTGCGCGCGCCGACGTGCTTGGCGATGCCGGCGGCGATGATGCCGATCGGGCCGGCGCCGGTGATCAGCACGTCCTCGCCGATCAGGTCGAACTCGAGCGCGCAGTGCGCGGCGTTGCCGTACGGATCGAAGAATGCGGCCAGCTCGGACGGAATCTGGTCCGGAATCGGCCACAGGTTCGACGACGGCATCGCGATGTACTCGGCGAACGCGCCGGCGCGATTGACGCCGATGCCGACCGTGTTCGGGCACAGGTGCTGCTTGCCGGCGCGGCAGTTGCGGCAAACGCCGCAGACGATGTGGCCTTCGGCCGACACGCGTTGTCCCAATGTATACCCGCGCACGCCCGGGCCCATGTCGACGATGCGGCCGACGAACTCGTGGCCGATGACCAGACCCGGCTTGATCACGCGCTGCGACCACTCGTCCCACTTGTAGATGTGCAGGTCGGTCCCGCAGATCGCGGTCTTCTCGAGCTTGACCAGCACTTCGTTCGGCCCGATCTCGGGCAGCGGCACCTGTTCCATCCAGATGCCCTTGGCCGCCTCGCGCTTGACCAGCGCCTTCATCGTCTGCTGCATGTCGAATCTCCGGTTGCGGCGCGCATTATAAGGCGTGTTCGCAACCGGAGTCCGGCGCAGGCGGCGCCGAGGCCGTTGCGGGCGTGCGGACGATCGTGCTTTCATTCGGGAGAGGCGCCGCCGGCCGGCGACGCGCAGACTCGCCTCAACCGGACATGGCAGACATGAACTGGCGAACTTTCCCGATCATCGTCGGCGCTGCATTCCTGTCAGGGTGCATTTCGGGCGTCCCCGTCAGCATCGAAAACCAGTCGTCTTCTGACCTGACCCAGGTCGTCGTTTCCGGCAAGGGCTTTTCCGAATCGGTTGGCACGATCCGGGCCGGCGGCAGCGAATTCGTGCGCATCCATCCGAGGATTGAAACAGCGGTCAAGGTCGCGTTCGCGGTCGGCGGGCAACGTTACTCCGGGACGCTCCAAGGCACGATCGAGAATGACAACGTCAATACGATCAAGGCGACCGTCAGCCCCGATTACTCCGTCTCCGTCGTGGCCGAACTGCGCTGAGACGCGTGCTCGCGCCAGCGCGCGCTCATCCGAGGAAGGGATTGCTGCGAACGCATGACTTCAGTCGCGCGGGTCTGCGAGGCGGCGCGATGCCATTGACCGCGTCTGGCGCGGCGGTGCACGATGCAGCAGCGTCACGAAATGGCGTGACGTCTTCTTCCGGGCTACATGCCGTGCGACTGCCTGCCTTCATTGAATTTGGCGCTGACGACCTGGCTACGCTCATCGAGGTCAATGCCTTGCGCGCGGCCGGTATTTCGCCGCGCCTGCAGCAACTCGAAGCGCGCATCGCAGCGCGGTACGCGGCGCACTGCCGGCTGGCCGTCTACGGTTCTCTGGCGCCCGCCCGTTCCAATCATGACCAGTTGCAGAATCTGCGCGGCGATTGGCATTCGGGCTGCACGGTCCGCGGCGAACTGGTCGACAGGGGCTGGGGGGCGGGTCTTGGCTATCCCGCGCTGCGCTGGTCGATGTCCGGACCTGCGGTTCGCGTTGAATTGTTCGCCTCGGACGAACTCCCTTCACACTGGCAACGGCTCGACGAGTTCGAAGGCGCCGACTACCTGCGTATCGTCGTCCCCGTCTATGCGGGGACGAGTGTCGTAACGGTGGCCAATCTCTACGCCGCGCGCTAACGGCGCATCCGTCGTCCGGAAATAGGGCGTGGGTGGCGCGGCGCGGGATCGAGAGTTTGTTGCGATATACTGCAGCGATTGCGGCGTGCAGCCGCGCGCGGAGACACGAGGCGACGCAGCGCGTGGGCCCGGACATCAAGATCACTCGCGAAGGCGAACTCGTGCGCGTGACCTATCGCGGTGACGTCGAGTACGAGGCTACCACCGAAATGTTGCGCAAGGTCGCTGCGCTGGCCGCCGAGACGCAGAGTCAATCCCTGCTTTTCGATATTCGCGAGGCAAACTACCGCGACTATCACCTCGGCACGATCCGGCATGCGGAAGAAAGTCCGTCGCTAGGGATCGACAAGGCTTTTCGCATTGCCTTCTTGGGAAAGGAAGGCAATCCGATGCTGGATTACGTAGCAGCCGTCACCACGAATCGCGGCTACTGGACCAAGGCGTTCACGGACGAGGCGCGAGCGCTGGCCTGGCTGCAGGATCGTATCTGACGTGCCTTGCGCCGACGGGCCGGCAGCAAACGCCGGAAGGAGAATGACATGATCGCGCGCATCTGGCACGGCAGGACCACGACCGCAAAAGCGGACGAGTACCTGGCATTTCTGCAGCGCCGCGCGTTGCCTGATTATCGCGGCACGCCCGGCAATCTGGCGGCGTTCATCCTGCGCCGCGCCGAGGGCGACGTTACGCATTTCGTGACGCTGACGCATTGGGAGTCGCTCCAGGCGATCGAAGCATTCGCTGGCAAGGACATCGCGCGCGCGAAATACTACGCGGAAGACTCCGGATTCCTGCTGGAATTCGAGCCGACCGTTCAACACCATGAGCTGTATTCGTAGCCGACGCATCATCGAGGGGAACTGCATGCGTACTGTCGCCACTGCGGTCGTTGCGGGCATGCTCTTGCTGCTGGTCGGCACAGCAGGCTTCGCGCAGGAAGTTTCCGGATTCGAAATACGCTTCTGTCCCGCCGCGCAGGTGCGCACGTTTCCGCTAGAGTCGCTGCGGGGCGTGCAGAGCCTGCTGCTGCAGAACGTCCTGATCATCAATCGTGCCGCCGCAACCGCGGAGATCACTGCGATCGATCTCGAGCTGTGGAATGGCGGCACGCCAATCGATACGCGCCGAATCGCCGATGCGAGCCTGGCGGACGTCGCGGCCAGCGGACCGAAACTGCAGAAATCAGGCATGTTGCAGGCAGTTGCATTTCAGTTCTGCGGGTCGGCCCTGATCCCCGACGGCATGAACCTGGCCGGGCCCACGCTGGAGCCGGGGCAGGCCATGCTGATCTCGCAGCAGCCATTTGGCTGGCGCGGGCAGCGCGACAGCCTGCTCGTGCGCGCGCATCTGCGCGCCGGGGGCAAGGAAGTTGCGGCTACCGGCACGATCAGGATCGACTCCGCGGTTGCGAAAACGCATTTCCGCTTCCCGCTGAAGGGCAGGTGGTTCGTCGCAGTCGGGCCGACGATGCATACGGGTCATCGCTGGGCGTTGCCCGAAGAATTTGCCTATGACATCGCACGTCTCGGCCAGGACGATCTTTCGCACCGTGGATCCGGCGCGCGCTTCGAGGATTACTACGCGTATGCGGCGCTGGTGCTCGCTGCCGGCGACGGCGTCGTGACGGTTGCGATGGACGACCAGCCGGAAAATCCCGCCGCGCTGCGCCGCCCGCGCGAATCGCTCGAAAAGTACGGTGCCCGCATCCAGCAGATCCAGGCCGCGCTGCTGGCAAAGGGTGTCAGCGGCATCGCCGGCAACTACGTCATGATCGATCACGGCAACTCGGAATATTCGCTGTACGCGCACCTCAAGCCCGGCAGCGTTCGAGTCAAGGTCGGCGACCGCGTCGCGGCCGGCACGCCGCTCGGCAAGCTGGGTTCATCGGGGAATTCGACCGAGCCGCACCTGCACTTTCAGGTTTGCGACGCAGCGGACGCGCTGGCGTGCGCGGGCATTCCGATCGAGTTCCAGAACGTGACGCTGCCGTTCGCCGACTATCCACGGCCGGTGCAGAGCGGCGACGTGATCGTCGCGGACTAGGCCTCGAAACGGGTCGCGAGTCGTCGCGGCCGTTCGCACGCTTTTTCGATTCGCAGATCCGAACGAGGAGCAATCGCATGAAAGCCTACGTAATCACGACCGGTTGCCTTTTCGCCCTGCTCGCGCTGGCTCACGTGTGGCGCGCACTCGTGGAAGGACCGCAGCTTGCCACGCGGCCGGAATTCGTCATCGTGACGGTGATAGCGTTGGCGATGTGCTTATGGGCGTGGCGCGTGTTCAGGACGATTCGGTCGTGAGCGCAGTCGAGGACACGCGCAAGCAGGCAGCCTGAGCGGGCCTCGCTGGCGAAAACCTGTAAGATCATCGTCAGGCGCCAGGTGTAAAGTCGAATTTTCGTCTTGTCGCGACATCCGCTCAGTCCGCCGAGGCCCATCATGTACGAAAAATACTTCCTGCGGTCTTGCCTCTTCCTGTTGAGCCCCGCTCTGATTGCAACGCCGGACCTCCTGCACGCGGCGCCACTGGTCACCTGCATTTCCCAGCCGAACTCGAATGTCGGTTGCGAGTTCTACGCGGTCTCGCTGCCGAACCTCATTGCCGATCAGGCAACGGTGCACTTCGGCGTCGCAATGCTGAATCCCGGCGCCGCGTCGGTCGATGTCACGGTGACCGGCGGCGGATTGGGTTCACCGGACATGTTCGCCGTTCCAGCCGGATCGAGCGTCACGACGCAGTTGCCGTGGGTGCCGCTCATTTCCGGGTCTTCGACGACCGCGAAGGTTGTCGGTGGTGCGTATCACATCACGGTGACTGGGCCAGTATCGGCGCTGCAGCTCAATGCGCTCGAGCCTTCCTCGGGCTCGAACGATGCTTCGTTGCTGCTTCCGGTGCAGTCCGCCGGCACCGCCTATCGCGCGGTGGTCTGGCCTGCATGGAATCCTGGCCCCGCCTATCCCGGCAGCATAGCCGTCGTTGCCACGTCTGCGTCGACGACGGTGCAAGTCGCGGCCCCGGGAGCGATACAGCCCGGCGCAGGACTGAATGCGAGCGGCGGCACGGTCAGCCTCGATCAGGGAGACGTCCTGCTCATTTCGAGCGCGCTCGCGCAGGGCTCCGACCTCAGCGGCACGCTGATCACCAGCGACCATCCTGTCATCGTCTGGGGCGCGCACGCCGGCGCCCAGGTTCCATTGACGACGTCGTACGCCGATCACCTGGAAGAGACGCTGCCGCCGATTTCGGCATTGGACAACGACTACTTCATCTTGCGCCCGGGGGATGCGACCGGTTCCGACACAGGCAGCAAGTACTACGTGAAATTGGTCGGTGTGGTCGATGGAACCCTGCTCACGACAGATCCGTCGGTGGGCGGACTTCCAGCGAGCCTCGCTGCCGGGCAAGCGTATTCGTTTGAAGCGACCGCCAACTTCCATCTGCAGACCAGCCAGCCCGTTGCTGTCGGATTGTTCATGGAGGGCAGCACTGCGACGGGATTCACCGCCGGCGATCCGTCGCAATCGATTCCGATACCGACACGTCAAGGTCGTACGTCGATCGACTTCATCGCGCCGACATCGCTGGCGCCGACCCATGCGCAGCTCGTTGCGCCCACCGGAGCGGCGATAAGTGTCGATTCCACGGCCGTCACGGGCTGGACCGCGATCGGCACCAGCGGCTACTCGCAGACGCGGGTCGCGCTGTCCGGCACGGATGGGCACCACGCCAGCGGCGACAAACCGTTCTCGCTGTCGGTGCACGCTTATCCAACCGTCGGCGATACCAGTTACTGGTATCCGGGCAGTCTGGGGATCGGCGACGACATCTTTCACAGCGGCTTCGAATAACGCCGAACGTCTACCTGCTGATTGATCATCACGCAACGGTTTAGGCGACCGCTACTTTTCAGCGGCGGCACCCCTGACCAGATAGCCGCCGGATTTGTCGTCACGCTCCAGCTCCAGCAACTGGCGCGCCTTGGCTTCCTCGAGCAGCGCGTTGAACGACTTGAAGCCGTAGTAGCTTTCGCTGAAGCCCGGGTTGCGCCGCTTGAGCGCCTGCTTGACCATCGAGCCCCAGACTTTTTCGTCTTCGCCGCGTTCGGCGATCAGCGCCTCGACCGTTTCGAGGACCAGGTCGAACGCTTCCTGTTTCTTGTCGGCGTCGGTTTTCGGGGCCTTCGCTGCCCGCGCTGCCTTCGCCGGTTTCGCGCTCGCGCTCGCCGCGGCTTTGACAACGGCCGTCTCGGCCGGCGGCGTTGCCGCCTTCGTCGTGGTCTTTTCTTCGGCCTTCTTCTTCGGCGCCTGCCGCGCCTTTTGCGCGCGCACGAGGTCGTCGTAATAGATGAACTCGTCGCAGTTCGCGATCAGCAACTGCGAAGTCGAGCTTTTCACGCCGACGCCGATCACGGTCTTGTTGTTCTCGCGCAGCTTGCTGACCAGCGGCGAGAAGTCCGAATCGCCGCTGATGATCACGAACGTGTCGACATGCGACTTCGTGTAGCACAAGTCGAGCGCATCGACGACCATGCGGATGTCGGCTGAATTCTTGCCGGACTGGCTGACATGCGGGACTTCGATCAGCTCGAACGACGCGTAGTGCATCGCCGCGCGGAATTCCTTGTAGCGCTCCCAGTCGCAGTACGCTTTCTTGACGACGATGCTGCCCTTGAGCAGCAGTCTTTCGAGCACCTTGTTGATGTCGAACTGCGCATACCTGGCCTCGCGCACGCCGAGCGCGACGTTTTCGAAATCACAGAAAAGGGCGAGGTTGCGGATTTCGGGTTGCGTGGCCATGGCCGTATCGCCTCGTTGCGGAAAAAGATAGTCCGGCAGGATCGCGCAACCGATCAGTCAGGACGATTCCAATCATTACTCTTTGTTCGAAGCTCTGTTTTATACCACGGCAGCAAGCCGGGATAGCGCGATGCTGCGTGGCGCCAGGCGTGGCCACGGATCCGGCTGCGGCGACGTGCAGCCAGCGCTGGCCGATTGTGCATAATGCAACGAGGACGCTGAACGCAGAGTCGGTGCCTTCGTCGGAATCGTCGCGGAGTGCGGTGGTTTCCGGCGCAGGGGTTTCACCGCTCGGATCGCGATTTCCCGACTTGAACACGTTTTTTTCGACCACGACAAGGCATCCTTGCAATCATGATCTCGTTCGTCGTCCCGGCCTACAACGAAGCGCTTCTGCTCGGAGCAACGCTCGACGCGTTGCATCTGGCCGCGCGCGCTCTCGGCGATGACTACGAAATCATCGTCGTCGACGATGCGTCGACCGACGCTACCGCGCAGATCGCCGAGCGCCACGGTGTGCGTGTCGTCAGCGTCGCTCATCGCCAGATTGCCGCAACGCGCAACTCCGGCGCGCGCGCCGCGCAAGGCGAACTGCTGGTCTTCGTCGATGCGGACACCATCGTGAACGAAGCGGTCGTTCGCGCGGCCATCGATGCGCTGCGTGGCGGCGCCGTCGGTGGCGGAGCCGCGGTCGCATTCGAGGGCGTCGTGCCGCTCTATGGAAGGCTGCTGCTGCCGATCATGATCCGGTTGTTCCGGGCGACACGATGGGCCGCCGGATGCTTCGTCTTCTGCACGCGCGCAGCGTTCGACGCGGTTGGTGGTTTCGACGAAGCATTCTATTGTGCCGAGGAACTGGTCCTGAGCCGCGCGCTGAAGCGCCAAGGCAGGTTCGTGGTCCTGCGCCACGCGGTCACTACGTCCGGCCGGAAACTGCGTACCCACAAGATTCGCGAGATCCTCCCGTTGCTAGTCCGACTCGCGTTGGGCGGCTCCCGGGTGCTCAAGCAGCGCGACGGCAAAGATCTGTGGTACGCCGAACGCCGCGACGATCCACAAGCCGTTGAGCGCATGCCGGCAGGGTGACGTCTCGAGCCGTCGCGCGCGTTGGGTCAAAACGTGTATCGTTGAATTGCAATGTTGCCGGTCAGGGGAGGGGCTGCGTGATGGGCGAAAGCGACGAAGCGTCGAGCCGGCCGACGGCGCCGCTCGATGCGCTGGATGCGATGACGGCCGCGCCCGAGCACCATGAGGTCCTGCTCGAAAACGAAAAGGTCAGGGTACTCGATACGCGCCTGGGGCCCGGAGAAAGCACGCCGCTGCACACGCATTGCTGGCCTGCCGTGTTGTATGTGTTGGGCTGGAGCGATTTCATTCGGCATGACGCGGACGGCAATGCCATCCTCGATTCGCGCGCCCAGGGAATGAAACCGGCGATCGGCAGCGCCTTGTGGTCCGGCCCGCTGCAGCCGCACTTCGTCAAGAACATCGGCGATGGCGAATTGCACATCATCGCCGTCGAGTTTAAGGGGGCCTGATCCAACGTAGAGAAGGTATGCGCAGCCTTCATGTGCGGCGAACGACACGACCGCGACCGGCCGGAAGGCACGCCGCTGGAATTGTCTGGTCGCGCATTGACAGCAGGGCGAAGGAAGCGGACGGACTATGGCGTGGCTTCGGGATATCCAGAACGATCCGGTGCCGGCCGCGGACGGCGAGTAGCACTCGCTTGAGCGGACTCTTCCGCGGCACCGTGCGTGCTGAGCGCAGGTCCAAGGACTGACACGCTTGGACTTCGCTCGCTGGGCTACGCCCGGTGAGAACGGTTTTGGGTTTCAACGGTAAGGAAATACGGAGCCAGCCACGAAATGCGCGGAGCCATACATCTACTTTGCACACTGGTCTTGCTGCCTTACCTTGCGTTGGCAGCATGGTTCCTGATCCTCGGCGAGGCGATTGCCGGCGGAACGCTGGCATCATTCCTCGGCACGCTGTTGTCGCATGCGCTGTGGCTGTTCCCCTGGGGCCTGCTCGGCATTGCCGCCGGAATCGTCACTGTCGCTGCGCTCGGCATGATCGAAGGAGTGCGCTGGCTTGGCGGGCTGTGCCTGTTCGTTCTGGCCGGAGGCTGCCTGGTCATCGTGATTGCGGGAAACCCCTCGGCGATCGGAGCAGGAGAGCTGCTGTTCCTGCTTCCTTGTTTCGCGATCCTGGCTTTCGGCGGCTGGTTCGCGGCCGCGGAATTGCGCGCGCGCCGGCGCGATGGCGAACTCGTCTGAACCGATTATAAAAGTGGAATTTCGGGTACAGACATCGTTCATCGGCGCGGCGGTAATTTGCGCTCGTTGCAAGGCCCGCTGATCTGGATCGTTGGCGGGGAATTCTCATCCGTATGTGGTTCCGGAAGCTCGCCGGCGCGGGCACGGATGAGGTTTCCTCGCCTTCGCACGCGGACTGCCGTTGCGACTGATCGCGGGTCCTGCGAATGGGAGAATGAACATGCTCGAGACAATTGCGGTTGTTCTGGTGCTGCTTTGGCTACTGGGGTTCGTTACGTCCTACACGATGGGCGGCTTGATCCATATCCTGCTGATCGCGGCTCTCGTCGTGATCGTGATCCGCTTCATGCAGGGCCGGCGCGTCTAAGCGGTCCAAAAGCGATTCCAAAGCAGCGGGCGATTGGCCGGACGGCGCTTTCGCTCGCCAGTTCCTTCATGAGGAGACGGCAATGAACGCGATCAAGGTTGTGGCACTTGTTTTGATCATCGGCGGCGCGCTCGGACTGGCCTACGGCGGATTTACCTACACGAAGGAAAATCACCAGACCAAGATCGGTCCGGTCGAGTTGTCGGTCAAGGAAAAAGAAACCGTCAATATCCCGATGTGGGCCGGGATCGGCGCGATCGTCCTGGGTGGCGTGCTGCTGCTCGGCGGCAGCCGGAGGACGTAGAACACCGGCGCAAGCGGATCAAGAAAATTCGTCATTCCCGCGCAAGCGGGGCACTCAACAGCCGAGCTGGTCATCCATTTTGATCCTTGCTCCGAGGAGCAAGGCAACATGGATTACCGCTCGCGCGGGAATGACGCAAAATAGGGACGTTCTGCACGCCGCCGGCACGCCAATGAAGACTCTGTCGTCGAACCTCGATCGCGCACGCCGCTACGCGCTGTCGCTGCCGGAAACGACCGAGCAACCGCACTTCGACTACACGTCGTTCCGTGTCCGCGGAAAAATCTTCGCCACGGCGCCGCCTGACAAGCAGCACCTGCACGTGTTCGTCAACGACGAGCAGCGCGAACTTGCGCTGGCCGTGCATCCGGCGTGCGTCGAGAAGCTGTGGTGGGGAGACAAGGTCGTCGGCCTGCGCATCGATCTGGCCAGGGCCGATCCGAGAGTCGTCGACGAGCTCCTGCGCCAGGCCTGGACGCGCAAGGCGCCGAAGGCCTTGTCGGGGTAGAGGACCGAGCTCAGGGCGGTCGCGGCTACAATCGGCGGCATGCCGATCGATCATCGACCGCCCGCAATCTTCCTGATGGGACCGACCGCCGCGGGCAAGACGGCGCTGGCATGTGCCCTGGCCGAACGCTTTCCGCTCGACCTCATCAGTGTCGATTCAGCGCTGGTCTATCGCGGTCTCGATATCGGTGCAGCCAAACCCGATGCGGCTACGCTGGCGCGGTTTCCGCACCGGCTGATCGACATCCGCGATCCGGCCCAGGCCTATTCGGCGGCGGAATTCCGCGACGACGCATTGAGCGAAATGAAGGCGATCAGCGCGGCCGGGCGCACGCCGCTGCTCGTCGGCGGCACCGGACTGTATTTCCGCGCATTGCAATACGGACTTTCGGCACTGCCGGCCGCGGATGCGACGCTGCGCGCCGACATCGCGCGGAGCGCGCAGGCGCAGGGTTGGCCGGCGCTGCACGCGCGCCTGCGCGAGCTCGACGCGGCCGCCGCTGCGCGCATCAAGCCGAACGATACCCAGCGTATCCAGCGCGCGCTCGAGGTCATTACGCTGACCGGCAAGCCGCTGTCCACGCTGCAGGGCGCGGCTCCATCGCGGTTTGCGTATCGCGTGCTCAAGTTCGCCCTCGTTCCGGTCGATCGCGCGGCGCTGCATGCGCGCATCGCCACGCGCATGGACGCGATGTTCGAGCAGGGATTTCTCGACGAAGTACGCGCCCTGCGTGCGCGCGGCAACCTGCAGCCTGATCTGCCGTCGATGCGCGCGGTCGGCTATCGCCAGGCCTGGCAACATCTGGACGGACAGTTCGATGCGACGCAACTGCGTGACCGCGCGATCTTCGCCACGCGCCAGCTGGCCAAGCGCCAGTTGACATGGCTGCGTGCCGAACTCGACGCCCGCGCCCTGGATCCTTTCGACGCGCGCTATCACAGCGTTTGTGAGGGAGCCGTCAAGGCATTCCTGGAACGGCCCTGACCGCTTGGCGGCGCCGGCCGGGATGCTGCAGCCCTTGAGCGCAGGGTGAAAAGGTGTAGAATTTCAATCCCTTGAATCGGGGCGCGCCTGGCCATATGCATAGGGTCCGGCGGCGTCTGCTTTTTTTCCGGTTCGCGATCGCGCACAGTTTTGAATTATAAGGAGAACAACAGTGTCCAAAGGCCAGTCGCTGCAAGATCCCTTCCTCAATGCATTGCGCCGCGAGCGCGTCCCGGTCTCGATCTACCTCGTCAACGGCATCAAATTGCAGGGCACCGTCGAGTCGTTCGACCAGTTCGTCGTCCTGCTGCGCAATACGGTCAGCCAGATGGTCTACAAGCACGCGATCTCGACGATCGTGCCGAGCCGCAACGTGCGCATCGGCAATGAAGGCGGCCCCGAGGCTGGTGCTGCACCACACGGCGAAGCCGCCGAAGGTTGAAAGAACTGTTCGAACGATCACGCAAGGGTGAGCGTGCGCTGCTCGTGCAGCCGCAACGGGCAGGTGCGGACGATCCGGGTGCATTGGACGAATTCGCCGAGCTCGCGCGCTCTGCCGGCGCGACCGTCGTCGGTACGCTGGCCGCTCGCGTCGAGAGGCCGAACCCGAAATTCTTCATCGGCACCGGCAAGGCTGACGAGCTCAAGGCGAGCCGAGAGTCGAACGGCGCCGACCTGATTCTGGTCAACCACGCGCTCAGTCCGGTGCAGGAGCGCAACCTCGAAAAGCACACCGAGTGCCGCGTCGTCGATCGCACCGGACTGATCCTCGATATCTTTGCCCAGCGCGCGCGCTCGCACGAAGGCAAGCTGCAGGTCGAGCTGGCGCAGTGCAAGCACATGGCCACACGCCTCGTTCGCGGGTGGACGCATCTGGAGCGCCAGCGTGGCGGCTCGATCGGCCTGCGCGGTCCGGGCGAAACCCAGCTCGAGCTCGATCGCCGCCTGCTCGCCCAGCGCGTCAAGCAGTTGACCCAGCGCCTGGAAAAAGTCGAGGTCCAGCGCACGACGGCGCGCCGCGCGCGCCAGCGCAAGCCGCTGCCGCTCGTGTCCCTGGTCGGCTACACGAATGCCGGCAAGTCGACCTTGTTCAACGCAATTACCGGTGCCGGCGTCTACACGGCCGACCAGTTGTTCGCGACGCTCGATCCGACCCTGCGCCGCATCGATGGCCTGGCCTGCGGCACGTTCGTGCTGGCCGATACGGTCGGCTTCATTCGCGAGTTGCCGCACGATCTCGTGGCCGCGTTCAAATCCACGCTCGCCGAAACGCGAGATGCGGATCTGCTGCTGCATGTCATCGACGCCTCGGCCGCCGAATCCGAGGACCGCATCGCGGACGTCCAGCGCGTGCTCGAGGAAATCGGCGCGAGCGACGTGCCGCAGATCCTCGTGTACAACAAAATGGACAGGTTGCCCGCCAATGGCGATGGCACGGCGCCAACGCCGCGGCTCGACAGCGTCGACGGCGGCCGCGTGCAGCGCGTGTGGCTTTCGGCCGCGACCGGCGCCGGGCTGGATTTGCTGCGCGAGGCGATCACACGCGCGCTTCAGCACGACCGCGTGCACTGCTGGTTGCAGGTGCCCGATTCGGCCGGCCGCCTGCGTGCGCGCCTGTTTGCTTCGGGCCTGGTCGCAAGCGAACGCGAGGCGCAGACCGGCTGGGAGCTCGAGATCGACGCGCCACGCGCGCTGATCGAACCGCTGTTTGGCCTGCCAGGCGGCGAGGGCGAGTGGCTGCGGTCGCAGTTCGCGCAGGAGCAGCCTGCCATTCTGTCTTCCTGACCTCGGCGGTCCAGAATTCGCCAACCCAATGATTGCCAGTACAATTCGGTCGGCCTTGCGCCCGCGCTGCGACACAGCGGGACCTGCGCCATCCCCGGTTCGAACACAACATGCCCGCAAATGCGTCCGGGTGTGGGAACATTGACGTACTGAATCCGAAGCGCGGTTCGTGCTTCATGCGAGTGCGATGAGTGCGCTTCATCCTGATGAGGAAAGTTTTCATGGCTTGGAACGAACCCGGCAAGCGCGATCCGTGGAAAGGCAGGCAGGAGTCTCCGGACATCAACGACCTGCTGCGCCGCGGGCGCGAAGGTCTGCGCCGCATCTTTGGCGGCGGTAACGGCAGCGGTGGCGGCGGCGGCGGTTCGTCGCATTCCGGCGGATTCCTGATCGCGGTGCTCGCGCTGATCGTGCTCTGGGTCGCGTTCGGCAGCTTCAAGATGGTCGACGCGCGGCAGATCGGCGTCGTGCTGCGCTTCGGCCAGTTCAACCGCATCATGAACAACGGCCTGAACCTGAAATGGCCGTCGCCGATCGAGGAAGTCATCACGGTCGAGGCGACGAGCGTTCAGTCGGTGTCGGACGAAGTGCGCATGCTGACCAAGGACGAGAACATCGTCGTGATCGACTTCAACGTGCAATACACGCGCGCCGATGCGCGCAAGTACCTGTTCTCGGCGAACCAGCCGGACGAGACGCTGAAGCAGGCCGCCGAAAGCGCGGTGCGCCAGGTGATCGGCAGCAGTCCGATGGACACGATCCTTTCCGGACAGGGCGCCGAAACCGCGAGCGAAACCGAAAAGCTGCTGCAACAGACGCTCGACTCGTACGGCGTCGGCCTGCTGGTCAAGGCGGTGAACTTCCAGAAGATCCTGCCGCCACCGGAGGTCAAGGAAGCGTTCGACGACGCCAACAACGCCGGCAACAACCAGCAGCAGTTCATCAACGACGCCGCGGCGTACCTGTCGCGCGAAGTGCCGCTGGCGCGTGGCGAAGCGGCGCGCATCCGGGCCGGCGCGGAAGGCTACAAGGCCGTGCAGATCGCCGCCGCGACCGGCGACGCGCAACGCTTTACGCTGATCGAAGCACAGTATCGTGCGGCGCCCGACATCACCCGCAAACGCCTGTACCTGGAAACGATGCAGGGCGTGCTTGCGACGACGCTGAAAGTCGTCGACCAGAGTGGAGGAAGGAACATGCTTTACCTGCCGCTCGACAAGCTGAAGACACAGGCTGGTGAAGCCGCTTCGACCGCCGCGGCTGCAGCCGCCGCGGCAGGAGAGGCCGAGCAACGGGCGCCGGCACGGACCAATCGAGGTGGCCAATGAAACTGTTGCCGCCAATCATTGCCCTGATCGTCGTCGTCTTGCTGGCGAATTCCGCGTTCATCGTGAAAGAAGGCCAGAGCGCCCTGCTGCTGCAATTCGGCCGCATCGAAGGCGCCGACGCCAGCGACACGTCGGACTACAAGCCCGGCCTGCACTTCAAGATGCCGATCGTGCAGCAGGTCGTGCGCTACGACCGGCGCATCCTGAATCTCGACGCGCAGCCCGAGCGTTACTTCACCTCCGAGAAGAAAGCGGTCAATGTGGATTTCTACGTAAAGTGGAAAATAGAGAACGGCGCCGCCTATTACCGTTCGTTCGGCGCCGACGAGTTCCAGTTGCTGGCCAACCAGCGGCTCGGTTCGATCATCAAGAACTCGTTGCGTTTCGAGTTCAACTCGCGGCCATTGAACGAACTGATCGCCAGCGCGCGCTCCGACATCACCGAGAAAGTGATCGAGCAGGGCAACAAGGGCACCGAGGAGACGCTCGGCATCAAGATCGTCGACGTGCGCATCAAGCGCATCGAATTCCCCGACGAGGTCGTC
>DATIEJ010000067.1:0-2186 GCA_035455825.1 Rhodanobacteraceae bacterium | reverse complement strand
GGCAGCAGGTTGATCAGGCAGCGGCGCAAGGCTTCCTCGTCGTAGTCGCGCACCGACTGTGCTGCCTGGCGCAACTGCACGGTCAGCAGGTCCCACGACATGCTGCGCGGCTGGGCCAGGAAGATCTTCGCGTGACGCGTGCTCTGGTAGCTTTCCTGCGCGTGGAACAGTTCCTCGAACAGCTTTTCGCCCGGGCGCAGGCCGGTATACACAATATTGATGTCGCGCCCGGGAACCTTGTTTGCCAGGCGGATCATCTGTTCGGCCAGGTAGCTGATCTTGACCGGCTCGCCCATGTCGAGCGCGAAGATCTCGCCGCCCGACCCGAGCACGCCAGCCTGCAGGATCAGCTGGCAGGCCTCCGGGATCGTCATGAAGTAGCGCGCGATCTCCGGATGCGTGACCGTCACCGGTCCGCCGCTGCGGATCTGCTCGCGAAACAGCGGAACGACGCTGCCGGCCGAATCGAGCACGTTGCCGAACCGCACCGTGATCAGGCGCGTCTTCGAACGCGCTGCGAAGTTCTGGCAGAAGATCTCGGCCGCGCGTTTGCACGCACCCATGACGCTGGTCGGATTCACCGCCTTGTCGGTCGAGATCAGGACGAACACTTCGACGCCATGGCGATCGGCCGCCTGCGCGACGACCTGGGTGCCAAGCACGTTGTTGCGAAACGCCTCGCGCATCTGCGTTTGCAGCAGGGGTACGTGCTTGAATGCGGCAGCGTGGAACACGACCTGCGGCCGCGCCAGTGCGAATGCGCGCTCGCTGCTCGCCGCGTCGCTGCAGTCCCCGAGCATCGCGTTGACGATGAGCTCGGGAAATTCACGGCGCAGTTCCTGGCCAATCTTGTACAGATTGAATTCCGAAAGCTCGAGGATCGTCAGCGATTCGACGCCGAGTCGCGCGACCTGCCGGCACAGTTCCGAACCGATCGAGCCGCCGCCGCCGGTAACCAGTACGCGCTTGCCGGAAAGGCCGGTGCGGATCGCGGTCCAGTCGAGTTGCACCGGCTCGCGCCCGAGCAGGTCCTCGATCGCAACTTCCTTCAGGTCGTTGAAGCTCAGCCGGCCGGCGACGACATCCTGCAAGCGCGGCACGGTGCGGAACGGGATACCGGCCTTCTCGCAAAGTTCGACCACGCGCTGCATCTGCGCATTGGTCGCCGACGGCATCGCGATCAACAGCATTTCGGCGGCGACTTCGCCGCTCAGCTCCGGCAGTTGCATCAGCGTGCCCAGTACCGGAACGCCGTGCACTTTTGCCCCGCGCAGCGCGGCGTTGTCGTCGAGCAATCCCACCGGCCGATAGCGGTTTTCGCGCGCCAGCTCGCGGATCAGCGCCTCGCCGGCGCGGCCGGCGCCGAGCACGAGCACGCGGCGCACGTTGAAATGTTCGTTCAGGCCAAGGCGGCTGTCTTTCCAGTAGCGATACGCCAGCCGCGGCGCGCCGAGAAAGACGAAAAGCACGATCGGATAGATGACGAGCACCGCGCGCGGCACCGAATCGAGGCGGCTGTACAGGAACAGCGCAACGGCGATCGCAACCGCGCCGAGCACCCCGGCGCGAACGATATTCCACAAGTCCGGCAGGCTCGCGAACCGCCACAGGCCCTTGTACAAGCCGGTCCACCACAGGACCAGCCCCTGGGCGAGCACGGCCAGGCCGGTTTCCGGCATGAACCAGGCCAGCGGCGGCGGATTGGCCTCGATGCTGTAGCGCAGCCAGTTGGCCGCAACCCAGGCCAGCCAGACCATGCCCAGGTCGTGCAACACGACGGCGAGGCGCGGATGGATCGACGCAATCAGGCTACGCGGTCGCATCGGCATGTTCTTGCTCTTCGCAGGCACCAGCGTTTTCCAAAAATCCACAATGCGACACCCAGGCCGTAAATCGCAGCCAGGGCTTCCAGGCCGCGCACGATGGCCGCGCCGTCCGCCGGCTGCGTCGACCATGCGCGGTTCAGCTGCCAAAGGACCGGAGCGACGATGAAAAGGTTCCAGCCCATGTACCAGGCGACCACGCGCGCATGCGACATGCCGGCGCGAACCATCCACTGGTAAAGGTGTTCGCGATGCGCACTATACCAGCGCTTTCCCCGCAGCATGCGCGAGACGAGGTTGCAGCTGGCATCGACGACGAAGGCCGAACAGGCAATCAGCCCGCTGAAAGGCTCGACTTCCGAA
>DATIEJ010000066.1:0-7815 GCA_035455825.1 Rhodanobacteraceae bacterium | reverse complement strand
TCTCTCGACATCGGTTCGCCGGTGTACTACCGGCGCATGCTGGCCGGCCGGATCAGCGGTTACCGGCTCGACGACGACGGCAAGGGCGTGACGATCCAGCTGTTCGTCGATGCTCCGTACGATCGCTTCGTCACGCGCTCGGCGCATTTCTGGAACGCCAGCGGCATCGATTTGTCGGTAAGCGCATCGGGACTGAAGCTCAAGACGGAATCACTGGCCACCGTGCTTGCCGGCGGCGTCGCCTTCCAGTCATTCGACGACAGCGCTGAGCAGCAAGCCGCCGACGAGGGAACCCGATTCGAAATGTATGCCGACGTCGCTGCCGCGATGCGCCCGCCCGACGGGCCCGAACTCGACGTGCGCATGCGCTTCAACGAAACCCTGCGCGGACTCGTCGTCGGCGCAGCGGTGGACTTCCGCGGCATCACGATCGGCAACGTCAAGTCAATCAACCTGGATTACGAACCGGCGACGCAGACCTTTCCGGCCGACGTGATCGCCACGATCTACCCGCAGCGGCTCGGCCGAATCAACGAACGCTTCTTCGAAGCCGGCAAGGGCCGCGTCAATTTCATCGCCGTGCTGTCTTCGCTGATCGACCATGGTTTCCGCGCGCAGGTGCGCACCGGCAACCTGCTGACCCAGCAGCTGTATGTCGCGATCGACGTCGTGCCGAACGCCAAGCCGGCCAAACTCGATGCATCGACGACGACGCTCGAGATTCCGACCGCGCCCGGCAGCTTCGACGCATTGCAACGGCAGCTGACCGAAATCGTCGACAAGCTCGACAAGGTTCCGTTCGAGCAGATCGGCAACGAACTGCGCGACACGTTGCACGGCACGCGCGTGTTGCTCGGAAAGCTCAACGACGAGGTCACGCCGCAGGCGCGCGCGGTCCTCGAACAGGCGCAGCAGGCGCTGAAGACGCTTGACCGCAGCCTCGCGGAGGATTCACCGCTGCAGCGCGGCGCCGGCCATACGCTCGACGAAGTCTCGCGCGCGGCGCAATCGTTGCGCGCACTGGCCGACTACCTGACACGCCATCCCGAATCGCTGATTCGCGGCAAGCGCGGCGAGAGCGCGCCGCAACCTGCTCCGCAACCACCACCGCCGGGAGGCCACTGATGCGCCTGTTTCAGCGACTCTCGCGCGCGACGACGGCCACGCTCATGGCCGCGCTTGGCGGCTGCGCATCGGCACCGACCCATTTCTATACTTTGCAGCACGACGCAACGCCGGCAGCCGGCGCGGTCCCCGCGGCTTCCGCGCCGTTCCAGATCGAGGTCCTGCCCGTGGCGGTCCCGCCGCAGGTCGACCAGGCGGAATTCCTCGTCCGCCAGAGCGACCAGCGCGTCGCCGTGCTCGACAACGAGCGCTGGGCCGCGCCGCTTGCCGCCGAACTGCGCGGCGCGTTTGCGGCCGACCTGGTCGCCGCGCTCGGCGCGCGTGATGTCTACGGCCTGCCGCGTCCCCCGGCGGTGCCGGTGTATCGCATCGTCATCGACGTCCGGGTTTTCGATTCATGGCCAGGGCGCCACGCACGAATCCAGGCCGACTGGAGCGTTCGCGGCAACAGCGAAGCCGCTCTGGTGACCTGCACGAGCACGGCATCGGAAGACGTCGCGGCCGACTACGACGCGCTCGTGCAAGGCCATCAGCGCGCGATCGCGCAAATCTCCGGGGACATCGCCGCAGCGGTGCGCGGCATCGCCGGCGGCGCCGCGGCAGCATGTCCACGCTGACGCGCGACAACGCTCGACTCGGAATCGTCTTTCCCGATTGAGGCCGCCCAGCGCCTACTGGATCAGCTTCGCGTAGCTGGCGGCGTCGATATTGCTGCCGCAGACGATCAAGCCGACCCGGCGGCCACGCAATTTCTCGCGCAGCGGACCAACCAGCGCAGCCATCGCCGACGCGCCGGCCGGTTCGACGGCGAGCTTGATCTCGCGCAGCATCAGGCGCATCGCTTCGCGCAGTTCGTCGTCGCTGACGAGCACGACGTCCTCGACGTTGCGGCGGCACAATTCGAACGTGATCGGCGCCGCGTAAGGAGCACCGAGGCTGTCGGCGATCGTCGCCACGCGTTCGATCGAACGCGGCTCGCCGGCGGCGAGGCTGCGCTTCATGGAATCCGCACCAGTCGGCTCGACGCCATAGACAGCACAGTCCGGCCACGACAGTTTCACGGCGGACGCCACGCCCGCGCACAGGCCGCCGCCGCCGATCGGCACGATGACGGCATCGAGCGGCTGCACTTGTTCGCAGAATTCCAGGCCCAGCGTCGCAGTGCCGAGTGCCGTGCGCATTCCTTCGAACGGATGGATGAAGGCGCGTCCTTCCTCCGCCTCGACCTGCTTCACGCGTTCGAAACCGATGTGGGCGTTTTCGGCAAACTCGACTTCGGTGCCGTACTTTCGGCACAGTTCCACGCGCAACGGATTCGCCGTCTTGATCATGACGACCTTGGCATTGATGCCGAGCGCCTTCGCCGCATAGGCGACCGCGACGGCGTGGTTGCCGGCGCTGATCGCCGTCACGCCGCGCGCGAGCTCTTCGGGCGTCAGCAGAAGCATGTTCAGGAGCGCGCCGCGCGCCTTGAACGTACCCGTGCGCTGCAGGAGTTCGAGCTTGAGGAATACGCGCGTGTCCGGACCGAGCATTTCCGCCCGCAGCGAACCTTCCCATTCGTGCACCGGCGTCGTGACGACGCGATCGCCGAGTTGCCGGCGCGCCGAGCGGATTTCGTCGAGTGTCAGTGAAGGAATCATCATTTCGCGCCTGAAGTTTGCTGGCCGAATGTGGCACACAGCTTATGCAGATCGATGTTGCCGCCCGACACGATGCACACGATCTTGCCGCGCCCGGCCTTGCCCGACAGCGCGCAGGCGACCGGGCATGCGCCCGCGCCTTCGGCGATGACGCGGTTGCGTTCGGCAATCAGGCGTACCGCTGCAGCGACGTCGTCGACGCTCGCAGCGAGCGAACCGTCGATCAGCGCTCGCGCGCGTTCGAACATTTGCGGGAACACGGTCTTGCTGCCGATGCCGTCGACAAACGAAGGCTGGTAGTCGACGACCTGCGGAGAGCCGGCCGCGAGCGACGCGGCGAGCGGGGCTGCACCCGCGACTTCGGCGGCAAACAGCCGGCAGTCGGGCTTCAACGCGCGCATCGCGACGGCGATGCCGCAGGCGAGTCCGCCGCCACCCCACGGAATCACGATCGCGTCGACGTCGGGCAGGTCTTCGACGACCTCCAGCGCAATCGTGCCATTACCGGCCATGACGTACGGATCGTCGAAGGCGTGGATGAAGGTTGCGTCGACACCCGGGAAGGAACGCTCCTGGAAGGTCTGCCACCAGCGCTCGAAAGGCACCTTGATCACGCGCCCGCCGAGGCGCTCGATCGCGGCAATCTTGGTTGCCGGCGCGGTTTCCGGCGCGATCACGGTGCACGGGATGCCGAGTTCGCGTGCGCGCCATGCTGCGCCTTGCGCCATGTTGCCGGCCGATGCGGTCACGACGCCACGCGCGAGCTGCTCAGGCGCCATGTGCGCGATCGCATTCGCTGCGCCGCGAATCTTGAACGAACCAATCGGCTGCAGGTTTTCCAGCTTGAGGAAGATCTGCGCCGGGGCGTCGAACACATTCAGACGTACGAGCGGCGTGCGGATCGCGGAGCCGGCGATGCGCCGGCCGGCATCCCGGATCTGGTCGAGCGCCGGCAGCATCGCGTCGGACAGTGTCATGCCTTGCGCTTATCGCAACGTCAGCGCGGCGCCGCGGCTGCGGCCTCATGCACTTTCTTCAACGCCTCGGCCGGAGACAGGTCACTACCCTCCGCATCGACATAGTGCATGTCGAATGCCGCGTCGGAGTTCACATACAGCATGCATCCCTTCGGGCAACGGAACTGGTGCACGTGCTTCGACGGCATTTGCGCGAAACCGCCGGGCTTCAGCGTGAACGCCTTGCCGCCCGTCATTTCCACCAGCCCGGGTCCGCTGACCATCATGAGATTCTCGTTCGGTGTATGCCAATGCCAGGGAACCACGCAGCCCGCAGCCATCTTCGCCAGGAGTATCGACGCGCCTTTGGACGGGTCGCCGGTTTGCACGAAGGCGGTGGCGCAGGTCGGCATGCCTGGCAGCTCGGCAAATTTCACGTCGGCAACGTTGCGAACCGGAACGTCCACTGCCGACTGCGCGAAAGTCGGCGCGGCAAGCAGGGTCATGAGCACGGTCGCAAGAAACAAGCGATTCGACGGCACTTGGTTTCGCACGGTACCCTCCGGATCCTATCAGCCCACTTGGCTGGGGCAACTATATCAGCAGCGCGTGCGGTCGCCTGCGCCAGCGAGCGTGCTGGAACGCGAGCCGAAGCCCCGCTCGTCAGGCAGTAACGACGCCCGGAGAGCTCGCACCGTCGTCGATCGTACGCAGCAGATGCTGCAGGACGTCGAGGTCGGCCGGTTTGACCAGATGGTGGTCGAAGCCGGCTTCGCGCGCGCGGCGGCGGTCGTCTTCCTGTCCCCAGCCGGTCAGCGCAACCAACGTCACGCCATGCTCGGGAAAGCCCGCTCGCAGCGCGCGCGCCACGTCGTAGCCGTTCATTCCCGGCATGCCGATATCGAGCAGCACAACCGAAGGCCGATAAGCGCCAAACAAGTCGATCGCTTCGGCCCCGCCGCGCGCGACCCGGACTTCGGCCCCAAGCACTTCGAGGATCATGGCAAGGCTGTCGCCCGCATCATGATTGTCGTCGACCACGAGCACGCGCATTTGCGTGAGGCGCTGGTCGGCCTGCAACGTCGGCGCGGTCGGTTCGGGAACCGCGGACAGCGGCAGGCGCGCGATGAACTCGCTGCCTTTGCCCGGACCTTCGCTGCGCGCTTCCAGAGATCCGCCGTGCATCTGGGCGAGGCGCCGCGACAGCGCAAGGCCAATGCCCAGTCCGCCCTGGCTGCGCCCGCTGTCGCGGTCGCCGCGGCTGAACATCTCGAACATCCGCGGCATGACTTCGGGCGCAATGCCCACGCCGTTGTCGCTTACGCTGATGGCGGCCAGTCCGCCGTCGCGCCAGGCACGCAGCCGGATGCGGCCGCCGTGATCTGTATACTTTGCCGCATTGTTGAGAAGGTTCGCGAGGATCTGGGCCATGCGCACGAGGTCGCCCTCGAGCCAGAGCGGCTCCTCGGGCAGTTCGAGGACGAACGTATGGCCGCCTGCCCTGATCAGCGGTTCGCTCGTTTCAGTCGCGCTGCGCACGACTGCCGCAAGTTCGACCTGCTCCTTGCGCAGCGAGAATGTCCCCCTGCTGATGCGCGACACTTCGAGCAGGTCGTCGACGAGACGAACGAGATGATCGATCTGACGCTCCATCATCAGGTGCACGGACTCGAAACGCATGTCTCCCTCTCGCGTTCGCCGCAGCAATTCGACCGCATTGCGCAATGGCGCCAGCGGATTGCGCAGTTCATGCGACAGCGTCGCCAGGAATTCGTCCTTCGCGCGATCGGACTCGGCCAGCCGTTCGGCCTGTTCGCGCAGGGAACGGTCCGCGGCCTGGCGCTCGGTGACGTCGCGCGTCGTGCCGGCCACGGCGACGACGTCACCGTCCGGCCCGAGCACCGGCGCGAAGATGTAATCGTAGATGCGGCGGCCATTGGTACCTGTGAACGGAATCTCGTTGCGGATCGGGGCACGCGTAGCGATTACCTGATCGATCTCGCGGTCGTGCAGGTCGGCGTGCCACTGTTCGTAACCCAAGTCCATCCATTTCTTGCCACGCACATCGTCGACACCCCAGGTCCTGAGCAGGGCCTCGTTGGCGTAGAGCGCGCGATGTTCCAGATCGAACACATACACAAAGTCCGGCGTGCTGTTAAGGGCGGTCTCGTAGATGCGCCGCTGGTTTTCCGATGCGGCGATGAGCTGCTCGCGCTCTCCCTGCATCTTCTTCTGCTCGGTCACATTGCGGAAGTAGACCGAGACGCCTTCGGGAGCCGGAAACGAGGTGACCTCATACCACGCGTTGTGATTCGGGTAGTACGCAGTAAACGAGGCTTTTTCACGATGGATCATCGAACGCCGGTAGTTGCGCTCGAATTCGGTGCCTTCGAGGCCGGGAAGCGCCTGCCAAAGAACCTTGCCGGAAAGCGCGCCGGGCTCGCGGTGCAGGATGCGATGCGCCTCGCGGTTGACGTAGTCGAATCGCCACTTGCGATCGAGCGTGAAGAAGCCCTCGCCGATGCTCTCGAGGATTTCGACGGCGTTGCGGTTGGCCGCCGCGCCGGCGTCCTCGACGCGCTGGATGATGTACTCGACCTCGCCGTCGTCGCCGAGAATCGGCGCATTTATCGGAATCCAGTAACGCTCCTGGAACCCGCCGCCGAGGTCGGCAGGAAGGCGCAGGTCGTAGCGCTGCAACGGCATCTTGTCCACCACTCTGCCGGCCGTTACGCGCTCGAGCGAGGCGCGCAGGTTCCTGACACCGCTCGCATCCGGCTGGTCGGGATTGTCGGGGAAAACATCAAATACCGGCCGGCCGAAAATCCGGCTGTCGGTGTGGGTCGCTCTCAGATAGTCGTCGCTGGCGCCGACGATCGTGAAATCGCGATCCGGCTTCAGTATCAGGAATAGTCCGGGAACGCCGCGGAAAATTCGCTGGATCTCAGTGCTGCTCATCGCAATCCAGCTCTCGAGCCTCGGTCAGGAATGAACCGCCGACCAGACGCTCCTTCGAAGCGTCTCATGCGAAACGGCCGTTCCGGGGCCAATTATCCAGCAAAATTCAGCATGGCCGCGGCCAAAGCCCTGACTCCAGGCAAGCTCAGCCGGTATTCATTCAGCTGTGCAGCATGAGTCCGCGTGGCATTACCCGCTGCAGCGTCGTCGCGCCGCAACGGGTCGTCCAGTCCGGTCTTACCAGACTTCGCAGCGATCCTTGCCCTGGCGCACCATCGGCGCGTCGGCCTTGCAGCCGAATGCCTGCTGGAACGCCGGAAGGTTCGACAGCGGGCCGTTTACGCGGTACTTCGCGATCGGGTGCGGGTCGCCCTGCACCATCGTGCGCTGCGTTTCCATGCGGATCTCGTCGCCGCGCCACTGGCCCCAGGCAATGAAGAACTGCTGGTCGGGCGTGAACCCGTCGATCGTCGCCTCGGGCGGCTTGCCTTCGCGCGATTTCTTGTACGCCAGGTAGGCGAGCTTCGCGCCGGCCAGGTCGCCGATCGATTCGCCGAGCACCAGCTTGCCGTTGTGATGGATGCCGGGTTCGATCGAGTAGCTTTCGAACTGGTCGACTACGCACTGGCCGCGCGCCTTGAATTTTTCCTCGTCGGTCGGCGTCCACCAGTTGTCGAGGCGGCCCTGCGCGTCGAACTGCGCGCCCTGGTCGTCGAAGCCATGGCTTATCTCATGCCCGATCACGACGCCGATCGCGCCGTAATTCACCGCATCGGTGGCAGTAACGTCGAACGCCGGCGGCTGCAGGATGCCGGCAGGGAAAACGATTTCGTTGAGCAGGGGGTTGTAGTACGCGTTCGACGTCGGCGGCGTCATGCCCCAGCGGCCGCGATCGACCGGCTTGCCGACCTGCGAGAGGTTGTCGGCGACGTTCCAGCGCGTGGCCGCGACGACGTCATCCCAGTACGACGTGCGCACGATCGTCACGCCGGCGTAGTCCTTCCATTTGTCCGGATAGCCGATTTTCGGATTGAACGTCGCGAGTTTCTCCAGCGCCTTCTTCTTGGTCTGGTCACTCATCCAGTCCAGGCCCTGGATCGTGTCCTTCATCGCCAGCAGGATGTTCTTGACCA
>DATIEJ010000065.1:0-8950 GCA_035455825.1 Rhodanobacteraceae bacterium | reverse complement strand
TATGCCTTGAACTCACCGCCAAACCGCTCCGCACCAACCTTCGTCAGCGCCGCCGTCAGCGTCGTCTTGCCGTGATCCACGTGGCCGATCGTGCCCACGTTGACATGCGGCTTGGTGCGTTCGAATTTACCCTTGGCCATGTCTTCTAACTCCGAAAATGTACTTGATTCTGTAACGTAAGTAGTGAGGTATCAGGAGTGAGGGAAACACTTCCTCACTCTTCACTCCTTACCCCTAACCCTTCTTGATCACTGCTTCGGCGATGTTCTGCGGCGCTTCGGCGTAATGGTCGAATTCCATCGTGAACGTCGCGCGGCCCTGGCTCATCGAGCGCAGGCTGGTCGCGTATCCGAACATCTCGCCGAGCGGCACCTGCGCGGCAATCGTCTTGCCGGACGGACCGTCTTCCTGGCCCTGCAGCACGCCGCGACGGCGCGACAAGTCGCCCATCACGTCGCCCATGTAGTCTTCCGGCGTCACGACTTCGATCTTCATGATCGGCTCGAGCAGGACCGGACTGGCCTTGCTGAAGCCTTCCTTGAACGCCATCGAACCGGCGATCTTGAACGCCATTTCGTTCGAGTCGACTTCATGGTACGAACCGTCGATCAGCTTCACCGCGACGTCGACGACCGGAAAGCCCGCGAGCACGCCGTTACCGAGCTGTTCGCGAATGCCCTTCTCGACCGCCGGGATGTATTCCTTCGGAATCACGCCGCCGACGATGCCGTTCTCGAATTCAAAGCCGAGGCCACGCTCGCGCGGGCCGAGTTCGATGACGACGTGGCCGTACTGGCCGCGGCCGCCGGACTGGCGCACGAACTTGCCTTCCTGCTTGACGTGCTTGCGAATCGTCTCGCGGTAGGCAACCTGCGGCTTGCCGACATTCGCCTCGACGCTGAACTCGCGCTTCATGCGGTCGACGATGATGTCCAGATGCAACTCGCCCATGCCGGCGATGATCGTCTGGCCCGATTCTTCGTCCGAGCGCACGCGGAACGACGGATCTTCCTGCGCGAGACGCGACAGGGCGATGCCCATCTTTTCCTGGTCGCTCTTGGTCTTCGGCTCGATCGCCATCGCGATGACCGGTTCCGGGAAGATCATCTTCTCGAGCGTGATCAGGTGATCCTGCGAGCACAGCGTGTCGCCGGTGGTCACGTCTTTCAGACCGACCGCCGCGGCGATGTCGCCCGCGCGCACTTCCTTGATCTCGTCGCGATTGTTCGCATGCATCTGCAACAGGCGGCCGATGCGTTCCTTGCGACCCTTGATCGGGTTGTAAACGGTGTCGCCCGAATTGAGCACGCCCGAATACACGCGGAAGAACGTCAACGCGCCGACATACGGATCGGTCGCGATCTTGAACGCGAGCGCCGAGAACGGCTCGTTGTCGCCGGCATTGCGCGAATCTTCCTTCTCGTTCTCGTCCAGGCCCTTGACTGGCGGACGATCGGACGGCGCCGGCAGATAGCGGATGACGCCATCGAGCATCGCCTGCACGCCCTTGTTCTTGAACGCCGAGCCGCAGAAGACCGGAATCATCTTGTTCAGGACCGTGCCGGCGCGGATGCCGAGAATGATTTCTTCTTCGGACAGCTCCGTGCCTTCGAGGTACTTGTTCATCAAGTCCTCGGACGTCTCGGCCGCGGATTCGACCATGTGCTCGCGCGCTTTCTTGGCCTTGTCGAGCAGGTTCGCGGGAATGTCGCGATACTCGAACTTCATGCCCTGGGTTTCCATGTCCCAGTGAATGGCCTTCATCTTGAGCAGGTCGACGACGCCTTCGAAATGGTCCTCGGCGCCGATCGGCAGCTGCATCGGCACCGGATTGGCGCCCAGGCGCGACTTCAGCTGGCCAACGACCTTGTCGAAGTCGGCGCCGGCGCGATCCATCTTGTTGACGAACGCAACGCGCGGCACGCCGTACTTGTTGGCCTGGCGCCATACGGTTTCGGACTGCGGCTGCACGCCGCCGACCGCGCAAAGCACGAACACGGCACCATCGAGCACGCGCAGCGAACGCTCGACTTCGATCGTGAAGTCGACGTGCCCTGGCGTATCGATGATGTTGAAGCGATGTTCCGGGAACGACAGGTCCATGCCCTTCCAGAAGCAGGTCGTGGCAGCGGACGTGATCGTGATCCCGCGCTCCTGTTCCTGCTCCATCCAGTCCATCGTCGCGGCACCCTCGTGCACCTCGCCAATCTTGTGATTGACGCCGGTGTAGAAAAGGATGCGTTCCGTGGTCGTAGTCTTCCCTGCATCGATGTGAGCCATGATGCCGAAGTTACGATAGCGGTCGATTGGAGTATTACGTGCCACGGTTCAATTCCTTAATCCTTCTTTCGGGGTCCGCGATATGGGGGCGGACCCGTGAAATTCATTACCAGCGGTAGTGCGAGAACGCCTTGTTGGCTTCCGCCATGCGATGCGTTTCTTCGCGCTTCTTGACTGCCGCGCCGCGGTTCTCGGCGGCTTCGAGCAGTTCCGCGGCCAGCTTGCGCGGCATCGAATTTTCGCTGCGCTTGCGCGCGGCTTCGATCACCCAGCGCATCGCCAGTGCCAGGCGGCGCGACGAGCGCACTTCGACCGGCACCTGATACGTGGCGCCACCGACGCGGCGCGACTTCACTTCGACTGCCGGAGCGACGTTGCTGAGCGCCTTCTCCACGACGTCGATGGGCGTCGCGTGCTTCTGGCCGATCTGGTCGATCGCGCCATAAACGATGCCTTCGGCCACGGACTTCTTGCCGCTCTTCATCACCATGTTGATGAAGCGGGAAATCAGCTGGCTGCCATGCTTTGGGTCCGGCAGCAGCTCGCGCGTGGGTGTATTGCCTTTTCTCGACATGATCGATGTCCGTTGGTAAATCGACTAGCTATAAAAAGTGGCAGCCTCGGTGGCCGCTTCCTGCCCGGGGCGACTGAGCCCCGGCTACGAACTGCTTACGAACCCTTCGGCCGCTTGGCGCCGTACTTCGAACGGCTCTGGCGGCGCTTGGTCACGCCGGCCGCGTCGAGCGAACCGCGAACCGTGTGATAACGCACGCCCGGAAGATCCTTCACGCGGCCGCCGCGGATCAGGACGACCGAATGCTCCTGCAAATTGTGGCCTTCACCGCCGATGTAGCTGATGACTTCGAAACCATTGGTCAGGCGCACCTTGGCAACCTTGCGCAGGGCCGAGTTCGGCTTCTTCGGCGTGGTCGTATAGACACGCGTGCAGACGCCGCGACGCTGCGGGCAGTTTTCCAGCGCCGGCGAAGCGCTCTTGTACGTCTTCGCGCGCCGTGGCTTGCGCACCAACTGATTGACTGTAGACATTCGAAGATTCCTGAATGAGCCGCTTTGAGACCTGTTCGCCCGAAAATCCCGGCCGACAACCGACCGACCCTCACTGACCGCGCCGGGCAGACGCCAGACCCCTGATGTGTGTTGCGTTCGCCGCGAGGCAGCAATCGCAGTTTTTTAGACGAAAAGACAGGCCGAGTAAACTCGGCCTGTCGATCCATAAAAGTATAGCTGGCGTTTGACCAACCCGTCAACCGGACTGGCCGTGCCTCCTTGGCTCGAATACGGGGGGCATCCTGCCCCTCATTTCGATTTCAACGCTTTACAACAACCGTTCTGACCGGCCCGCGAGGAGCCTACTTTTCCTCGGAAGCGGATTCACCGACGAACTCGGTAACCCCGCCCCGCAGCGTCTCCAACTCGGAGTCGGTCAATGCTCCAGGCTTGCGCCGGCGTTTCGCGTGATACGCGAGGCCGGTACCTGCCGGAATCAAGCGACCAACGATAACATTTTCCTTCAACCCCCGCAAGGTATCGCGGGTGCCGCGCACGGCCGCTTCGGTCAGCACGCGGGTCGTTTCCTGGAACGAGGCCGCCGAAATGAACGACTCCGTGGCCAGGGACGCCTTGGTGATGCCAAGCAGGATCGGGATGTACTCCGCCACCCGCTCGTTGCGGACGTTGGCGCGCGAGTTCTCCTCGACGACCCGGATCCGGTCCGACTGCTCGCCGCGCAGGTAGCGGGTATCGCCGGAATCGGAGATTTCCACCTTGCGCAACATCTGGCGAATGATCGTCTCGATGTGCTTGTCGTTGATGCGCACGCCCTGCAGCCGGTAGACGTCCTGGATTTCCTTGACCAGGTAGGCCGCCAGCGGCTCGACTCCGAGCAGGCGCAGGATATCGTGCGGGTTCGGCTCGCCGTCGACGACGGTTTCGCCCTTCTCGACATGCTCGCCTTCGAACACGATGACCTGGCGCCACTTCGGAATCAGCTCCTCGTGATCGTCGCCCTCGGCATCCTTGATGACCAGGCGCTGCTTGCCCTTGGTGTCCTTGCCGAAGCTGACGATGCCGGACACTTCAGCCAGGATCGCCGGCTCCTTCGGCTTGCGCGCCTCGAACAGGTCGGCGACGCGCGGCAGGCCGCCGGTGATGTCGCGGGTCTTCGAGGTTTCCTGCGGGATACGCGCCACGACGTCACCGACGCCGACTTCCGCGCCGTCCTGCAACGAGATGATCGCGCCGGCCGGCAGGTAGTACTGCGCCGGGATGTCCGTGCCGGGCAGCTTGAGTTCCTTGCCCTTCTTGTCTTCCAGGCGCACGGTCGGGCGCAGATCCTTGGCCTGCGTACCGCGGCGCTTCGGATCGGTCACAACGTTGCTTTCCAGACCGGTCAGTTCGTCGGTCTGCGCCTGCACGGTGATGCCATCGATGAAGTCGATGAAGCGCACGCGGCCGGCAACTTCCGAAACGATCGGATGCGTATGCGGATCCCAGTTCGCGACGATCTGGCCGGCCTTGACCGCGGCGCCGTCCTTGACGTTGACGACCGCGCCGTACGGAACCTTGTAGCGCTCGCGCTCGCGGCCGTGCGTATCCATGATCGAGATTTCACCGGAGCGCGAGACCGCGACCCAGTGACCCTGCGCATGGTGCACGGTCTTGAGGTTGTTGAGCTTCAGCGCGCCGGTGGTCTTGACCTGGACGTTGTCGACCGCGGCGGCACGCGACGCGGCACCACCGATGTGGAACGTACGCATGGTCAGCTGCGTTCCCGGTTCGCCGATCGACTGCGCGGCAATGACGCCGACCGCTTCGCCGATGTTGACCAGGTGGCCGCGCGCCAGATCGCGTCCGTAGCAGTAGGCGCAGATGCCGAAGCCCGACTGGCAGGTGATCGGCGAGCGCACGAGCACGCTCTGCACGCCCGCGGTCTCGAGTTTCTCGACTCCCTTTTCGTCGAGCAGCGTATTGCGCGTGACCAGCGGTGCGTCTTCGTTGCCTGGCGCATAAACGTCGGCAGCCAGCATGCGGCCGAGAACGCGGTCGCGCAGCGGCTCGACGACATCGCCGCCTTCGACGATCGGCGCCATGGTCAGGCCGAATGTCGTGCCGCAATCCGGCTCGGTGACGACCACGTCCTGGGCGACGTCGACCAGACGGCGGGTCAGGTAACCCGAGTTGGCGGTTTTCAACGCCGTGTCGGCCAGGCCCTTGCGCGCGCCGTGGGTCGAGTTGAAGTACTGCAGCACGTCGAGGCCTTCGCGGAAGTTCGCCTTGATCGGCGTCTCGATGATCGAACCGTCCGGACGCGCCATCAGTCCGCGCATGCCGGCCAGCTGGCGGATCTGCGCGGCGGAACCGCGCGCGCCGGAGTCGGCCATGATGAACAGCGAGTTCATCGACTTCTGCTCGACCGTCTCGCCCTTGGCCGTCTTGACCTTGTCGACGCCGATGCCCTTCATCATCGCCGCGGCGACGAGTTCATTCGTGCGCGACCAGATGTCGACGACCTTGTTGTAGCGCTCGCCGGCGGTCACGAGGCCCGAAGCGAACTGCTCCTGGATCTCCTTGACGTCCTTTTCGGCGCTGTCGAGGATGCCCTTCTTCTCGCCCGGGATCTTCATGTCGTCGATGCCGATCGAGATGCCGGCGCGCGTGGCGTAGTGGAAGCCCATGTACATCAGCTGGTCGGCGAACACGACCGTGTCCTTGAGGCCGAGGCGGCGATAGCACTGGTTGATCAGGCCCGAGATCGCCTTCTTCGTCAGCACGATGTTGATCAGCGCATACGGCAGGCCGACCGGCAGGATTTCCGCCAGCAGCGCGCGTCCGACCGTCGTCTCGATGATCGAGGTCTTCTCGGTGCGTTCCTTCTGCTCGTCGATCTCGATCTCGTGGATGCGCACCTTGACCTTGGCGTGCAGTTCGACCGCACGGTTCTGGTAGGCGCGATGCACCTCGGCGAGATTCGCGAACACCATGCCCTCGCCCTTCACGTTCACGAGCTCGCGCGTCATGTAGTAAAGGCCGAGCACGACGTCCTGCGTCGGCACGATGATCGGGTCGCCGTTGGCTGGCGACAGGATGTTGTTCGATGACATCATCAACGCGCGCGCTTCGAGCTGCGCTTCGAGCGACAGCGGCACGTGCACGGCCATCTGGTCACCGTCGAAGTCGGCGTTGAACGCGGTGCAGACGAGCGGATGCAGCTGGATCGCCTTGCCTTCGACCAGCACCGGCTCGAACGCCTGGATGCCGAGGCGATGCAGCGTCGGCGCGCGGTTCAGCAGCACCGGATGCTCGCGGATGACTTCCTCGAGAATGTCCCAGACCTCGGCGCTCTCGCGCTCGACCAGCTTCTTCGCCGCCTTGATCGTCGTGGCCAGGCCACGGCGCTGCAGCTTCGAGAAGATGAACGGCTTGAACAGCTCCAGCGCCATCTTCTTCGGCAGGCCGCACTCGTGCAGCTTGAGCGTCGGGCCGACCACGATGACCGAACGGCCCGAGTAGTCGACGCGCTTGCCGAGCAGGTTCTGGCGGAAGCGGCCCTGCTTGCCCTTGATCATGTCGGCGAGCGACTTCAACGGGCGCTTGTTCGTGCCGGTGATCGCGCGGCCGCGGCGGCCGTTGTCCATCAAGGCGTCGACCGCTTCCTGCAGCATGCGCTTTTCGTTGCGCACGATAATGTCGGGCGCATTGAGTTCGAGCAGGCGCTTCAGGCGATTGTTGCGGTTGATGACGCGGCGATACAGGTCGTTCAGATCGGACGTCGCGAAGCGGCCGCCATCGAGCGGCACGAGCGGACGCAGGTCCGGCGGAAGAACCGGCAGCACCGTCATGACCATGAACTCCGGGCGATTGCCGGACTCGAGGAACGCCTCGACCAGCTTGATGCGCTTGGACAGGCGCTTCAACTTCGTCTCGGAATTCGTGCTGGCGATTTCCTCGCGCAGGCGAATCAGTTCGGCGTTGAGGTCGATCGTCTTGAGCAGTTCGTAAACCGCTTCGGCGCCCATGCGCGCGTCGAACTCGTCGCCGTGCTCCTCGACCGCCTGCAGATACTGTTCTTCGGTCAGCAGCTGGCCGCGCGTCAGCGCGGTCATGCCCGGATCGACGACGACATAGGCTTCGAAGTACAGGATGCGCTCGATGTCGCGCAGGGTCATGTCGAGCATCAGACCGATGCGCGAAGGCAGCGACTTCAGGAACCAGATGTGCGCGGTCGGCGAAGCCAGTTCGATGTGACCCATGCGCTCGCGGCGCACCTTGGTCAGCGTGACTTCCGTGCCGCACTTCTCGCAGACGACGCCGCGGTGCTTCATGCGCTTGTACTTGCCGCACAGGCACTCGTAATCCTTGATCGGTCCGAAGATCGCCGCGCAGAACAGGCCGTCACGCTCGGGCTTGAACGTGCGGTAGTTGATCGTCTCGGGCTTCTTGACCTCGCCGAACGACCACGAACGGATCAGCTCCGGCGAAGCCAAAGCGATCTTGATCGAGTCGAAGTCGAGCGACTGGCGGGTCTGGTTGAACAGGTTCAATAAATCTTTCATTTCTTACTCCGGAAGGAGAAATCTGTGTCGAGGGGCGAGGGACGAGGGGCGAGGGGCGAGGGTTCGTGATCGCGGGCTCTTACTCGCCCCTCGATCCTCGTCCCTCGTCCCTGCTCTACTCAACGCTCCTCCAGCTCCATGTTGATGGCCAGCGAACGGATTTCCTTCACCAACACGTTGAAGGATTCCGGCATGCCTGCCGCCATCTCGTGGTTGCCGTCGACGATGTTCTTGTACATCTGGTTGCGTCCCGGCACGTCGTCGGATTTCACCGTCAGCATTTCCTGCAGGGTGTAAGCCGCGCCGTATGCCTCGAGTGCCCAGACTTCCATTTCGCCGAAGCGCTGGCCGCCGAACTGCGCCTTGCCACCGAGCGGCTGCTGGGTGACGAGCGAGTACGGACCGGTCGAACGCGCGTGCATCTTGTCGTCGACCAGATGGTTCAGCTTCAGCACGTGCATGTAGCCGACGGTGACCGGACGATCGAACTCCTCGCCGGTGCGCCCGTCGATCAGCATCGTCTGCCCGGATTCCGGCAGGTCGGCAAGCCTGAGCATCGCCTTGATCTCGCTTTCATGCGCACCGTCGAATACCGGCGTCGACATCGGCACGCCACGCTGCAGGTTGTTCGACAGCGCGAGGATCTCGTCGTCGGTCAACGACTTCAGATTGATGCGCTGGCCGAACACGTCCTTGTCGTGGTTGTAGATCTGGTCGAGGAACTTGCGCAGCTCCGCAACCTTCTCGTTGGCCTCGATCATGCGCTGGATCTTTTCGCCCAGGCCCTTTGCGGCCCAGCCCAGATGCGTCTCCAGGATCTGGCCGATGTTCATACGCGACGGCACGCCGAGCGGATTGAGCACGATGTCGACCGACTGGCCGTTCGCCATGTGCGGCATGTCCTCGACCGGAACGATCATCGACACGACGCCCTTGTTGCCGTGGCGGCCGGCCATCTTGTCGCCCGGCTGGATGCGGCGCTTGACGGCCAGGTATACCTTTACCATCTTCAGCACGCCCGGGGCGAGGTCGTCGCCGGCGGTGATCTTGGCCTGCTTGTCCTTGAAGCGCTTGTCGAACTCGGCCTTGTGCTCGGC
>DATIEJ010000064.1:0-3173 GCA_035455825.1 Rhodanobacteraceae bacterium | reverse complement strand
GCCTCGAGCGCCTCTTCGTTCGTCGACGGCTGCCCGGTCGGCGTCTTCAGCGTCGCCGGCAGTTTCAGCTCGTCGTACAGCAGCATCTGCAACTGCTTCGGCGAGTCGAGGCTGAAGTGACGGCCGGCCACGGCGTAGGCGCGCTGCTGCAGGTCGAGCATGCGCCGGCCCAGATCCTGGCTCTGCGCCTTGAGCTTCCCGGCATCGACCAGCACGCCGGTCTGCTCCATGCGCGCGAGCACCGGCACGAGCGGCATCTCGATCTGCTCGAATACGTTGCGCAACTTCGGCTCGGCTTCGAGCCTAGGCCACAGCGCGCGATGCAGGCGCAACGTGATGTCGGCGTCCTCGGCGGCGTAATCGGCCGCGCGCTGCACATCGACCTGGGCAAATGGAATCTGGCGCGCGCCCTTGCCGGTCACGTCTTCGTAGCGGATCGTGTCGATACCGAGATAGCGCTTGGCCAGCGCATCCATGTCGTGGCGATTGGTCGACGAGTTCAGCACGTACGATTCGAGCATCGAGTCGTAACGCACGCCGCGCACTTCGATGGCATACGCCGACAGCACGTTCATGTCGTACTTCAGATGCTGGCCGACCTTGTCCTTGTCCGCGTCTTCGAGCAGCGGCCGCAGCGCCGCGAGCACGGCGTTGCGATCCAGTTGCGCCGGTACGCCGGCATATTCGTGCGCGAGCGGAACGTAGGCGGCGCGCTCCGGTTCGACCGCGAACGACACGCCGATGATTTCCGCGCGCATCGGATCGAGGCTGTTCGTCTCCGTGTCGAACGCGATCAGGTCGGCGTTGCGCAGCTTCGCCAGCCAGTCCTCGAACTGCGCCAGGGTGAGCACGAGTTCGTATTCGCCCTTGGCCTGCAAGCCCTCCACTTCGTGGGGAGGGTTGGGTGGGGATGGTGTCGATTGGAGCAAGGGCTGAGGGCTGAGGGCTGAGGGCTGCGCGTCCCCATCGGCAGCTTGTGACGCAGGCGATGACAGGGAAAACGCCGGACTCGCCACGGCCGCCGCCTCGAGCTCTTTCAGCGCGGCATTGAACTCGTAACGCCGGTAGAACTCGCGCAGCTTTTCCGTATCCGGCGCGCGCAGCGTGAGCCCGGCCGGTGTCACATCGAGCGCAACGTCGGTCTTGACCGTCGCGAGCTGCCGCGACAACGGCAGGTGCGGCAGCGCCGCGCGCAGGTTCTCGCCGATCTTGCCGCCGATCTTGTCGGCATTCGCGATGACGCCATCGAGGGTGCCGTATTCGGCCAGCCACTTCGCGGCGGTCTTCGGTCCGCACTTCTCGACGCCGGGAATGTTGTCGGACGAATCGCCGACCAGCGCGAGATAATCGATGATCTGCTCCGGCGCGACGCCGAACTTGGCCTTGACGCCGGCGACGTCCAGCGTCGAGTTCGTCATCGTGTTGACCAGCGTGATGTGCGGGCCGACGAGCTGGGCGAGATCCTTGTCGCCGGTCGACACGACGACGTCGATGCCGCTGGCAGCCGCCTGCAATGCCAGCGTGCCGATGACATCGTCGGCCTCGACGCCGTCGACGCGCAGGATCGGAAAGCCGAGCGCGCCGACCAGCGCGAGCATCGGTTCGATCTGCACGCGCAGGTCGTCGGGCATTGCCGGACGATGCGCCTTGTATTCGGCGAACAACTCGTCGCGGAATGTCGGTCCGGCCGCGTCGCTGACGAAGGCGACGTAGTCGGGCTTCGACTTCAGCGCCAGACGCACCATGTTGAACACGCCGAACAGCGCGCCGGTCGGTTCTCCGGTGCGGTTGGTCAGTGGCGGCAGCGCATGAAACGCGCGGTACAGATAGCCGGAGCCGTCAATGAGAGTCAGGGTCGGACGCGACATTCGGGGCAGCATCGCAGGACGGGTGGCGGAGCTTGGGGCAGGCGCATGCGATTTGCAATTGGCCGCTGCGTCTTAAGCTTTCCTTCACGCCTGCAGGCGCCCGCTGTGGAAACGCGAGCTAAACGCGCCGATCGAACTTTTCGATAGCCGTGTTCCGGCAAGGACGCCTTTGCTATGCTCACTGCAGCCACGGAGACAAGTCATGAAACGAATCTTTCTCGGCACCATCCTGCTTGGCACCGCCGCTGCTGCCATGGCCGCGCAGAGCGCTCCGCAAGATACTCTTCCGCCGGTTCAGCCGCCGCCCGCGATGGACGCCCCGGCCGGCAAGGCCGCGCCACCGGCGGCGAATCCGACCGCGGCGCAGCCGACCGGCAGCAATGCGCCGCTGGTTCCGCTGGCCAATTCCGAGGCGGAGGCGCAGGCCGCCGCCGCGGCCGAAGCGGCGGCGACAAGCGAACGCGCCAAGGCGCTGAATGCCGAACGCTCCGATACTCTCGAAGCGGCGACCGCGCCGCCCAAAGTCGGAAGCAAGGCGCTTGATGCCCCGCCGCTTCCGCCGGACGTGCAGAAGGCCGCCGAGGCGACCGAGCTGCCGGTCGTCACGGTGCGCCAGAACGGTAACGAGCGCATCGAGGAATACCGCAAGAAAGGCGTGCTGTATTTCGTCCGCGTCCAGCCGCAGGAAGGGCCGCCGCGTTACTACGTCGACAACCCGTCGAATCTTCCACCGGACATCGGCCAGCTGTCGGCGCCGTCCGGCACGGTCCAGCCGGTGTATTACAAATTGCTGGATTGGCACTAGAGTTTTGAGGGCTGGGGGCTGGGGGCTGAGGGCTGAGGGCGAGGCTGCGTCTCGAATCGATCGAGGCGATTGACGGCATACGTTGTCGCAGCGCTTTTTTTCAGGGGAACAGCGTGGCGAAAGTAGGGCTCGGACTATTGTTGCTGATGCTTGCGTTCTCGGCGCAGGCGCGCGATTGGGACGATCAGGTCGTCAAGGCCGCGCAAAAAAACTTTCCCGAGTTCCTCGATCTGCTGGCGATCGCCGACGTCGCCGACAATCCGGCTGATATCCAGCGCAACGCCGCGTTCCTGCAACAGGCCTTCACGCGGCGTGGGTTCAAGACGCAACTTTTGGCGAATCCGGCCAACCGGCCGCTCGTATTGGCCGAGCTGAAGGCGGCCGCGGCTGGCGCGAAGACGCTCCTGCTGTACATCCATTTCGATGGCCAGCCGGTCATTGCCGAAGAATGGGCGCAGAAGAGCCCGTTCGATCCAGTCGTAAAACAGCGCGACGAAGGC
>DATIEJ010000063.1:0-17486 GCA_035455825.1 Rhodanobacteraceae bacterium | reverse complement strand
CTGCGGCCTGCTCGTATTCGTTCTGTGGCGCCGGATCTCGGGCAATGCAATTGCCGCGGGCATCGCCGCGGCGCTGTTCGTGCTCGCCCCGAGCAACGCGGCCTACGCGCAGTACCTGTGGCCCGAGGTGCCGCACCTGTTCCTCGTGCTTGCGGCATTTGCGCTGTTGCTGCAGGTCCGCGTGCGCGTGCCTGCCGCGACTGCGGCAGGCGTTGCGATCGGCGCGGCGCTGCTGTTCAAAAGTCTGCTCGCGGCATTCTGGCCGCTGCTGCTGGCCTGCTTCGTCGTCAGCTGGCGGCCGTTGCGCATGAACCTGCGTGCGGCGGCGGCGTTCGTTCTTGCGCTCGCGGTCACGATTGCGCCGGCGGTCGTGGCCGGGCATCGCAACACCGGGCACTGGCGCATAGCCGACAGTTCGGCGATCAACCTGCTGATCGGCCTGCGCGTCCCGGATCGCAACGACTACATCGCCTGGTCCGGAGCGGGCTTGTTTCAGGATTACATCGCGAGCGGCGCCGATTCCGACCAGCGCAATGCCTGGGCCTGGAGCGAGATCCGCGCCGACGTGCAGGAAACCCCGTTGCCGACCCTCGTGTGGCGCCAGCTCGGCAAACAGTACTTCCGCCTGTTCGAAAGCAAGACGCTGCTGGTCGGCCAGTTGCCCGGACCGGCCTGTGCGGGCTACCTCGGCGCGTATCCGGACGTGCCGGGTTGGCTCGCGCTGATCGTGCGCTGGAGTTCGCACCTGTTCCACGCACTGATTCTGGCCGGCTTCGCGTTCGGCCTGTGCATGCAGCGCAATTGGCGCCGGCTCGGATCGTGGCTGCTGCTTGGATTCCTCGGATACCAGCTTGCGATCTATTTCGGCCTGCTCGCGATCTCGCGCTACCTGCTGCCGATGATGCCGGTGATGTGCGGGTTTGCCGGAGACGCGTACGCGGGCGTGGCCGGCGCCAGCGACGGTGCGAGTTTCACGCGCCTGCGCCTGATCGCCGGTTCGCTGCTGGCCGCGCTGCTTCTGTTCCTGGCGTTTGCCGCGCCGTGGATCGACGGTTACTGTCGATTCTGACGGCCCGTTGCCGCTTTGTCGCGTTCCTTGTTGGCACGCGCCGCCTTGCCGGTGCGTGCTGCCGCCGCGGCCGCAGGCTTGTCGTCGAATCCGAACCGCCCGATGCTGTCGCTGCCCTGCGGTGCGGCGACCGCCGCGCCCGTCGCAGGCGCGGGCATCGCAGCCGCCGGCTTCGGGTCCTTCACGAAACCGGACGCGGCCGGTTGGCTTGCGGCCGCTGGCTTCGGGTCCTTGACGAAACTTGACGAGCCGGGTTTGCCCGTGGCGGTCACCACGGCAGGCGGCGGCGGAGGCCGCAGATCGAGCGTGCCCAAGGCGTCGCGTCCGCTGCGATAATTCGCCGCGTAGATGCGCACGCCTGCCGCTTCCGGCGTAGGGACCGGGAGCTGGAACTGCGCGTCGCGTGCCTCGTAGGTCTTCGAGTCGATCAGGTTGCCCGCCGCATCGACCCAGTCCACCGTGACTTCGCCGCCGAATCCTGGTTCGGGCACGCGCACCGTGATCGCATCCTGCCAGCGATCGCCGTTGCGCACGATGTCGACGCGGTCGCGCGGACGCTCGAGCACCAGCGCCGGGTCGCCGAGCAGGTTGTACATTTCGACCATCGTCGCGTCGTTGATCTCCTGTTTCGCCGCGACGATCGCGTCGCCGATCGTCTGCCCCGGCTTGATCAACTCGGCGACCAGCTTGCGCGAGAAGGCCGCGCTCGGCGCATTGGTCCAGGAAGCCGCGAACACCGCGACCGCGCCCTTGTCGGGTTCGAGCAGGAATCGTTCGCCGATCGAATCCTCGCCGGGATTGTCGAAAGGCGCGGAGAAGCAGGTCATCGACAGCACCATCGGCAGGCGCGTGCCGTTGCGCAGTTTGCTCACGTCGGCAAGCGTGAACAGGTCGTGGTTCTTGTTCGGATCCGGCGGGCCGGTGCGCCAGATGAAGCGGCCGCCATGGCCGATGAAGTGCACGAGCAACTCGCCGCTGTTCAAGCCGTCGTTGATCGCCGCCTGGTGCGCGAGGTTGTCTGCTTCGGCCTGGTTGCCGTAGATCTTCTCGGCGGCGAATCCCTGCGCGCCGACATCCCGGGCGATCTCGTCGGACGAACTCTGGAACGAGGCATTCTCGTTGGCGATGAACATGACCCGGTGACGCCACGATCCGACGTCCGACCCGGTAGCGTAGTTCAAGGTCTTGCGCACGATCGCCGCCACTTCGTCGGGCGTGACTGCCGGCAGGCGCCCGATCGCCAGCGCCGGGTGGTAGTCCTTGTCGCTGTTGGCGACGAAGTGGTTGTCGCTCGCCGACTGCCCTCCGTCGGAAGGATATTGCCAGGTCGGGATCAGGTTGCGGCCGGACGGGTTCGCACGCATGTCATTGCGCTTGATGAACGACACCCCGGTGCGCGGATCGAAATCGGCCGGCTGCATGCTGACCTCCTTGCCGGATTCGCGAATGTCGAAGCTGGCAGTGCCGACGAGCAGCACGTAGCGCGGCTTGACCGCCCAATGCGCGCGCGCGTAGTCGATCAGGTTCTTGATCGCGACCGGATGGCTGATGCCATCGTTGAACTGGTCGTAGACCTGGTCGACATCGATTACCGCGACCTTCAATCCGTTGCGGCGATGGAACTCCGCCAGCGGCGCGATCGCATCGATCAGGCTCCGGTGGCTGATGATCACGTAGTCCTGGCCGCCGCCGCCATCGCGCCAGTCCTGGTCAGCGACGGCACGCACGAGGACCGGCGCGAGGAACGCGCTGCCGACCACGGGATACAGTTCGATGCCTGGCGTGACGCCGGCGAAACGATGGCGCCCCGCGCCGGCGGGCGTGTCGGCGAATAATCTCCCGTCGCTGCCGTACAGCGTTACCGGCTCCGGCTTTGCCGCGGCCAGTTCGACGATCGCTGGCGCCTTCGCCGCAGCCGCCGCGACGGAGAACGCCGCGGTGCTCGCGCCAAGGTTTCCGTCGATCGGATAGGTCAGTTCGAACCAGTTGAACATGACCACGTCGACGATCGGGTTGTCCGCATCGCCGTCGTGACGCACCGGCACCTGCAGGCCGAGCACGTTGCCTTCGGCCTTGAGCAGCGCGCGCGGCAGCGTGACCTGCTGGAGCGACTCGAAACGTTCGTCCCACTGCAGCGACGCCACGCGCTTGCCGTTGACCGTTACTTCGACGACATGGTGAGGCGTCGTTTTCTCGCCGCTCTTGTGCGGTTTGTTGATGTAGGAAATGCCGCGGAAGTTCAGCGTCGCCTCTATGATTGCGGGCGCCGCGCCGCCGCGGCTCAGGTCGGGCAGGTCGAACGCGAACGTGAACGGCTGCGGGTCGGCGTGGGTCAGCTTGGCCCACTGCCAGAAGTCGGGTTCTTCGCCCGGCTGCATGGTCACGCGGTTGAGCCGGATCAGTTCGTTTTCCTGCTCGAAATGGACGTGCCGCAACAGCGTGCCGGCATGGCTGCCCGCGGCGGGCGCCGCTGCCTGCATGCGCGCGTGCGTGCCCGGCGCCGCGGACAAAATGTATACATTTACGGTCGAGTACGGATCGAACCAGCTCTGCGGTCCGTGCAGCGGCTCACCGACCCACTCCAGGCGCGTGCCGGCAACCAGGCGGCCGCCGCTGTCGCCGACGATGCGCAGCGGCACTTCGCCGCCACGCTGGGTCAGCACGAGGTCGTCGCTGCGGCAATCGCCCAGGCCAGGCTGCGCGGCGACGATGGCGGCCTGGTCCAGGGCGTAGACCCCGGGTTCGCGCAGTTCGATGTGCACGCTGCCGGCGCAGGCCTGGGCATACATGGGCACGGCAAGAGCGATGAGCGCGGCGCAGGAAATCTGCGCAGTCCGACGAAATAACAGCATGAAAACTCAGGCAGCCATTGATGCGCAGCAAGAACGCTGCCGGGTGGAAGGCAAGATCTCGAAAAGCAGCCACAAGCTTAATTGCCGGGCCCTGGTTAGGCAACTTCAGTGCCGCGGCCAGCTTCGGCGCCAAGGCCGCGAAGCCCGCCCCTGCGCGATCTGCAGCGCTTGTCGCGCACCCCGCCCATCGGCAACACTCGCGCACCAGGCAAGCCACGCAGGTCGAATCCAGCCATGAACAGCCGCCGAGCCTACGTCGTAGGCGCCTACCTGCCCAATGGCGGGACGCTGATGGCTTATCACCTCGGCCGGATCCTGGAGGAGGAGTTCGGTTTTCATGCCGTTGCGGTGGCCACCGGCGGCGAAACGGCCGAACACGGCATCCATGACTATGCGCTGCGCATGCCCCTGGTGGCGCTGGCGCAAATGGAGCAGGAGATCACGCGCGACGATGTCCTGATCGTCAATCCGAGCTTTTCCAGCCACCAGTTCGGCTGGCGGCTGCCGGGTTTCAAGATCAGCTACGTCCAGGGTTTCAGCACCTACGCCTTGCTCGATCGCAAGCTCGACCACTATGTCGCCGTGAGCAACTTCGTGCGGGACTTCCTGCACACCGTCTATGCCATCGACGCGCGCGTCATCCCGCCCTTCATCGACCTCGACGGCGTGCCGGCGCCGACACCGTGGGCGAAGCGGCCGCCGTTCGTCGTGCTGCCGTATCGCAAAGGCATTCCGGAGGCCTGGGAGATTTCCTGGCAACGCCTGCGCGCAATCCTCGCGGAACGCGCGCCGCACATCACGCTGGCCGAGCCGCTGAGCGGCAGCGGCACGCCGCACGTTGAGCTATTGTCGAAACTCGGTGCGTTCCGCTACTTCCTGACGCTCTCGGCAGCCGAGGGTTTCGGCCTCGTGCCGCTCGAGGCGATGGCCATGGGCACCATGGTCGTCGGCTATGACGGTTTTGGCGGCCGGCACTACATGCGCGCGGGCGAAAATTGCGAGGTCGTGCCGTACCCGGACATCGAAAGAGTCGCCGAACTGCTCATCGAGGCCGTCACGAATCCCGCGCGCAGCGAGGTGATCGCGGCGCGCGGGCCGAAAACGGCCGCGCAATATTCCCGGGACTCGTTCCGGCGCTCGTGGATCGAAGAGTTTCGCCGCGTGCTGCCGAACACCTGAGAGCGACAAACCCTCTGCGCCAGATCGGCCGCTCGCAGAAAAGACTTTAGCCCTCTGTCGCGAGCTGGGCGAGACGCGAGCCGATCATCGCGCATCAGCCTTCGCGGTTGAATTCACGAAAGCGCGCCGCAGGCGTTCGTCTTCGCGGTGGATCGCCAGCACATCGAAGAAGTCGCCGCCGGCGGCCAGCGTCGGCAGTTCCGCGACGAGATACTCGTCGTGCGCCGCATTTCGATCGCCGACATTGCGGAAATAGCGGTAACGATGATCCTGCAGCAGTCTGTCGAGTTGCTCGACGCTGCCACCACAGCGGCGTAGAAGCTGGTCGGCGATCTCGGCATAGATGATCGGACGGCGCGCCAGCAGCTCGCGGCCGCCCTCCAGGGCGAAGGCTTCGAAGCCTTCGAGATCCATCTTGACGACGCGCGGGAAAAAATGAGCGCGGCACAACGCATCGAGCGTCGTCGCGGGAACCGCGATCGCTTCGCCGTCAGCGGCCGGGGCAAAAAAATTGGCGCCGGTATTTCCTTGCGGGGTCTGCGCGGCATAGCGCTCGCTGGCCGATGCAATCAGCGCGTTGACCGAGACCACCGCTCCCTGCGGCACCGAGCGGCGCAGGTTGCGTTCGAGCACAACGAATGTTTCAGGCAGTCCTTCGACGACGACGATGCGGCCGGCAGGGCCGATTTTCTGCGCCAGAGGAACGGCGAATGAGCCGATGTGGGCGCCGAGGTCGAAGACGTTGTCCCCGGCATCGACAAAAGCCAGCAGGAAGGCCAGTTCAGGACGAGTGTGCGCGCCGAAGGCGACGATCTGATCGGTCACGAGATCGCCATCGAACGCTTCGATACGCCCGAAGATCGAATCCACTTCGATGAGGCTGCGCGCTTGGCTGACCACTCAGTGCCTCGTCGCCAGTAAACGGCAAGCGTGGCGGCGCATCAGCGAAAATGCAGCCTCGGCAAGCCCACCGCGCGCCGGCGCAAACGCGACCGCCGACATGTCAGCGCCGGCGTCGGCAACGACAATGGGATGGTGCGACGGAAAATCCCCGAAGATGCGGCAAGACGCGAAAGCGGCTTACTTCATCACGCCCGGCAACAGCGACTGCCAGCGCAGGGCGCGGGCCTTGTGCGGATTGGCCGGAGCCGGTTTGTCATCGCCATCGGCGACCGGTGCGGAAGGCGCGACGACGGCGTGCGCGCCCGACGCATCGTCAGCGCCCGCGTGCGCGGCGCGATGCACCGCCGTCACCGGTGCGGCGCCGGCATCGGTATCCGGCGTGCGTACGGCAGGCGTTTCGTCGGATTCGTTCGTTGCGGTCGCGTGCCCCGCTCGCGCACCGGCTTCGTCTCCGGCCGGCACATAGCCGCTGCCCGCACGCGTGACGAAGTCACCGGCGTAGACAGCCGGACAACCGGTTGCGGCGACCAGCAGCAAAGCGAGGATTGCGTAATTCCTGGGCATGAAAACCTCCGAACCATCGTTGAGCCGCGCAGCGGCGCGACCCAGCCTTGCAATGATCGCATGTACCGGCCCTGTCGAGCCAGTGACCCCACAGGTTCGGGAGCAGTATTCGTGCCACGGGCGAACGCTTGGCGAATCAACCGGTTGCAATTTCTGCTGGTATCCAAAGTGTCCGCCTGCGGACACTGCGGACACTTGTTTCGCGCGACCGGCGGCAATTGTCCCGGCGTTGGCGCGCGGCGCGCGGGACGCAGTGCAAAGTCGTCTACCATTGGCCATCGCCGCTTCGACTTGCCCCATGGATCCTCGCGACCTGCTCAGCCGCTTGTCCGCCGACGCGCCTTTGTCCGGCAGCGCGCTGGCTGGAGCGCTCGGCGTCACGCGTGCGGCAGTCTGGAAGCAGATCGAAGCGCTGCGCGCGCTCGGCGCGCCGATCGTGGCCGAAGGCGGAGTCGGCTATCGTCTGGCCTGGCCGGTCGAATGGCTGGAGCGCGAGCGCATTGCGGCTGAACTCGAACCGGCGCAACGCGCGCGCGTCGGCAACATCATCGTCGACTGGCAGATCGATTCGACCAGCAGCGAATTGCTGCGCCGTGCCGCAAGCGACCCGCGCGACCTGCTCGTGTGCTGCGCCGAAACGCAGACTGCCGGCCGTGGCCGGCGCGGCCGCGACTGGCGCTCGCCGCTCGGCGGAAATTTATACTTTTCCGTGCTCAAGCGCTTCGATCACGGCATGGGCGCGCTGACCGGCCTGAGCCTTGCTGCCGGCACGGCGGTGATCGCCGCGCTGGACGACTGCGGCGTCACCGGCGCGGGACTGAAATGGCCGAACGATGTGCTGGCCGGTGGTCGCAAGCTGGCCGGCGTGTTGATCGAACTCGGCGGCGAATTCCTCGGACCGTGTTACGCGGTGATCGGCATCGGCATCAACCTGCGCCTGCCCGCCGACGTCGTTGCGGCGATCGATCAGCCGGTGACCGATATCGCCACGCTGACCGGCACCGAACCGCCGTCGCGCAACCGCCTGGCCGGGCGCCTGCTCGCACGCCTGGTCGAAACGCTCGACCGTTTTGCCGAGCGCGGCTTCGCGGCGGTTGCGGCCGACTACACGCGCGCCGACCTGCTGCGCGGCAAGAGCGTGCGCGTGGCGTCCGCCGATGGAGCACGCGAAGGCATCGCCGAAGGCGTCGACTCCCGCGGCGCGCTGCGGGTGCGTCACGGCGACGCGATAGCGACCTACGACAGCGCTGAAGTCACGGTGCGTGCGCGATGAAGCTGCTGATCGACCTGGGCAACACGCGGCTCAAGTGCGCCCTGTGGGATGGCGGCACGCTGCGTTTCGTCGGCGCGCTGCCGCATGTCGGCGACGATATACAACTGGATTTTAATACTTTGTGGAAAGACATCGGCGCGGTGTCGGCGATCCTGATCGCCTCGGTCGCCAGCGCCGTGGTCGGCGATCAGGTCCGGCGCAAGGCATTCGAACGCTTCGGCGTGCGGGCGGATTTCGTGCTCAGCCCGGCTTCGGCCTGCGGCGTGCGCAACGCGTACGCCGCGCCCGACCGGCTTGGCATCGACCGCTTCCTCGGACTCGTCGCCCTGCACTCGGTCGAGACCGGCCCGTGCGTGCTGGCCAGTTGCGGCACGGCGCTGACGCTCGATGCGCTGGCCGCGGACGGCAGCCACCTCGGTGGCCTGATCGCGCCGAGTCCGCCGCTTATGCGCGATGCCCTGACCGGGGCGACGGCCCGCCTGTCGACGCCGCAGGCCGCGCGCATCGTCGAACGCGCCGACAATACCGGCGATGCGATCGAGTCGGGTGTCTGGCTTGCCGGCTCCGCGCTGGTCGACCGATTCGTCGCGCACGCGACGAAGACGTTCGGCGTTACGCCTGCGGTCGTGCTGACCGGCGGCGGCGCTGCGCGCCTGGCCACGCTGATCGAGCCGGCCCACCGCGTCGACGCCGAACTCGTGTTGCGCGGCCTGGCGATATACGCGGCCGGCCGCTGAGCGGCGCCCGGCCGCGACCGGCGTGACCTGATCGAGCCTCTGTCCGCGGCCCCGCCTGTTAGAATTGCGCGGTTGACCGGCGGCCGTTCCGCCGGCTTTGTGGTGTTATGTTCGCTCGCATTGTTTTCCTGCTGCTGCTCGCGCTGAATATCGGCGTCGCCTGCTGGCTGTACTTCGCGCCGCAGTCGAGCGCCTCGCAGCTGCCGGCGACCGACCACGGTGTGCCCAAACTCGTGCTGCTCAGCGAACAGGAACATGCCGGCGAAGCGAACGCCGCGGAACTGGCGACGGCGCCGGAGTCACCGGCCGACATCAGCAACGATACCTGCACGAGCATCGGTCCGTTCGGCACGCAGGCCGACATGCGCGGCGCGCTGAACGCGCTGACGCCGCTCGTGTCGCGCATCCAGTACCGCGAAGCGCATGCGACCGAAACGCGCGGCTACTGGGTCTACCTGCCGGCCATGTCGAGCCGCGAACAGGCGCTGGCGATCGCGCGCCAGCTTTCGGCGAAGGGCGTGCGCGATTACTACGTCGTCACCGCCGGCGACCAGCAGAATACGATTTCGCTCGGCCTGTTCCGCGACCATGGCAACGCCGAGAAACGCCGCAGCGAAGTCGCGGCGCTCGGCTTCACGCCCGAGCTGATCACGCGCACCGAGGAACTGCCGGTGTACTGGGTCGACTTCGCCTCGGACCCGCAGCACCCGCTGAACTGGCGCACGCATGTTGTGCAACGCGATCTGCGCGAGGAGCCGGTTACCTGTTTCTGAGAGCGATTCGACACGGCATTTGCGCAGATCGGTGGGTCCAACCGGCCGACAGGTGAGACAAGCGCCCCGGTCCGTGCGAAAATCCACAAAGGCGCCGCTCGGTCGCCCACAATTTTGCCGGCATAGCTCAGTTGGTAGAGCAACTGATTTGTAATCAGTAGGTCGCGGGTTCGACTCCTGCTGCCGGCACCATAGCAATAGACCTTCCTTCCCGCTCGCCTCGCGAATTCCCCTGCCGAAGTTGTTTTCGGCGGTCCATTCCCCGGCGCTTCGATCCGCTTGCATGCTTCACTGGCGAGCGCATCCGGACCAGCGTAGCATTTCATGGCGTCGGCGCTCGGTCGGCAAAGGGAGAACTGCATGAACCGCCGGATCCGACTGGGCTTGCTTGCGTTGACCTTCGCCAGTTCCGGCGCGTTGGCTGTGACGTCCGGACCCACGTCCAACCCGAGCCGCGCCTACCCGCCGAGTTGCCTCAGCGCGCCGCTCCAGGAAGGGCCATCGGGGCCTCAGTGGTCTGCAAACCTTACCGTGCCAGCGTTCGAGCAACGCACGGGGCTCGTGACAGATACAGAAGCAGTGCTCGTGACGCTCTGGCGGGTTCCTTGCGCGGACGGGAAATCCGCGTTGCTCGGCAGCTTCAAACGTTCGCCGGCGAACGCAGGCCGAACCGACGTCCAGCCGCTGTTTCCGGCTTTCTTTGCCAACGAAGGCGCGGCGACGAATGAAAACGTTCGCGTCGCCGCCGAGCCGAATACCTACGTGTCGCAAATCGCTTACGGCACTCCGTCCGCTGCAGATGTCGTGTTCGTCTTCGAGAATCTTGCTCCCGGCAGCGGCGAGCCGCTGATCAACTACAACAACGCGTTGAGCATCCTGGCGGTCCCGGTTGAAGGGTCATCCACGCTTTTCACGATTCCTGCGTACGATCGCACGAAATACGCGGCTGCCTCTCAACCTCTGCCGCTTACGGGATACCTGTCCGGCAATTATTTTGATCCCGCACACGGTGGCGAGGGGGTCGAAATCCTGATCGGGTCCGACACGGGCACCAGTCGTCTTGTCACGGCCGCCTGGTACACATACGACGCTACCGGCACGCCTTTCTGGCTGTTCGGGCAGGGCGGGTTCGACGCCGGAGATCGCACTGCGACGCTGACCGTCGTCTATGCAACCGGCGGAGGCTTCGCCGGCAACTTCGGCCAGAGCGCCACCAACCATCCCTGGGGCACGGTGTCCATCGTCTTCACGAATTGCAGCACGCTCCGCTTCCAGTACCAGGCGAATGCCGGGCTTCCGCCGGGCGTTCCGCAGGGATCGGGAACGAAGACCTGGACGAAGCTGTTCGGACAGAACGGCCTCACCTGCGACTGAGTTGTGGTGAATTGTGGATTATTAGAATAAGGTATTTTTATCCAACCGACCGTCGACTCGATCCAACGTCGGCACGACCACTGAAGACCGAGCTCGCGGCTGCCGAATGCTCTGCGAGCACCAGCGGTACTTTTCACGCCGTTGCACGGCGGCCTGAACCACGACTCTGCGTGCCTGTCGCGCCGCGATGACCCCATTTATTAACTCTTCGCCAAAGCGAAGTTAGGCGCAGGTTTGCCGTTGGGGCGCGTCGATGCATTTGCCTTCGACCGTCTTCCGCGCAAGCGAACTGTGCTGCGGAAATCTTCATCACGCGTTCACCGACGCGATGCGAGCCTGCCCACCTTCTCCGTCCGAGGTCCCGGTCAAAATCCGCCTTAAGGGCGATCGCCTGCGTCTGCAGTCGTTCCAATGATCGTCACAAGAAGGATTTGATCGGCTGCCCCTGATGGAAATGGGGCGCTCCGCACAGCGGGGCGACGCAGCGTTACGCACGGGCGGAGGTAAATCATGAAGGTTTGGACTTGGCAGAAATCACTGCTGTTGCTTGGTGTGTGCGTCCTTGGTGCCGGAGCGTGGGAGGCTCGATCGCAGGACGGGAAGCAGGCCGGAGAAGAAGATGGCAGCGCGAGCGGAAAACCGGATCAGGACGATCCGCGCGCACGTTTGGCCTGGGAAGCGGAACTGAGCGGTCCGATCACGGCCGCGGCGCGCCAGAACGAGATCAAGCAGGTCAACCTGCACAACTCGAAGAAGAACGCGCCCGGCGCGAAGTGGGTCAACATCGGCCCGACCAACTCCGACTACGAGCAAAACGGCAGCTTCACTGGCCACGTCCGCGACAGCGGTCGCGCGCGCAATATCCTGTTCCACCCGGATTATCCCGACACGGTTTTTTTCCTGACGTCCGGCGGCGGTTTGTGGCGCACCGACAACTGGAGCGCGAATAGCCCGACCTGGACGGCGCTCACCGACAACATCACGACGACCGGCGGCGGCGCGGTGGATTTTGGCCGCAGCCCGAATACGCTCTACCTCGGCCTCGGCGATCCGTACGACCAGTTGCTGATTGGCGGCGCCGTCGTCAAGTCGAAGAACGGCGGTGTCAGCTGGGGTCCGACCGTCGAGCTCGGCACGACGATTTCGGTGCGCGACCTCAAGGTGGACACGAGCACGCCGAAGGATATCGTCCTGGGTGCGACCGAGAACGGCCTGTTCCGCTCGGCCGATGAAGGCACGTCGTTCGCGCCGGTGTCGACGTTCGCCGGCCTTTCCGTGTGGAGCATCGTACGCACGAGCGCTGGATGGCTCGCCGCGGCGCAGCCGTGCTCTGCGCCGCTCGGCAGCCGCATCGGCGTGATCTGCGGCACGAACCTGACGCTCTACTTGTCCACCGACAAGGGCGCGACCTGGGCTCCGATCAGCAACGCCGGCAACGTCTTTGCCAACAACGGGCGCACGACGCTGGCGGTCGCCAAGCCGGGCGAATCCGTGGTGTATGCGTATGCGGCCACCGTCAACGAACTCCCCGCCGCCGGCGGGTCGCTCAAGGACGTCTACCGTTCATCCGACGGCGGCCAGACCTGGGTTGCAAACAACGTGGGTGCTCAGCCGAATCCGATTCTCGGCAACATGAACGTCTGCGGCGGGCAGTGCTGGTACAACCAGTCGATCGGGGTTGATCCGAACGATCCGAGCCGCAACACGGTTTGGATCGGCGGCAATCTCTCGACGGCCAGCACGAGCGACGGCGGCGCCAGCTGGACGCTGCGCACCTGGTGGCTGTACAGCCAGATTCCCGAGCTGCCGTACGCGCATGCCGACCATCACATGCTCGCGTTCAAGACGACCGGCACGCCGAGCATCGTGCTCGGCGACGACGGCGGCCTGAATGTCAGCGAGGACAACGGCGAGACATTCACGAGCGACAAGAACATCGGGCTCGTGTCGCACCTGTTCTACACGATTTCCGGCAACGAGAAGTTTCCCAACCTCGTGATCGGCGGATTGCAGGACAACGGCACGCGCATTCGCACCGACAATGGCGGAACGTACAACCAGTCGAGCGGTGGCGACGGCCTCGGCACGGCCTATAGCCAGGACGACACGACGTCGGTGTTCGTCAGCGCGGCCAGCAGCACGACGCCGGTCCTGCGCGTGAACATGAGCGACAACCCGCCGACCGCTATCCAGGAATTCGTCGCCGCCACGAGCGGCTTCCAGGATTCGACCGGCTCGGGCTTCTTCACCAACATCATTCCGGCCGGACCCGGTCTCGATCCTGCCGGCAGTGTGTTCTACATGTTCTCCAACGCGCGCGTTTGGAAAACCACGTCGTCCGGCCTCTCGACCGGCAGCTGCGTGGCAGGGTCCAACCAGCCCGGCTGCGGCTGGAAGTGGTTCGGCTCGGCCGGCGTCGCGGGCATCCCCGCCGCGCGCCGCTTCCGCTCCACGCCGTACAACCTCGGCGTGAGCCCGACCGATCTCAACCGCGTCGCCGTCGGCGCCGCCAGCGGCTTCATCGACGTGACGACCAATCTTGGCGCGAGCTGGACCGACATCAACCTGATCGGCGCTGTCCCCGGCTTCACCGGCTTCATTTCGAACGTGATCTGGCAGGACAACCAGAATATCTGGATCACGTCGGTGGACCTGGCGCCAGGCGGCAAGCGCGTGATCAAGGCCAGCATCGCGAACCCGGGCGATCCGTGGACGACCGCGACGTACGCCGTCTTGCAGACCGGCCTGCCGGACCTGCCGGTCACGCGACTGTATTTCGATCCGCGCGACCTCACGCACAACACGATTTACGCCGCCACGCACGTCGGCGTGTATCGCACGACCAATGGCGGCGGATCGTGGTCGCCGTTCGGAAACGGCCTGCCTACCGTGCGCGTCAACGACATCTACATGCCGCCCGACGGCAGCACGATCCGTATCGCCACGTATGGCCGCGGCATCTGGGAGCTGGCGCAGATCGAGCTCGCAAAAGCTTCGCTGGTCGACACGACCGTGTCTTGCGACCACGACGGCGTGCTCGACAACGGTGAGACCGGAACGCTGGCCATCACGTTGCAAAACCAGGGTCCGAACAACGTCAACAAGGGCACGCTGACGTTCACGTCCGACAACCCGCACGTCACGTTCCCGAACGGCAACAAGGTCAACGTGCCGCCGATGAACAAGGGTGCATCAGGCTCCGCGAGCATCGCCGTGGCGCTCTCGGGCGCCGCGGGCATCGAGAATGTCACGTTCACCGTCGCTATCGATGCGCCCGACCTCGCTCTGTCCACGCCGTATACGGTCGAAACCTCCTATCGCGTCAACTACGACGAGCTGGCGAATTCCTCCGCCACCGAGACGTTCGAAGAGTCGAACCCGAACTGGAGCATCATCGGCGATCCGACCGACGTGCCGAACATCGCGAGCTGGCAACGTCGCGCGCTCGCGTTCAACGACCACGTGGCCTACGGCCCGGACAACAACGGCCAGGAAGACGACATCAAGGGCAGCCTGCCGGACGAGCAGATACTGGTCTCGCCGGTGTTGTCCGTCGGCGCCGGCAACCTCGGCATTTCCTTCCGCCACCGCTACAACTTCGAAAACGGCGGCTGGGACGCCGGCGTGGTCGAACTGAGCAACGACGGCGGCACGACCTGGGTCGACGTTGGCACCGGCAAGTACAACGGCACGACCAACAGCGGCACGAACTCGCCGATCGGCATCAATCACCCGGCTTTCGTCAATCGCATGACCACGCCGGCATTCTGGCCTGCGTTCACGTCCGTCACGCTGAACCCGATTGCCGGCTACTCGAACCAGAACGTGATCGTGCGCTTCCGCATCGGCGCCGACGATTCGACCGGATCGCCCGGCTGGGATGTCGACGATATCGCGTTCACCGGCCTGACGAACACGCCGTTCACCACGCTGGTCCCGAACGCGGGTGTCTGCACGCCATAAAACGGCGCTTCGGACAGCTTAACTTCGGCAGCCCCGCTTCGGCGGGGCTGCCATGACATCGCAGGAATGAGATCCCGGATTTCGCTGCGCTTCATCCGGGCTACGATGCTGCCATGACACGCAACATTGCAGGCGTAGCCCGGATGAAGCAAAGCGGAATCCGGGGATCGAGACGCGTAGCCCGGATGAAGCGAAGCGGAATCCGGGGAGATCGATTGTATGGTGAATGCAAGCGTGAGCCCGCGCGGAATAGGATCCCGGATTACGCTGCGCTCCATCCGGGCTACGACGGGACAAGCGCGGTGTCTCTGAACAAAAAGCGGCGCGCTGGTTACGCCGGTTCAGAAACGGCACCTCCCGGCTTGATCTGCGGCGTGGCGCCGCCCGCCAGCGGCTCTTCGAACACTTGCCTGGTCGGATCGACCCTGAGCCACAGCACGATCCCGACACACAACATCACAAGCATCGGGACGAACGGCAACTCGTAGCCGCCGGAATAAGCGACCAGATAGCCGAACACCACGGAAGACAATGCTGCCGCAATGTTCGACGCCATGTTCATGAAGCCAAAGACCGCGCCGACGTGTCCTTTGCCGATATCGACGGAGGTTGCGCACAGCGTCGGTTGCTGGAACAGGATGCCGCCATAGGCGAGCGAAAGGAATATCAGCGACCATAAACCGCTGGTCGCCGCAATTGTCGCGGCCATGAAGATTGCCGCCGTGCCGAGGCCTGACACGCCGACGATGCGCCGGCCGGTGACAAGCCCGAACTTGCGCACGAGCCTGTCGCTGACGATGCCGCCGACCAGGTTGGCGCAGGCCCCGACGATGTACGGCAAGGTGGACAACACCAGAGCGGCCGAGGTGAATCCGCGTCCCTTGACCAGGTATGTCTGCAGCCACGACTGAAAGAAGCCGATCACGTACACGTACGATGCGCCGACTGCAGCAACCCGCCAGAACATGCCCGAACGCAGTGCCTGTCCCCACGGAATTCCGCCATGGCGTGGCGGCGGATCCTCGCCGATCTCCTCACGCTCGGCGGCCGTGATTCCGCTCATCTCGCGCGGCGAATCGCGGAACCACACATACCAGACCACGCTCCACACGACGCCGAGGATTCCGAACAGGTAGAACGACGCGCGCCAGCCGTAGTGCAACTGGATCGGCACGACGAGCAGGGGCGCCAGCGCCGCGCCGATCTGGCTCGTCATCCAGACGACTCCCCAGACGCTCGCGCGCTTGCGTTGCGGAATCCAGCGGCCGATCACGATCGACGCATTCGGGTACGCGCCGGCCTCGCCGGCACCGAAACAGAAGCGCGTGAGCAACAGCAGCGGATAGCTCGACACGACACCCGTGAGCGACGTGAACGCCGACCACCACAATACGATCCGGGTCAGAACGCGGCGTGGTCCGATGCGATCGCCGAGCGCACCGGTCGGAATTTCGAAACCGGCGTACGAGAAGAAGAACGCGCTCGTCACCCAACCCCACGCTTCCGGACTGATGCCAAGGCTGTCCTGCATCTGCGGTCCGGCAACCGCGATGCAGATGCGGTCGAGATAGGTGATGATCGCCAGCAGCGCCAGCATGCCGACGACGCGGTGCTGGTATTTCATGGCGTGCGCAGCACGAAGTGGCAACATGCCACGAGAATGCAGCCGCGGTCGGGCAAAGGCCACGCATGGCCCGGCGAGTCCAACGTCCAATCTTGGCAGGTGATGGACTTCCCCTTTCAGTCCGGCGCCGATGCTAGCCCTCGAGCCCGAGCCAGGCAAGGGCCGGGCTCGGGCTCAGCCGGATACCCGCGCGCACGGGTTGATCGGGTCGCTGTCGTCGCGCGAACCGGAGCAAGTACGACCTGCGAGGCGCCGGCGCCGGTGGTGCCATGAAATTGCCCTGCCGTATCCTCCGTTCCGGCTCATCGTGCAGCCGACTATCGGTTAGCCTACGGCCCGGCGCGGACGATAACGCAGTCGATTTGAACCGGCGATGGCCGGCAGGGCCGGCGCATCCTTCCGATGCGCGCCGCAGCCGTTGTTTATTTTTACACAATGCCGTACCAGTGACCCGAACAATCCGGAATTGATCGCATGAACAGACGCCACTTCATTCGCCAGACCGGCCTGCTCGGCTCGGCGCTGGCGGCAACGAGCGCATTTCCGCTGCTGTCCGGCTGTGCGCCGGCAGCTGGCGTGCGCACGGCGCCGCGCCATGGCTACGCCGCTGCGGACACGTCGTTTACCGGCAGCGCCTGCGGACTGCCGCCGGTGCAGGTTGCAGCAGATCGCGAAATCCGAACCGTCGTCGGGCTGCGTCCGTTCCGGGCATCCGGGTTTGTCGTGCGCGCCGAGACGCTCGGCGACACGCTGGTCGTGCACAACTACGGCCACGGCGGCGCCGGCATCACCTTGTCGTGGGGGACCTCGAAGCTTGCCGTCGATATCGGCGCGCCCGGGCATCGCGGCTCCGTCGCGGTGCTCGGCTGCGGCGCGGTCGGCCTGGCCAACGCGCGGCTGCTGCAGGAAGCCGGTTTCGACGTGACGATCTACACGAAGGCGATGCCGCCGGAAACGACATCGAACATCGCCGGCGGCCAGTGGTTTCCGGCATTCTCGTCGGATCCGGCCAAACGCACGGAGGCGTTCGACCGGCAGTTGCTCGCCGCCGCGAATTACGCCTATCGCCGCTACCAGATCATGGTCGGGCCGCGCTTCGGCGTGCGCTGGATGCGCAACTACTTCCTCGGCCACCACGAATTCAACGAGGACGGTTACCTGGGCGAGCGCGGTCC
>DATIEJ010000062.1:0-6083 GCA_035455825.1 Rhodanobacteraceae bacterium | reverse complement strand
TCCGTTTTACGTCAGGTCCTTGAAAGCGCCGCTAACGCGGCGCTTTTTTTTACTGCCAGGGATGGCAGGTACGCCGGAAATACTCGAGCAATTTCCGGCGGGTGCCTGGACCGTACGACATCCCTAAAACGAAGCCACTTTGGCTGGCCCGACATGCCGAAAATGCAGGAGCATTTTTCGGCGGTGCCTCAATGGCGCGGTATCCTCAAACAGAATGCCGAAAATGCAGGAGCATTTTCCGGCGGGTGCCTCGACCGTACGACATCGCTAAATCGAAACCACTTTGGCTGGCCCGACATGCCGAAAATGTCGGAGCATTTTCCGGCGGGTGCCTGCACCGCACGACATCCAACGCCTAAATAATTCGTCATTCCCGCGAAAGCGGGAATCCATTTTGCTTTTTGATCGAGGGAATAAGATCAAGATGGATTCCCGCTTTCGCGGGAATGACGGCGCAGGTTAGGTAGCAGGTTGGTTCCTTGAAACCTCGACTCACCGCTTCCCGCAACTGACCTGCAACGTCTGCCCCGGCTTCACCGCATAGCTCGGCCCCTTGATGCGATTGGGACCTGCCAGCTCACCGACGCTGCCGCAACCAAGCTTGTGCGCGATGGCACCCAGCGTTTCGCCCTTCTTGACGACGTAGGTCTTCGAACTGCCATTGGCCTTTGCGCTGCTCGAGCCGTGCGCAGGGCGCTCGGTCCGGGCGAATCCGGCCGGCGCAACCGGCGCCGCCGCACTATGCAGTTCGCTCGCCAGCTCGACCCACTTGCCGCCGGCGCAGGATTTTTCGTAGGCCGTCACCAGGCGCGCCGGCAACTCGATGCGCGTTCCAGCGGCGATCTGTTGCTGCGGTTCGTACTGCGGATTGAGATTTCGCAGCGTGCGGAACCAGCCGTTCGGATTGCCTTCCTGGCCGAGGCACACGGTCAACTCGTCGATCGACGAGGGCGCCGCCAGCGCGATCGCTGCGGCCTTGCCGTCGATCTTCGGAAAGGTCAGGTGGTAGCGCTCCGGATGCAGGAACAGCCACGCGGCCGCGAGCACCATCGGGACGTAGTCGCGCGTTTCCGGGTTGACCTCGAAATAGATCTTCGCGTCCCAGAAGCCGGCGTTCGGGTTGCGTGCCGCCAGGCGCTGCATTGCGCCCTCGCCACCGTTGTAGGCGCCGAGGACAAGCTCGAGATTGTCGTTGAACACGGCCAGCTGTTCGTTGATGTAGGCCGCGTTGGCATGCGCCGACAGGCGCGGATCGAAGCGCTGGTCGAAGCCGTCGACAGTGCCCAGGCCGAAGCGCGAGCCGGTCGCATACATGAACTGCAGCGGCCCGCTCGCGCCGGATCGCGATACCGCATGCACCTTGCCGCCGGATTCCTTCGCCAGCATGCCGAACAGCAGAGCCTCCGGCAGCCCGGCCCTCTGGTACTCCGGCCACATGCGATAACGCATGTATTCGTAGTTCTCGTAGGCGAGCATCAGGTTCGGGCGCAATTGCGTCAGCCATTGCTCCAGGGCGACCTTGATCGGATCGTTCAGCGCGATGAGATCGGACAGTTCGCGGCCCTTGAGCAGCGAAACCGAACGCGCGACTTCGGGCAGCGCCGCGGCGGCCGGCGACACGACTCCGGCTTCTCCGCTTGTCTCGGCGCCGTCGGGAGCGGGATTTCCGGCGTCTTCGCCGAGCAGGCCGCTGTCCAGCCGCAATAGATGGTCGAATGCGGCGAAGAAACGCTGGCTCTCGCAATCGCGCAAAGCCAGGCACTGCGTCGATGCCACCTGGAGATCATCCAGCGCTGCCTTCGCTTCCGCGGAAGCGCGCGGGTCGGCGTTGCCGACACGCAACGCAGCGTGCGCGGCCGCAAAGCGCTTCTCATCGGCATCCAGGCGCGCGTAGAGCGCGTTGATCTGCTCGACGTTCGACGCTGCTCCTGGCGCAGACTGCGCGCCCGGAGTGGCCTTCTGCACGGTTTGGCCGGCGCACGCGCCGAGAGTTAGGAAAACGCTGACTGCGAAAACGCGGTAATTGCAATGCATGCTTACGGACCTGCCGGACAATTACCGCACGTTACCTGTCGGGACGCGTCCTGCCAACCCTCGAGTGATCCGCCGGCCGATTCGAACGCTGGCATCACACGGTGCGAATCTTCTGGGTATCATGCTGTCGTGTCCGGAATTGACTGGCGCCAAGTCGACTCTCCGGTTCGGGCGAACATCGCCTCAGATGACATCAGCGCAATCAACATCAGACGCAGGCGGATCGGGAAGGACATCGTGAACGAAATTTTGCTCGGCAAGACCATTCCAAACTCCGGCGACGTCTTCCTGCATGCGCGCTACGGCAATCGTCACGGCATGATCGCCGGCGCGACCGGCACCGGAAAGTCGGTATCGCTGATGGTGATGGCCGAAGGCTTTTCGCGCCTGGGCGTGCCGGTTTTCCTGGCCGACGTGAAGGGCGATCTCGCCGGACTTTCGCAGGCCGCCGTGATCACGGACAAGCTCAAGCCGCGCCTCGAGAAGCTAGGCCTGACGAACTTCACGCCCGCCGCCAACCCGGTCATCTTCTGGGACATCTACGGCAAGCTCGGCCATCCGGTGCGCGCCACGGTCTCGGAGATGGGGCCGACGCTGTTCGCGCGCCTGCTTGAGCTCAACGATGTGCAGAGCGGCGTGCTCGAAGTCGTGTTCAAGGTTGCCGACGACAACGGCTGGCTGCTGCTCGACCTGAAGGATCTGCGCGCGCTGCTGAACTACGCCGGCGACAAGGAGAACGCAAAGACGATCTCGGCCAAATACGGGCTGGTGAGCCCGACATCGCTGGCGGCGATCCAGCGCGCCGTGCTGACCCTGGAAAACGCCGGCGGCGACGTGTTCTTCGGCGAACCCGCGCTCGATCTGGCCGAGTTCATGCGCGTCGGCCTCGACGGCCGCGGCCTGATCAACGTCCTTGCCGCGGACCAGCTGATCCTGAAGCCGGCACTCTATTCGACGTTCCTGCTCTGGCTGCTTTCGGAACTGTTCGAAAAACTGCCCGAGGTCGGCGACCTCGATGTGCCCAAGCTCGTGTTCTTCTTCGACGAAGCGCACCTGCTGTTCGACGATTGCCCGCCGTCGCTGCAGAAGCGCATCGAACAGGTCGTGCGCCTGATCCGCTCGAAGGGAGTCGGCGTGTACTTCTGCTCGCAGAATCCGGACGACGTGCCGGACGTCATCCTCGGCCAGCTCGGCAACCGCGTCCAGCACGCGCTGCGCGCGTTCACGCCGCGCGACCAGAAGGCCGTGCGCAGCGCCGCCGAGACGTTCGCGCCGAATCCGAAGCTCGGCAACGTCAGCGACCTCATCACCCAGCTCGGGGTCGGCGAGGCGCTCGTGTCGACGCTGCAGGACGGCGGCGTGCCGCTGCCGGTCGAACGCGCGATGATCGTGCCGCCGACCTCGCGGATCGGCGCAATCACCGACGCCGAGCGCGCGACGATACGTTCGCGCTCGCCGGTCGGCACGCGCTACGATGCCGCGGTCGATCGCGACTCGGCCTACGAAATGCTGACCCGGCGCGCCGCCGATCCTGCCGCCGCGACGGCTCCCGCGGATGGTGCGCGCGCACCGGCTGGCGCGCCCGCAGAGGCGCCTGCCGCGGCGCAAGGATCCGGCTGGGGCAAGGCGATCAGCGATGCCGTGTTCGGCACGAGCCGGCGCCAGGGCATGATCGAGGCCATGGCGAAGTCGGCGGCGCGCAATGCCGGAAGCAGGCTTGGAAACAGCCTGCTGCGCGGCGTGCTCGGTTCGCTGCTGAAGAAATGAGTTTCTTGGCAAGTCGCGAACCGGCCTGCGCCTGCGCGCGATCGAAACGCGAGTGACCGGCTCGCGCTTCGATTTTCGATCCGCGAGTTGCCGCCGGAATTGAACGGAGTCCTGCACAGCGTGACCTGGTTGCCGCAGCCATGACGACCGGCGCGACCTCTCGCGAGACGGCTCGCTCCCATCGCGAGCGCTGGCGCGAGATATTCGCCTATCCATTGCAGCCCGGCGCGCTGTCGACGAATGTCGCGCTCGCGATCTCGCACCTCGTCGCGCATATCCCGGTCGGATTCATCCTCGACCTGCTGGTCTGGACGGCGTTCTTCAAGTACGCGTTCGAAGTATTGCGCTGGAGCGCCAACGGCCGCGAGCAGGCTCCCGAAATCAGTTTCACGGTAGGTGACGGCGTCGCGCGCTTCGCGATGCTGCTGCTGGTCCTGTGCGAAGTTGCGATCATCCTGCTCGCCTACGTGTACGGCAGCGGCGCGGCATTCGCGCTCGGCGTCGCGCTGATGTTCGCGATGCCCGCGATCATCACGATCCTGGCCGTCGACGAGAACATGCTCGGCGCGTTGAATCCGTTCGCCTGGATTGCGATGGCGATCCGCTTGCGCGGCGCCTATCTGTTTCTGGTCGGCGTCTTCTGCGCGGCGCTGTTCGTGCAGAGCATCGTGGGCGCCGCGCTCGCCGACGTATTGCCGGGAATCCTGGTCACCCCGCTCGTGTTCTTCGTCGTCAACTACCTGATGATCGCGAACTTCCACCTGATCGGCTGGGTGATCCATGAAAATGCCGACGAGCTCGGCTACAGCGGCCATCTGGAACTGCACGCGTTGCCGGCCGACGCCGGTCCCGACGAACGCATCATCGACGCTGCGCGCAGGCGCGCCGCCAGCGGCGATGTGCCCGGCGCCGCGGCTCTGCTGCGCGATGAGATCGGGGTGCGTCCGGAAGCGCTCGCGCTGCACGCGGAGTTGCGCCACTGGCTGAGCGAGTCCGACGAGAAGTCCGAACTCGTCGGCCACGGCCGGAACTACATTCCGCAACTGCTCGCGTTCAACCAGGACCACAGCGCGCTCGACGTCGCGCGCGATTGCCTGGCAATCGACCCGACGTTCACGCTGGACAAGGCCGAGGACGTCACGCGCCTGGCCACGGCCGCTGCCGCCGCCGGCCGCTCCCAGCTGGCGCTGCAACTGCTGACCGGGTTCCACAAGCGTTTCCGCAATCACCCGGACATCGCCAAAAACTACCTGCTCGCGGCGAAGATCATGGCCGAGCGCCTGAACAAGGAAATGCAGGCGCGCGCCCTGCTCGAGCAGATCAGGATCGTGCTGCCGCAAGACCCGCTGATTCCCGAAGTCGATGCCTACATCGCGTTCCTCGACAAGCTCGCGGCGACGCCGACCAAGCCGCAGCCGGGGCCGCCTACGGCATGAGCCGATGGCGCGCGCCGCAGGCGGCCTCGACCGCCGTCATCACCGCCGAAGGCTATCGGCGGCTCCGGGCGGAGCTCGATCATCTGTGGCGCGAGTTGCGGCCGGAAGTCGTGCGGGCGCTGACCGCCGCCGCGGCCGAGGGCGACCGTTCCGAGAACGCCGAGTATATTTATCGCAAAAAGCAACTCGGCGAGATCGACCGCCGCGTGCGCTACCTGAGCAAGCGCCTGGAGTCGCTGAAGGTCATCGATACCAAGCCGACCGACCGCACCGCCATCTTCTTCGGCGCGTGGTTCGAGCTGGAAGACGAAGACGGGCAAACCCTGCGCTACCGCATTGTCGGACCCGACGAGACCGATCCCGGTCCCGGCTGGATCAGCATCGATTCACCGATCGCGCGCGCCGCGCTGAAAAAGCGCATCGACGACGAGTTCGAAGCCGAGTTGCCGGGCGGAAGGCGGCGGTTCGTGGTTGTGGCGGTAAGTTATGAGGAGGGGCCAGGAAGGGACTAGGGACGAGGGCTTATCCTATGCTTCGCCATTCCGGCGGCTCTCAACAGCGGAGCTGGTCAAGCCGGAATCCAGCCTTTTATGGCCAAACAACAAGCGCTGGATTCCGCCTTCCGCCGGAATGACGAGCACTTACTTGCGCCGGAACGTCGAGTGACTATGTTCGGCGCATGACGATCAACTAGATGACGGACAACCAGGTGAACGGCGCAGGGTAGCGCCTGCCTGCGCGCAAAGGACGGAAGCACGGTTCATCACGGTAGAAGTCCTCAGCGTCATTGTCGGGGTGCCAGCCCGGAATGCCGGATAGGGGCAACGGGCGCAACTCCTGTGGATC
>DATIEJ010000061.1:0-9261 GCA_035455825.1 Rhodanobacteraceae bacterium | reverse complement strand
GTACTCGCGGCCTTCGGCGAGATTGTCGAGTGCGTTGAGATCGTCGCGCAGGGCGGCGCGGTGCTGGTCGAAGTAGGCGATCTGCAGGCTGGTTCCGCGTTCGATTTGCCCACGCGAGGGCTCCAGCTCGCCGAGCAGGAGTTTCAAAAGTGTACTTTTGCCCGAGCCGTTCGGGCCGACGATGCCGATGCGGTCGCCGCGCATGATCGTCGTCGAGAAATCCCGCAGTACGACCTTGTCGCCGAACGCGAAGTCGACATCCTTCGCCTCGATGACCTTCTTGCCGGATGCCTGCGCCGTCACCAGCGCCATGCGCGCGTTGCCGCCGAGTTCGCGCCGCTGCGCCCGTTCGCGCCGCAGTGCCTGCAATTCGCGCACCCGGCCTTCGTTGCGCGTGCGCCGCGCCTTGATGCCCTGGCGGATCCACACCTCTTCCTGCGCCAGCTTCTTGTCGAACAATGCGTTCGCCTGCGCTTCGGCATGCAGGCGCTCCTCGCGCCGGCGCAGGTAGTTCGCGTAGTCGCCGGGCCAGGAACTGACCTGGCCGCGATCGATCTCGACGATGCGCGTGGCCAGCGCGCGCAGGAAGCTGCGGTCATGCGTCACGAAAACGATGCTGCTGTTGACGCTGCGCAGGAATTCCTCGAGCCAGGCGATCGCTTCGATGTCCAGGTGATTGGTCGGCTCGTCGAGCAGCAGGATGTCCGGCGCACTGACCAGCGCCTGGGCAAGCAGCACGCGGCGCTTCATGCCGCCGGACAGTGCGGCGAAGTCGGCGTCTTCCTGCAGGTCCAGGCGCGTGAGCACCTGCTGGACGCGCCGGTCGAGATCCCAGCCGTGCTGCGCCTCGATCTTCGTCTGCACCGCGCCGAGCGCTTCCATGTCGCCGTGGTGGATCAGGTGGTGGTATTCGGCCAGCAGCGCGCCGAGGTTGCCGAGCCCGGCGGCGACGACATCGAAGACATCGCCGGCAGTGTCCTGCGGCACTTCCTGCGCGAGCCTGGCAACGCGCACGCCGCCCTGCACGCGAACCTCGCCATCGTCGGGCACGATCTCGCCGCCGAGCAGGCGCAGCAGCGTCGATTTGCCTTCGCCGTTGCGGCCGACGACGCAGACACGTTCGTTCGGTTCGATCGTCAGATCGACGTTCTCGAGCAGGAGTGGTCCGCCGACGCTGTAGTCGAGGGACTGGAGCTGGATCAGGGGCATCCGCGCATTGTATATGCGCGGCGGACTTGAGCCGTCAGTAAATCAATTGGCCGATACCGAGCGGATTGCCGCGGCCACGCGCGCGCGGTTCTGTTCGCGCGTCGCGCGCAGCTTTTCCAGCACGCTGAGCGTCTCGCCAGGTGGCGGAGCGACCGGGGCTGGGGCTTCTTCGATCTGTGCCGACGTCTCGACCATCGGTTCTTCGGCGACGACTGCCACCGGCTCGGCCGCTGCGAGCGCCATCGGTTCGGGTTCGATTTCGACCACGGGTTGCGGAGCGATAATCGCCTCGGGCTCGGCTTTCGCCTCGACAACGTCGCGCAGCAGGCCGAATACGTTGCACGCGCCAAGGAAGCGCCGAACGCTGTCTTCGTCGATCTCGTTGGTCGCGGCCAGTTCCTGCACCGAGGTCGGGTGCTGCATCAGCCACGCGGCCATGCGCACGTGCTGCAACGTATGCGGCAACTGGCCGAATGGCGGCAGGCTGCTCAGCCGCACGCGTGCCGGCGGATCTGGCAAGCGCTCGGCGATCTCGGCGAGCGGGGCGTACAACAGCGCGAGCCAGCGCAGCGTATCCAATTCGATGCGCAGTTCGTCATCGAGCGGACCGCCGACGTACTTGCCGACGTGCGAGACTTCGAGCGAAACGGCAAAGCCGTAGATGTAGCTGTCCATCTCCGCGGTGCGCATCGCGTGACGATTGCCGCTGCCGAGCACGAGGTCGGGCCAGTGCGGCGACTGCAGCGCCTGCGCGGTCGCATGGCTCGGGCCATCGAGGACATCCAGGAGGCGCAGCGGGCCGGCCGGTGCTGCCGGTTCGGCGCGCGACGCTGTCGTCGCGGGCGCAGCTGCCTGCGCAACCGCCGCGGGCACGGCGCCGAAGGGCAGGTCCGCCAGGGCGGCGAGAAGGCTCGCGCTGCGCAGTGGCTTGGCCAGCCGGCGCACGGCCTCGCCGGCGGGAGTCATCGCGGACACGACGATCGCCGCGTCACGGCGCTGGGCCTCGCCCAGCGACTGCCAAAATTCGGCACCTGCCTGACCATCGACGTCGATGAAGTAGATGGCCGGGTGCGCGGCGCCGCCGTCCCAACGCACGCCCGTGCGCGACTGAGTGGCCTGCAACAGCGAGCGCAAAAGCGTGCGGTCGCGTTCGGACAGGCCGATCATTTCGGCGCGGTAGGACGGTATTGCGGCCATCAAGCGACCCCTGAGGAGCAATAGGACGGCGGGCAAGTAGCAATAAGCATGCCTCCCAACCGTTCTGGCGAGGCCGGCTTTGCGCCGCAGGCATCAGTGGACGCAAGTGTCGAGTCGAACGCGCCAGTCTGAGGTCCAGGCGAATCGCCACAGCGACATCGGCCGGGCAACCCAGCAAAAGAACGGGCCGCTCGTGAGCGGCCCGTTGGTTCCTGCGGACAGTAGCTTTCGCGTTCAGCGCACTTCGTGCGCGGAACGACCGGCGGCGATTACTTCAGCTTCGCATCCGCGCGCAGCGCCTCGGCGCGGTCGGTCTTTTCCCAGCTGAACGTCGTGTACGTCTCGCCGTTTGGCGCCTTGACCTGCTGCGGCGCGCGGCCGAAGTGGCCGTAGCTCGCGGTCTGCTGGTACATCGGATGGATCAGATCGAGCATCTGCAGGATGCCGTACGGACGCAGGTCGAAATGCTTGCGGATCAACTTCTCGATCTTGTGGTCTTCGATCTTGCCGGTGCCGAACGTCGTCACCGAGATCGAGGTCGGATGCGCCACGCCGATCGCGTACGACACCTGGACTTCGCAGCGGTCGGCAATGCCGGCGGCGATGATGTTCTTGGCGACATAGCGCGCGGCATACGCGGCCGAGCGGTCGACCTTCGACGGATCCTTGCCCGAAAACGCGCCGCCGCCGTGACGAGCCCAGCCGCCGTACGTGTCGACGATGATCTTGCGTCCGGTCAAGCCGCAGTCGCCCACGGGTCCGCCGATGACGAACTTGCCGGTCGGGTTGATGTGGTACTTGGTGCCCTTGTGCAGCCATTTGGTCGGCAGCACGGGCTTGAGGATTTCCTCGCGCACGGCCTCGATCAGGTCCTTCTGCTTGATCGACGGATCGTGCTGGGTCGACAGCACGACGGCGTCGATCGCCACGGCCTTGCCGTTCTCGTAGCGCAACGTGACCTGCGACTTGGCGTCCGGGCGCAGCCACTTGAGCTTGCCCTTCTTGCGCACCTTGGCCTGCTGCTCGACCAGGCGATGGCTGTAGAAGATCGCCGCCGGCATCATGTCCTTCGTTTCGTTGGTCGCGTAGCCGAACATCAGGCCCTGGTCGCCGGCGCCCTGTTCCTCGGGATTCTTGCGGTCGACGCCCTGGTTGATGTCGGGCGACTGCTTGCCGATCAGGTTCAGCACGCCGCAGGTCGCGCCGTCGAAGCCGACGTCGGAACTGTTGTAGCCGATGTCGAGGATGACCTTGCGCGTCAGCGCCTCCAGGTCGATCCAGGCGCTGGTCGTGACTTCGCCGGCGACGATTGCCACGCCGGTCTTGACCATCGTTTCGCAGGCGACGCGCGCGCGCTTGTCCTGCGCGATGATTGCATCGAGCACGGCATCGGAGATCTGGTCGGCGACCTTGTCCGGATGGCCTTCGGAAACGGATTCGGAGGTGAAGAGATAGCTGCTCATCGTGGCCTGCTCGGGTTGGGGTTCATCCTAAGGTACGGATGAATGGGCAAAAAGGTGGCGCATGATACACGCGCGCGGGCAAGATTGCAGCCTTGCGGGGCTGCGGGCGTGGGCGGCGGTTCAGGATGTCCCGCCTCATCTCGATACAGACGGCTAAACGTCCAAAAGAAGTCAGGCTGCCGGATTTGCGGCCAAGTGCGGCCGCCACGCCGGTATTCTGGCCCCAAATCGGGAGGAATTCACGCTCCGCATCGTCATTCCGGGGCAGGCAAAATCGAGCTCCGCCACACGCCGAGCCGGACGGACCCCCGCTTTCTCCAGGATGACGAACCAGGACGCTTGCGCGTCCGCCTACGCGGCCAGCGCGAGCTCATCGCGCGGCGCATTGAAATAATCACGCGTCAAGCGCAGCTGTTCCGCTGCACTCTCGGCGCGGTTGACGATGGCTCGAAACGCCGCGTTCTCGCTCCGATCCTTCGCGTACCAGCCCAGGTGCTTGCGCGCGATGCGCACGCCGGCCTGTTCGCCGTAGAACGCGTAGAGATTTTCCAGATGTTCGACCAGGATCGAAGAAATCTCGCCGGCCGAAGGCGGCGCGAGTTCCTCACCCGTCGCGAGATAATGTGCGATTTCGCGGAAGACCCACGGCCGTCCCTGCGCGGCACGGCCGATCAGCAGCCCGTCGCACTTCGTGTATTCAAGCACGCGTCGCGCGTTCTGCGGTGAGTCGACGTCGCCGTTCGCCAGCACCGGAATCGCCACGGCCTGCTTGATCGCCGCAATCGTGTCGTATTCGGCGTCGCCCTCGTACAGATCCGCACGCGTCCGCCCGTGCACCGCAAGCGCTGCGATGCCGGCATCCTCGGCGATATGCGCGATGCGCACGCCATTGCGATTGTCGCGGTTCCAGCCGGTGCGGATCTTCAGCGTGACCGGCACGTCGACCGCGCCGACGACGGCCGCGAGAATGCGCGCGACCAGTGCTTCATCCTGCAGCAGCGCCGAGCCGGCGTACACATTGCACACCTTTTTCGCCGGGCAGCCCATGTTGATGTCGATGATCTGCGCGCCGGCGTCCGCGTTGTACCTCGCCGCGTCGGCCAGCATAAGCGGATCGTAGCCGGCGATCTGCACGCTGACGGGATCCGGTTCGCCGGCATGGTCCATGCGCTTGAGCGACTTGCGCGTCGTCCACAAGCGTGGATCCGACGTCGTCATCTCGGTCGTGGCCAGTCCCGCCCCAAGCCGCTTGCACAGCTGGCGAAACGGTTTGTCGGTGACGCCGGCCATCGGCGCGAGGCCGATCGGCGGATCGATGTGATAAGGGCCGATGCGCATATTGGCAATTGTACCGGATGCGGCACGAAGCGCCCGCGCGATTTCCCGGCTGGCCCTCGATCACCACATCGAACTCGAATTGGCCCAGCGCCGCGATCAAGGCCCGGCGTTGGTGAAACGCGAACGCGGCCTCAGCCGCCGAAGCGCTTTATCACCGCATCATAGGTCGGCATCGCCGGCGCCGTGCCGACGATTTCGGTCGACATCGCCGCGGCCCGGTTCGCATGGATCGCGGCATCGCGGAATGGCTTGCCGGCAAAGCGCGCGAGGCCGGCGGTCAGCGCTCCGCTGAAGGCGTCGCCGGCGCCGGTCGTGTCGATCGCCTTGACCTTTTCCGGCGCGAGGCGATAGCACTCGGCGGCATCGCCGCGTCGATCGGCGCCGTGAGAGACGAAGCAGCCGCGCGAGCCGAGCGTGACGACGACCGTGGCGACGCCGAGCTCGCGCGCGAGCGCATGCAGGTCGGCATCGCCGCGCTCGGCGAGAGTCGCCGGATCGGCTTCCTTCCTGGCAAAGCGCTCGAGCAGCAGCGAGAACTCGGTTTCGTTCGGCGTGACGATGTCGGCGCTGCGCAGCATGTCGAACGACAGGTCGGCGGCGACCGGCGCCGGATTCATGATCCGCGTCAGGCCGTGCCTTGCACCGATGTCGAGCGCGGCCTGCAACGCGTCGAGATTATTCTCGAGCTGAATGAGCAGTGTCCGCGCTCCGGCGAACAGGTCGTCTTGGGCGCGCACGAACGACGCATCGAGATGCTCGTTCGCGCCGAAGATCATCGCGATCTGGTTCTCGGCTTTGGCGTTCACCGTGATGCTCGACGTCGATGTCGGCTGATCGTCACGGATTTGCCACCGGCACGGCATGCCCTCGGCCTCGGCGAAGCGCTTGGCAAACTCGGCAAACGTGTCGCGCCCGAGCACGCCGACGAACGCGGTCGGCACCCCCTGGCGCGCGCAGGCGACGGCCTGGTTGAAGCCTTTTCCGCCGGGCCCGGTGTTGTAGCGGTTCGCCCGCATCGTTTCGCCGGGACGCGGAAAGCGCTCGACGAACCAGGCCTGGTCCTGGACGTAGCTGCCGACGATGATTACGGAGGGCTGAGGGCTGAGGGCTGAGGGCATAAGGGATCCAAATTCTCTTTAGGATTTTGCATGACTAACGGCGCGGCGACAGCGACGTGGCGGCGCCGAGCGTATTGAATACGTATACAACGCTACAAATAGAATCCCGCCAGCCCTCAGCCCTCAGCCCACAGGCTCAGCCCTCAGCCTCACGCCCCAACCTTCACATCCGGATGCAGGTCGCGCAGCGTCTCCGGATCGTGCTTGTGCTTGAACAGCAGTGCGAAGGCGATGCCGGTGACCAGTGTGTACAGCGCGAACGCCGTCCAGATGCCGGGCCAGTTCTTGCAGATTGCGACGGCTTCGTTGCAGGCGTGGTCGGTGAAGAAGCGGTCGATGACGTAACCCGAGATCGTGCTGCCGAGCACGGCGCCGATGCCGTTGGTCATGAGCATGAACAGGCCCTGTGCACTCGCGCGGATCTTCTCGTCGCTCTGGCCTTCGACAAACAGCGAACCGGAGATGTTGAAGAAGTCGAAGGCGAGGCCGTAGACGATGCAGGACAACACAACCATCCACAGTCCCGTTCCGGGATCGCCGTAGGCGAACAAGCCGAAGCGCAGCGTCCAGGCGATCATGCTCAGCAGCATCACGGTCTTGATGCCGAAACGCTTGAGGAAGAACGGTATGAGCAGGATGCAGAGCGTTTCCGAAATCTGCGAGATCGACATGATGAACTCGGGATAGCGCACGGCGAAACCGTTCTTGTAGGCATCGAGCTTGGCGAAGTCGTGGAGGAAGGTATCGCCATAGGCGTTTGTCAATTGCAGTGCCGCGCCGAGCAGCATGGCGAAGATGAAAAAGATCGCCAGCTTCGGGTTCTTGAACAGGGTGAACGCGCGCAAGCCGAATGTGTCAGCGAGCAGGGCGAAGCGGTTCGAGCGGCCGAACGCGTCGAGCGCGCCGACCTGCAGCTTTCCGGGATCGCCTATCGCCTGGTCGAACGGGCGGCCGAGCTTGGGCGGGCAGGGCGGCAGCGTGAACGCGTACAAGCCGAGCACAACGGCTGCGGCGGCGGCGACGTAGAACTGGCCCGCCGAGGTGCCGAGGTGCAGCAGCGCGATCACCCACAGCGCGACGACGAAACCCACCGTGCCCCAGACGCGGATCGGGGGGTACACCTGGACGATGTCTTCGCCGCCTTGCTTGAGCGCGTTGTACGACACCGCGATCGCGAGCGCGATCGTCGGCATGTAGCACATCATCGTCAGCAGGATCACCCAGAAGAACGTGCCGGGGTCCTCGACCGATGGCAGCACCAGCAGCAGCACTGCGCCGAGCAGATGCAGGACGCCGTAGAGGCGTTCGGCGTTGATCCATCGGTCGGCGAGGATGCCGGCTATGGTCGGCATGAACAGGGAGGCGATGCCCATCGTCGAGAAGATGGCGCCGAACTGCGTGCCCGACCAATGCTTGTTCTGGAACCAGTACGCACCGATCGAGATCAACCAGGAGCCCCAGACGAAGAACTGAAGGAAGTTCATCAGGATCAGGCGAAGTTTCAGGCTCACGCGCGGCAGTCTCCCCGGAGGTCGTCGCAGCGTAGCGATGCAGCCGTGGGCGCGCAAGGATGTCCGGTGCGCGTTAACGCCGCCCGCGCCAGCGGTCAGTCGTCGGCATCGGCGCAGCCCGGCGAGTTGTGCGCACCTATCGTGTTTTCCGGGACCGCGCTGAAGTAGCGCAGATATGTATCCTGGGCCCACGCATCGCCAGCGGCGATCTCGTCGGCCGACAGGTCGTGGGCGACGAATGCCAGGTTCTTGTCGTAGTACGGGGCGTTCTGGCTATTGGCGCCAAGGCGGCGCAATTTCAGGTAGCGATAGTTTTGCACCGGGTCTGGTCCGGTGATCCGCCCGAGCGCAAGCGTTGCGTAGCCGTCCCTTGCGTAGGCGTGCTGCAGTTGCGCGACCATGCCCCAATCGCCTTGGGCAACGCCCGCTTGCGCCATCGCGAGCGCATTGGCCTTGTACTCCGTCAGCCATTCAGGATGATCGAACAGACGCGGATCCGCGATCATATTCCCGGCCACGTAACAATTGCTGGCAGCCATGTCGCCCAATCGCGCAGCTTCGAGCATGATCGGCGTAAGCAACGATCTGGTTTCGTCGAGTCCCTCGCACAACTGGCTGTTGCGGCGCGCCTTGCCCAATGTCTCTTCGAGCTCTGCCAGATGCTTTTCGCGTGCAGTTAGCTGTTCGGCGCTCAGCTTCGACGTGTCGCCTTCGAGCAAAAGGGCGGCGGTGGTTGGAGCGCTGAGGAGTTGTTCTCTTGCCACCACGCATCGAAAAATGTCGTGAAACAGACGCGAGGCGGCTGCCGAATCTCCGCCATCGGCGCGTGCTTTCAACTCGTCGTAAACCTGTGTCAGCGGCGTGCCCGGCGGCGGCAACGCCGCTTTGACGCCGACAATGTCGGATGTACTCGTCGCCTTCGACGCAAGGGCCGCGTCATTTCCGCGTGCATGCTGCTTTTCGGGATTTGCGGATGCACCCGCTGTCGTTGCGGCGGTCGGTATCGGCAACGATTTCACGGCGCGATGGCTGCGAATCAGCATCCATGCGATTGCCGCGACCGCGGCAAGAACGGCGACTGCGACGATCGCGCCACACACGCGGTGCGACTTGCTCCGTGAATCCGACATCCGATCAGCGGTCCATCGTGTCCGCCCAGGATGCTAGCACGCCCTGAAGCGCGGGCGGTTCGCATCGGGTCCTTGCCCGTCATTACTCGCTGCGTCCGCAGTTCGCCCTGCGGGCCAGCTTCGCTGTTCGCTTCGGCATCTGACGGCCATGGATGGTGGAAATGCCGAAAATGCAGGAGCATTTTTCGGCCTGCCTCCGCAGTCCGGCGTAAGCCGGAATCCAGCTTTTCGATATGACAAATGAGAGCTGGATCCCGGCGTGCGCCGGGATGACGAGCCATTAGAATAAAACGGG
>DATIEJ010000060.1:0-4432 GCA_035455825.1 Rhodanobacteraceae bacterium | reverse complement strand
TCGAACAATTCATGCTCGACAGCGCGCTCAAAGACATTGCGGCAGCCGGCAAACCGAAGCCGCGCGTCTTCACCGGCAGCGACCATGCCTACGAACAGTTGCTCGGCAAGGCCGGAGTCGACGCAGTCATCATCGCGACGCCGTGGGAATGGCACGCGCCGATGGCCATCGCCGCGATGCAGGCCAAGGTCCCGGTCGGTTGCGAAGTCGTCGCCGGCATCACGCTCGACGATCACTGGCAGGTGCTGCGAACGCAGCAGCAGACGGGGACGCCGTACATGCTGCTCGAGAACGTCTGCTATCGGCGCGACGCGCTCGCGGTGCTGAACATGTTGCGCCAGGGACTGTTCGGCGAACTCGTGCACCTGCAGGGCGGCTACCAGCACGACCTGCGCGGCGTGAAGCTGAACTCCGGCGTGCCGGGCAAGCCGTATGGAGGTGGCGTCGAGTTCGGCGACAAGGGTTGGTCGGAGGCACGCTGGCGCACCGCGCACTCGGTCAAGCGCAACGGCGAACTGTACCCGAGTCACGGCATCGGGCCGTGCGCCATGTACGCCAACATCAATCGCGGCAACCGCTTCGTGCGCGTCGGCAGTTTTGCCAGCAAGTCGCGCGGCCTGCACGACTACATCGCGAAGAAGGCGCCGCAGCACCCGAATGCCAAAGTCGAGTTCAAGCTCGGCGACGTCGTCACGACGCAGATCGCCTGCGCCAATGGCGAAACGATCCTGCTGCAGCACGATACATCGCTGCCGCGGCCGTACTCGCTCGGCTTCCGCGTGCAGGGCACCGGCGGGCTTTGGATGGACGTCAACAAGTCGATCTACATCGAAGGCAAGAGCGCCGAAGAGGACCGCTGGGAGCCGGCGCAACCGTGGCTCGACAAGTACGACCATCCACTCTGGAAGAAATACGCCGCGCAGGCCGAAGGCGCCGGCCACGGCGGCATGGATTTCTTCGTCCTGCACGCCTTCGTCGAAGCGCTCAAGGCAAATGCCCCGATGCCGATCGACGTCTACGACGCGGTGACGTGGAGCGCCATCACGCCGCTGTCCGAGCAGAGCATCGCCGACGGCAACCGCACGCTCGACTTTCCCGATTTCACGGGCGGCGAGTGGCAGAAGCGCAAGCCGATCTTCGCGTTCGATGACCGCTACTGATCAACGCCTGCACTCGCACGCGCCGACCAGCCGACGCTACGGAACAACCGGACAGCCTTCGAATGCGGTATTGAAGACGATATCGTCCTTCTGCACTTCGTAGGCGCCCATGTCCGCATGTGAGCCTGAGGCGCGCGCGTAGTCGCGCTCGTTGTTCAGCAGGACGGGGCCGCGCTGGTCGAAACCGTAAGGCCCGAGGGTATTCGGATTGACCAAGTCGTCGTTGCCGTGGTCGATGACCGGACTGCGACTGAGCAGCGCATGCGATTGCGTCAATCCGCCGTTGTCCCTCAGCGCGCCGAGCAACGGACACGCCGAGTTGGTCGGCAGCAGCGGAACGCTGCTCGCGCGTATCAACGAATCGGTCAGCGTGACCGGCACGGAATACGTCGTCTGTCCGATCGCGAAATCGTTCTCCTGGTCGGCGCCGACCGTGTTGTTCGAAACGATCGAACTCTGGAACTTCACGGCGATGTCCTGGAAGAACGCACTGATTTGCACACCCGGGCTGAACGTGGCGGTAGAGAAAGTGGCCGCGTCGGCGGTGTTGAACGCGATCGTGGAGTTGTAGACCAGGAAGTTCTTGTGCGAACTCGTGATTCCGCCGATCCAGTTGGCGTGATTTCCCGAGATCGTGCTGTTGCGCAGGAATACCTTCCGGTCGAACGCACCGTTGTCCGAAGCGTACAGTCCGGCGCCGATGCCCGACGACGTGTTGTTGGAGATCGTCGAGGATTCCAGCGTCACGTCGCCGCTGACGTTGATTCCGCCGGCAGTGGTCTGCAGCGTCGGGCCGGTCGCGTGGTTCGAGTCGATCGTCGAATACTTGGCGGAAAAAGCGCCGAACACGCTGGCGCCGGCACCGCCGCAGCCGCCGCCGGTATTGGCCAGTGACGTGCTGTTTCCGGCGAGCAGGCTATAGTCGAACTGAAGGGTTCCCTGAGCGAGTATGCCGCCGCCTCCGGCCGCGCCATGGTCGCTGACGACCGAATTGCCGATGACTTCGACGGCCTTCTTCATTACCGCGTTGCCGCCTGCCCATACGCCACCGCCCATCCCGAATCCGTTCGGCGCGGTCGCGGTGTTGCCGGAGATCGTGCTGGTGGTCACCGTGAGCTTGCCCTTGGCCGCAAGGCCGGCGCCGCTCGCGCCGTTGGAACCGCCCGCGCCGCTGTACGCCGTATTTCCGCTGATCGTGGATTGGTCGATCGTCAGCGTGCCTTTCGTGTAGACGCCTCCGCCGCGCGCCCGATCCTGCAAGCTCGTGACGCTGCACGTATCGAGTTTGACCGACAGCAGCGACACGTCGGCCTTCGAATAAATGCAGCCGCCGAGGGCGACCTGTCCCGCGGCGTAGCGATACACGTGGCCGCTGGACAAGCCCAGGTTGCGGATGTCCAGCGTCCCGGATCCCTGGTGGTCGAACACGCGTCCGGTGGAGGGCAGTCCGGCGGCATAGATTTGCAGCACGTCCTTGCCCGGTCCGACGATCGTCAGCGAATCCTGCGCGATCGTGATCGACGAGCTCGTCAACGTGAGCTTGCCGTCAGGGCACTCCAGCGTGTTCAGGTCGACCGTGTCGCCGGACAGTGTTGTCGGCGCCAGGACGATCGCACGCAATGAACCCGGGGCAGCATCCGTGCAGCTCGTGACGAGCCAGTTGTTGCTTGCAAGGGCGCTTGTCGGGCCGGCCAGCGCGAGTACCGAAGCGATTGCGACGGCGACAGGACTGCGGCAAATCCCGCGCTGCAAGCGGGAAGCAGAGGTGTTCATGGTGCTCGTTCCCCCAAAGTTCGAGATGGTTGCCGCGCATTACTGGCGTGGCTGACCTTCGGAAACGGAGAAAGCGCGAAGGAGCGACAGCAAATACCGGGAAATGTCGCGCCGGGTTCGTCTGCGGCCCGGGGCATGGCGTCGACGAACGTCGTCCGCGTCCGCGGCGTGCGCCGACGTTGGAACGGTGGCTTGTCGGTTTGGGTGGCAGTCATTTACACGCCTATCCTGCCCTATCCCCGCGTCCAGCCGTTCTCGACAGAAACTCGAGACGATGGCACGCGAATGCTCTGGGGCCGCACGAAAAGAGTTTGCAAGACACCTCTCGTGCTACGGCAGTCAGGCACCTTGTAACCCGGGGAACACGGCGTACAACTTCATGGAATCATATGTGCGGCACCGGACCGACGCCCGCCTTTGGCCCTGACATACTGACCCGCGGTCGGAAACCATCTGATCGGGGACCAGCGCCGGAAAACTCTTGCAGCTCTCCTACCGCACCAGGAGAACTGCCTTGTCCATCCACACCACCAATCAGTTGCTGGATGCGCTGCCAAGCGAGGAGCGAAAGCGCCTGCTGCGCGACTGCACGCAGATTGAATTGCCGCTCGGGACTGTCCTGTACGAACAAGGGCAGGACATGCCGCATGTATATTTTCCAACCACCGGTTTCGTTTCCCTGCTTACGACGGTCGATGACCACCTCACCCTCGAGGTAGGCATGGTAGGGAAGGAAGGCATGTGCGGTTCCGCGTGCACCCTCGGAAACCGAATCGCCCCCTTCCGTGCGCTGGTGCAAGGTGCGGGAAGCGCGTGGCGCATGAAGACTGCGACGTATATCCGCCACGTGGACGACATGCCCGCGGTGCGACAGTTGCTCGACAGATATCTTTCCGTCGTTCTGAGGCAACTAGCCCAGGCTTCCGGCTGCCTGCGCTTTCACACCGTCGAGAAACGGCTGGCGAGATGGCTGCTGATGACTCACGACCGAGCGCTTGCTGATTCCTTCAGGGTGACGCAAGAGTTCCTGGCATACATGCTGGGCGTCCGACGCGCCGGAGTATCCGAGGCAGCCCACGGTCTGCAGGCGCGCAAGCTCATACGATACTCTCGCGGCAATATGACGATCTTGAATCGCAGCCGTCTGGAGACCGCCGCTTGTGAGTGCTATCGCCGGGACCTCAAGACTTACGAGCACGGATTCGCTGGGCCGCACAAGCGGCGCTCGCGCTGACGACGTCGTCTTCGGCGCGAAGGCATCGGCCAATGTGGCTTATGCGCGGTGATGCACATATGCGGTCATGGCATGAAGTAGTTCTTTGAATTTGGATGAACCCATCAAGGAAAAGGCCCTGCACTGCTGCAGGGCCTTTTTTATGGCTCCCCGAGACGGGATCGAACCGCCGACCCAGTGATTAACAGTCACTTGCTCTACCGCTGAGCTATCGGGGAATTTGATAGGCAGAGCCGCGTATTTTCGCGGTTGGCGCTGCCTGCGT
>DATIEJ010000059.1:0-8466 GCA_035455825.1 Rhodanobacteraceae bacterium | reverse complement strand
GCGTCGACGGATAGTCCCAGGTCGGGCCGGTATACAATTCCGCATCGGGGTGGGCGAGCCACTCGGCCGGCGAAACGAATGCCGCATAGTGTCCGAGCAGATACCAGGTCTTCGACTTGACCGCCCAAGCGTCCCACGCATCCCACGGAAACGTCGGTCGCAGCAGAACCTCGCTGGCGAGAATCGATGCGCGCCAGATCAGCGAGGCCAGCGCGACGATCGCCACAAGCCGCGGCCAGTAACCCGAGCCTTCGTCGTCGATTTCAGGCGTCCTTGCCGCGACCGCACGGCGCTGCATCCAGTACGCAAGCGCAGCGAACATAATCGCAAACGCCGCGAGCCACGGTGCCGCATGGATCCACGCCTGAGACGTGTCGCCGCGCGCGGTCAACGCAGTCGCTGCCGCGGCGAGCAGCATGCCGAACACGATGCCATAACCACATACCATCGCCGTTCGCCCGGCACGCGTCGACGCGCCTAGCCCGAACGCCACGAGCATGCCCGCTGCGATCGCAACAACCCAAGCGAGCAGATAGGCCGTGCTCACGGTGCACCCCGGCGCAGGCGATAGATGCCAAGTTCGCCGCCGACGAACACGGGCGTGACCGGCACTTCCCTGGCGCCCGATCGCAACGTCGAGGCCGCGCCGTCGTACTGCCACGCCGTGCCGGCGCAAATGACGATCAGCGTGTCGGCTGGAAAGGTGGATGGCGAAGCATGGGCCATCGCTGTTTCCAGCGGCGCCGTATTCAGTGGCAGCAGGAAGTAGATCAGCCTGAGCATCTTGTACACGGAATCCGAAGCAACCAGCACGCGTTGGCCGGCGCTCGGGGAAGACGATTGCTGGCGGCTCAGCTGGGCAAATCCGGCGACATCTTCATCCGGCTGCAGGCGCGCGCGCTCCTGCCATGACTTGCCCGAATAAATCGACGTGGTCAGTGCGTGCTTGGCCCACAGATCGTCGAGCCCGCGCAAGTCGAGCGCCACCCATGCGATGGCGGCCAGCACGAGGGCAAGCCGCAGCAGCCGCCCGCGCCATTCCCGGCGCAACCATGCCAGCACGGCGAATGTCATCATGCCGCCAAGGGCCAGCGTGAGGGGCATCGACGTCGTGCCTTCGGCGCCCTGCGCGACCGCGTTGACGGCGGCCTGGCTCCACGGACGATATCCGAACCAGCCGGATCGCAACAGCGCGGGCGCGGCGTTCCAGGCCGGCGACTGCAGGCGTGCGCTCACGAGCCGGAACGGCCGAAACGCGATGCTCGGCGGCACCAGCTGCGAAGTCGCGTACTCGGCGAATCCGAGCTCGATGATTTCGCCGCGCCAGGCTTCGGTGGCGGTGCGCAAGTCAAACGCCACGCGACCATCGCCGGGCCAGGGCAAAGCCACCGTCTGCACGTCTTCCGGCGCATCGGCGCGGCGGAATACGAGCACGAGTTCGAGCGTGCGCGGGAAATCCTCGAAGTGGTAGCGCAGGACAGGCAGGTCGGCGGCGCGCAGGCGATCCAGCGACGTGGTCTGCAGCGCATAACCGTCGGTCGCTATCGCGCCGACGCCGAGCGCCGTGCCGTCCTCGACACCAGCGCCGACGAGCGGACGGAAATCCTGGCCGTTGAGGCTTACCGTCGTGCGCGGGGACAACGGCGCCGACCAGGGCACTCCGGCCGCAGTGCCGAGCACGAGCAGCCAGACCGCGATCAATGCGATGGCGAGGAGCAGGCTCCGCATCAGGCGGCCAGCGCCGCAAGACGCGCGAGATCGCCATCGCTGAAGCCGGCGGCGCGGCGCGCGTCGGCATTCAGTGGCATCCTGATCGCGCCGCGCGCGAACTTCTGCACGAGCGCGGCAAAGGTCTCTTCGGCGTCGACCTCGCTGCGTGCGCAACACCAGGCGAACCAGCGCGACCCCGCAGCGACGTGGGCCACTTCCTCCCGCAGGATCAGTTCGAGAATGCGCACGGTGTCCGCATCGCCGGCCAGGCGCAGCCGCTCGATCATGCCCGGAGTGACATCGAGCCCGCGGGCTTCCAGCACGCGCGGCACCAAGGCCATGCGCTCGAGGCAGGAATCGGACGTCTTTACCGCCATTTCCCAAAGCCCGTCATGCGCGTCGAAATCGCCATAGGCGTGGCCGAGCTGTTGCAGCCGCGCCTCGAGCAGGCGGAAATGCCTGGCTTCGTCGCCGGCGACGCCGATCCAGTCGCGATAGTACGCGGCCGGCATCCCGCGGAACCGGTAGATCGCATCCCAGGCAAGGTTGACCGCGTTGAATTCGATGTGCGCGACGGCATGAACCAGAGCCGCGCGTCCTGCCAGCGTTCCGAGGCCGCGGCGTGGCAACTTGCGGGGTTCGACCAGCTGCGGGCGCGCAGGCCGGCCGGGCAGGCCGATCGGCCGCGGTGCATGCGCAGATTCAATGCCCAGTTCGCCGGCTGCGAACGCACGGACGGCAGCATCGGTCAAGGACAGCTTTTCGGAAACGGTGGCACAGTCGAGGCAACGCTCGGCGCTCGCAAACAGATTTCCCTGCACCAACACTACGCCATCCCCGATCTGCGCTCCGCGAGCGACTGCACGGGGCGAATTAAACCACAGCTCACGGTCGATGCGGTGGCGCGAGGGGCACGCACGCGACGCAGTGACCTGCCAGCACGAACCGTGGCGCTTGCCGTCTCGCGAACCCGGTGGCGGCTCGGCGCATCATCGAGGCTGGCGGACGCTTCAGCGCCTCCAGCTCAACTTGCGAGCGTACGCCGCTGCAGCTTGGCAGTGTCCGATCGCTCGAACTCGAGGTCGCTCAGGTAGGTGGAATCCACGCCTGTCACGTACTCGCCGGAGAAGCACGATGTGTCGAAATGCGTGAGGTTCTCGTTGCCGTCGGCGACCGCGGCGATGAGATCGTCCAGATCCTGGTACACGAGCCAGTCGGCGCCGATGAAGGTCCGAATCTCCTCTTCGGTGCGATTGTGCGCGATCAGTTCGGCCGCGGCCGGCATGTCGATGCCGTACACATTCGGAAAGCGCACCGGCGGCGCGGCCGAAGCGAAGTACACATTCCTGGCGCCGGCCTCGCGCGCCATCTGGATGATCTGCCTGGACGTCGTGCCGCGCACGATCGAGTCGTCGACCAGCAGCACGTTCTTCTTGCGGAACTCCAGGCCGATCGCGTTGAGCTTGCGTCGCACCGACTTCACCCGCTCGCTTTGCCCCGGCATGATGAACGTGCGGCCGATGTAGCGGTTCTTGACGAAGCCTTCGCGCATCGGCACGCCGAGCGCCTGCGCCAGCGAGCTGGCCGCCGTGCGCGCGGTGTCGGGAATCGGAATGACGGCGTCGATGCCGTGGTCGGGACGCAATTTGAGGATCTTCGCGGCCAGCCGCTCGCCCATGCGCAAGCGCGCCTTGTATACCGACACATCCTCGATCATCGAGTCCGGCCGGGCCAAGTATACATATTCAAAGATGCACGGCGCGTGCACGCGGCCGTCGGCGCACTGGCGCGTGAACAAGCGTCCGTCGGCGCTCAGCAGGACCGCTTCTCCGGGCGCGACGTCGCGCAGGCACTTGAAGCCGAGGATGTCGAGCGCCACCGACTCCGAGGCGACGACATATTCCTTGCCCGCGGCCGTCTCGCGCTCGCCGAGTACGAGCGGGCGAATGCCGTGCGGATCGCGGAACGCGACGATACCGTAGCCGAGCAGCAGCGAGACGACCGCATAGCCGCCGCGCGCGCGCTCGTGCACGCCGGCGACGGCCTTGAAGATATGGTCCGGCGTCAGCGCGTGCCGCTCCTGGATCTGCAACTCGTGCGCGAAGATGTTGAGCAGGACTTCGGAATCCGAATCGGTGTTGATGTGGCGGCGGTCGCCTTCGTACATCTCGCGGCGCAGCGCGTCGGTGTTGATCAGGTTGCCGTTGTGGCACAGCGCGACGCCGTACGGCGAATTCACGTACAGCGGCTGCGCCTCGGCGCTCGAATCCGAACCGGCGGTCGGATACCGGCAGTGACCGATGCCGATGTGGCCGCGCAGCGTCAGCATGTCCTCGCGCTGGAACACATCGGCGACGAGGCCCGCTCCTTTGTGCAGGCGCAGGCGATTGCCGTCGACCGTGGCGATCCCAGCGGCGTCCTGGCCGCGGTGCTGGAGCACGGTCAAGCCGTCGTACAGCGCCGACGCGACTTCGGACTTGCCGACAATACCGATGATTCCGCACATGCTCTGGTTTGCTCCGAAGACGCCGCCTGCACTCGCCGGCACCGAACGCGATGCCATCGTTGTCCGGACCGCGATCAAAATCCCGCCGCCGCCAAGTGGCGACGGTCACTTGCCCTTTTCCGGCGCCTTCTGCGCCGGTGCTGCAGTCGCTGCCGGTATCTGCGGCAGCAATCCGCGCAAATCAAGGTACCGGGTCACTTCCGGAGGCAATCGCGCCGATACCCAGTGCGCGCCTTCCTGGAACGTCGGCAACAACTGCGACTGGTGCCACCACGGATCGCGCGGCAGCGGCGTGAAGCCGAGCAGCAGCACGATCAACGTGACCAGCACCAGGCCGCGCATCAGTCCGAACACCATGCCGAGCAGACGGTCGCTGCCGGTCAGACCGCTGCCGGCAACCAGCTTGCGCATCAGGAAACTCACGATCGCTCCGGCGATCAACACCGCGATGAAGCAGATCGCGTAGCCGAGCAACAGGCGCACCGACGGCGCATCGATGCCGCTGAACGCCGCCGCCAGCCGCGGCCCGAACTCCCATGCGACCCAGAACGCCACGACCCAGCAAGCCAACGCCAGCACTTCGCCGATGAAACCGCGCCAAAGCCCCATCAACACGGATAGCCCGAGCACGGCGATGATGCAGTAGTCGGCAAAGTTCATTCGTAAACTTTTCCGCGTCCACGCCGGTCAGGGCTGCGTCACGATCATGCCGTCGGCCTGCAGTTTCTGCTTGAGCGTCGCGCGCGCGCTTTCGGCGCCGGCGCGGTCGGCATACGGCCCCGCGCGCACGCGCCACAGCGTATCGTCGCCAGTGCCCGAACGGTCGACAAACGAGGCCATGCTGACCGTGCGCACGCGGTCGCGCAGCTTGTTCGCCTCGGCTTCGGACTTGAAGGCGCCAAGCTGCACGGCCCAGCCGCCCGCGCGGTCGGCGGCGACCGCGGTCGCCGGCGCATCCGCTGCCGGTTGTGCTTCGGCCGATTCGGTCACGCTGCTGGGCACCTTCGGCTCGGCCTGCTTGATCTTCAGGCGCGCGGATTCCGCCGCGGCCCGGTCGGCAAACGGCCCGACGCGAACGCGCTGCGCGCTCTTGCCCTGATATTCGGTCGGTTCGCCATAGGCGACGAATCCGAGCTTGGTGACCTTGGCGATCAACGCGTTTGCATGCGCCTGGTCGGCATAAATGCCAAGATTGATGCTGAAGCGTCCGCCCCGAACAGCCGCGGTCTCGGCGACGGATGGCTTGGCCTCGGCCGACACGGGCTTGGTTTCGGTCGTGGCCGGCTTGTCGGCAGCGGGCGCCTTCGGCGGCGTCGCCGCGGGCGGCGGGCTCTTGGCGCCCTTGTCCGCACCGGGCTTGTCGGGACCGGGCTTGTCGGCGTCAGGCGCTTCGAACGTCGGCGGCGCCTTCGTGTCGACCGTCGGCAGTTTGTCGGACGACCTGGCCGGAACGGGCGCGGCGGCGGCCGGGGGCTCGACCGTCAGTGTGCGCGTTTCGAACTTGCGTTCCGGCAACGGCGGGATATCGAGGTTCTGGATCGCGCTGTCCGGCTTCGGCGGTGCGTTGCCGAGGAACATCGGCACGAAGATGATCGCCAGTGCGACCAGTACTGCAGCACCGAGCAGGCGTTGTCTCAAAGCAGAATCCATGGGCAACCTCATCGGCAACGGCGCCATTATACCTGCGCCCGCCTCGCATCCGCGCTGAATGAAAATTCAGTCGCGTGCGCAGAATCGCGATCCCGGCGACGGCGTGGTCCGTGTCGTCAGATCTTCGCGCCTGCATCCAGAGCGTCGAGCGCCGCGGCGGCGATGTAAAACGAACCGAACGCGACGATGCGATCGCCCTCGCCTGCTTGCTGTTGCGCAGCCGCCAGCGCTTCGCGCGGATCGGCGTGCGTCTCGAGCGGCGCAGGCGGCGGTGCGGCTGCGGAGAGCCGCTCGCGCAGGTCGGCCACGCGCAGGCCGCGTGACGTCAGCGCGTCCAGTCCGGCAAGATGCCAGCGGTCGATGCGCGGCGACAGCGGAGCCGCGATACCGCCGACGTCCTTGTCGGCCAGGGCGCCGAATACCGCGAACGTCCTGCCGCCGATAGGATTTTGTTCGAGCCACGACGAGAGCACGCCGGCGGCCTGCGGGTTGTGCGCCACGTCGACTATGATTTCGGCAGTCCCGGGCCGCACGAAACGCTGCAGCCGGGCCGCAAGTCGCGCAGTACGCACGCCCGTCGCCAGCGCAGGCAGGATCCAGCCGATGCGGTCGCGCAGGGCATGCAGCGCCGCGATCGCCGCAGCCGCATTACCGGTTTGGCATGGCGCTGCCAGAACCGGCGCCGGCAAGTCGATGCTTTCGTCGCCGGATCGCCACTGCCAGCCCGAGGGCTGCAAAGCGAAGTCGTAGTCGATGCCGAGCCGGCGCACGTCGGCGCCGATCCGGCTGGCCTCCGCAAGCAATCCGGCCGGCGGTTCGCGCATTCCGAGAATCGCCGGGCGCGAGCCGCGGAAAATGCCGGCCTTCTCGTAACCGATGCTGTCACGATCGTTGCCGAGCCAGTCCTGGTGATCCAGGTCGATCGTCGTGACTATCGCAGCGTCGGCATCGACGATATTGACCGCGTCCAGGCGCCCCCCGAGCCCGACTTCGAGCACCGCGACGTCGAGTCTGTTCTGCGCAAAAATCCACAGCGCCGCCAGCGTGCCGAACTCGAAGTATGTCAGCGGGATCTGGTCGCGCGCGGGCATCAGGCGCGCTGCCTCGATGCGCTCGAAGGCATCGACCAGTTCGACGTCACCGGCCTCGCGTCCCAGCAGCCGGACGCGCTCGTTGTAGCGCTGCAGATGCGGCGAGGTGTAACCGCCCACGCGCTTGCCCATCGCCGCGAGCATCGCTTCGAGGAATGCGACCGTCGACCCTTTGCCGTTCGTGCCGCCGACCGTGATGACCACGGGCGCTGGAGCGGGCGCCCCGAGCCGTTGCCATACTTCACGCACGCGCGCCAGACCCAGCTCGATGCTGCGCGGGTGGATGCGCTGCTGGTAGTCGAGCCAGTCGCTGAGGTTGCGCATGGGCTGGGCTGGGCTGAGGGCTGAGGGCTGAGGCGAGAAAGGCGTGGCGCACTGCAGAACCGCAGTCTACTGCGCAGCGGATGACTTGCGCGAATGAGGAGCGGACAGCGCGCTTCTACTCAGCCCTCAGCCCTCAACCCTGGCCACCGCCATTACGCCGCCTTTGGCGCACGCATCAGCAGGGCGAGCAATGCCGCGACTTTCTCGCGCATCTGGCGGCGATCGACGATCAGGTCGATCGCTCCGTGGTCGAGCAGGAATTCCGAGCGCTGGAATCCTTCGGGCAACGTTTCGCGCACGGTCTGCTCGATGACGCGCGGGCCAGCGAATCCGATTTGCGCCTTCGGCTCGCCGATGTTGATGTCGCCGAGCATGCCCAGGCTTGCCGACACGCCGCCGGTCGTCGGATGCGTGAGCACGGAAATATATGGCACGCCGGCGCTGCGCAGGCGCGCCAGGGCGGCCGACACTTTTGCCATCTGCATCAGCGACAGCAGGCCTTCCTGCATGCGCATGCCTCCGCTGGCGGCAAAACTGACAAGCGGAATGCGTTCGTCGAGCGCCTGCTCGGCGCCGAGCGCGAACTTCTCGCCGCCGACCGAGCCCATCGATCCGCCCATGAACGCAAATTCGAACGCGCAGGCGATCAGCGGCTGGGTCATGAGCAGGCCGCGCAGCACGATCAGCGAATCCTTCTCGCCGGTCTGTTTCTGCGCCGCAACGATGCGGTCCTTGTACTTCTTCGAGTCGCGGAATTTCAGAGTGTCGACCGGCTCGAGCTCGGCGAACAACTCCTTTGAGCTATCCGCGTCGAAGAACGCCGCCAGACGCTGGCGCGCGCCGATCGGGTGGTGATGTCCGCACTTCGGGCAGACATCGAGATTGCGCTCCAGCTCGGGCCGGTAAAGCACGGCGCCGCAACCTTCGCATTTTTCCCACAGGCCCTCGGGCACCTTGCCTTTCGAGGTGCCTTCGGTGCGGATGCGCGAGGGCATCAGTTTCTGCAACCAGCTCATGTCGCCAACTTCTCCGGTATCGATCGGGGGCGCCAGTTGGGGCGCCCCGGACAAGGGTTGTTCGGGCTTTTTCGGCTCACGCGGCATGCGCGCTTGCGCCTGCATCCGCCTGGGCTGCACTGGAGCCGGCCGCATCGAGGCCGGCGCGGATCGGCGCAAGAAATCCTTT
>DATIEJ010000058.1:0-15005 GCA_035455825.1 Rhodanobacteraceae bacterium | reverse complement strand
CGCATGAAGAAGTTCGCCGAAACCGTTCGTGCGCAGATCAACGCCGACACCGCGCGCCTCGGCCAGCTCGAAACGACACTCGATCTGCGCCAGCGCCAGGCCGACGCGCTGTCGCTCAAGGCCGGCATTGCCGGCGTGCTGCAGGTCGTTCCGGTGCAGGAAGGCCAGCAAGTCACGGCCGGGACGAACCTCGCGCGCGTGGCGCGTCCGGACGTGCTGCGCGCGGAATTGCACATCGCCGAAACCCAGGCCAAGGACGTGCTGATCGGCCAGGCGGTCAAGGTCGACACGCGCAACGGCATCGTCGACGGCAAGGTCGAGCGCATCGATCCGGCCGTGCTCAACGGCACCGTGCTCGTCGACGTGGATCTGACCGGCACGCTGCCGCCGGGCGCGCGTCCGGATCTGAGCGTCGAAGGCACGATCGAGATCGAACGACTCGCCAACGTGATGTACGTCGGCCGCCCGGCCTTCGGACAGCCGAATTCCGAAGTACGTCTGTTCCGCTTGAATCCGGCGGACGGCATCGCCGAACGCGTGCCGGTGCGGCTGGGCCGCAGCTCGGTCAACCTGATCGAAATCACCCAGGGCCTGAAGACCGGCGACCAGGTCGTGTTGTCGGACACGTCGGCGTGGGATGCCTATGAACGCATCCGGCTCAATTGACTTGGCAACCAAACTTTCATTATCGGCATCAGAGAAGCGATTGACTAAATAGTGTCGTCATTCCCGCGAAAGCGGGAATGACGACAGAAAAAAACCTTACGGGGAAGCCCATGAACGACACGACGATGACCCAAGCCAGCGCCGCCCAGCAACAAAACCAGAACCAGTCCCAAGCCCTGATCTCGATGGACTCGATCAAGAAGGTGTTCTTCACCGACGAGGTCGAAACCCACGCGCTCGCCGGCGTACACTTTTCCATTTTTCCCGGCGAATACGTTTCGATCTCCGGCCCGTCGGGCTGTGGCAAATCGACCCTGCTGTCGATCCTCGGCCTGCTCGACAGTCCGACCGAGGGCAAGTACCAGCTCAACGGCGTCGCGGTCGAGGACATCGGCGCGAACGAGCGCGCGCGCATCCGCAACCGCGAGATCGGCTTCATCTTCCAGGCGTTCAACCTGATCGGCGACCTCAGCGTCTTCGAGAACGTCGAACTGCCGCTGACCTACCGCGACGGCATGACCAAGGCCGAACGCAAGGAGCGCGTGCTCGAGTCGCTCGAGCGCGTCGGCATGGCGCATCGGCTCAAGCACTATCCGGCGCAGCTGTCCGGCGGCCAGCAGCAGCGCGTCGCTGTCGCGCGCGCATTGGTCGGAAAGCCTTCGATCCTGCTCGCCGACGAACCGACCGGCAACCTCGACTCGCGCAACGGCGAGGCGGTCATGGGCCTGCTCGGCGACCTGCACAAGGCCGGCGCATCGATCTGCATGGTCACGCATGATCCGCGCTACGCCGAGTTCGCAGACCGCAAGATCTTCATGTTCGACGGCCGCGTCGTCGACGAAGCGACGATGCATCGCCTGCGCCACGAGGAAGACGAACGCGTGCGCGCGGCAGTCGTGCGCAGCTGAAGGCAGGCAACAACGCCCGGAGGATCCAGATGCGCTCGCTGCTCCAGGATCTGCGTCAAGGATTGCGGTCGCTGGCCGCAAAACCGGGTTTCACGCTGGCGGCGATCCTCACCCTCGCGCTCGGCATCGGCGTCAATACCGCGATCTTCAGCGTGATCAAGGCAGTCGTCTTCGATCCATTGCCGTATCCGCATGCCGAGCAACTGGTGTCGCTGGCGCAGGCCAACACCGAGTACGAGCGTTTGCCGATCAACGTCGGTTACCCGACGTTCGTCGACTGGCAGCAACAATTGCACAGTTTCGCGTCGGTCGCGGTTTTCGCCGACTGGCAGGCCAGCATCACGACGCCGGGTGATGCGCAAATGCTGACCGGCATGCGCGTCAGTCCGCAATATTTCGATGTGTTCGGCGTCAAGCCGATCCTCGGCCGTACGTTCACCGAAGCCGAGGACCAGTCCGGACTGCGCGACGTCGTCGTGCTCGGCGCCCGCGTCTGGCGCGACCAGTACGGCAGCGACCCGAACATCGTCGGACGCAAGGTCACGGTGAATGGTCGCGACCGCGCGGTCGTCGGCGTGTTGCCCGAGTCGTTCCGCGCGGCGTTCTACGGCAATGTCGCCATGGTTCCGGAAATCTGGCTGCCGCTCGGCTATCGCCTCGGTGATCCGCCGGCCTGCCGCGATTGCCTGCATCTGCAAGCGGTCGCTCGCCTGAAGCCCGATGCGAACCTCGGCGCCGCGCGCGCCGAACTCGATGCTCTCGCAGCGCGGCTGATCAGCGACTATCCGCAGGCCTATCCGCCGAAGATGCGCTTCATCGCCAAGCCGCTGCAGGCGACGCTGGTCGGCGCGACGCCGACGATGTTGTGGCTGTTGTTCGCCGCCGCCGGTTTGGTGCTGCTGATCGCTTGCGTCGATGTCGGCAACCTGATTCTGGTGCGCGCGCAGTCGCGCGAACGCGAACTGGCCGTGCGCCGCGCGCTCGGCGCGGGGCGATCGCGCGTGGCGCGCCTGCTGTTGTGTGAATCCGCGCTGCTTGCAGTCTGCGGTGGGGCGCTGGCGATCGTCGTCGCGCTTGCCGCCACGCGCGCGCTCGTGCGGTACGCGAGCGAGTCGCTGCCGCGGATCGACGGCATGGCGCTGGGTTCCGGCGCATTGCTCTTCGCACTGGCGCTCAGTACCGCCGTGGCGCTGTTGACGGGATTGTGGCCGGCGCTGCGCGCCTCGGCTTTCGAACTCGATGTCGCGCTGCGCTCCGGCGCGCGCTCGTCGGGCGACACGCGCGCGGCGCGCGCACAAGGCATCCTGATCGTCGCCCAGATCGTTCTTGCTTTCGTGCTCGCGATCGGCGCGACGCTCGTGCTGCGCAGCTTCGCCGGGCTGCTGCGCGTGGATCCGGGTTTCGAAGCGCAGGAACTGACCGCGATGAACGTCTCCGTGGTCGGCAAGCGCTACGACGACCCGGGCGAGACGACGCGTTTCTACGAGCAGTTGCTCGAGCAAGTGCGCGCGCAGCCCGGTGTCTCGGCGGCGAGCGTCGTTACGCCATTGCCGCTGTCGGGCGGTTTCGACCGTGCCGGTTTCCATATCAAGGACCGGCCGATTCCGGCGCAGCAGGCGCCCGAAGTCGATCGCTTCTTTGCCACACCCGGCTATTTCGCAACGATGCGCATTCCAATGCTGGAAGGGCGTGACTTCAGCGCGTCGGATCGCGCCGACAGCGGACCGGTGGCGATAGTCAGCGCCACTCTCGCGCGCACGATGTGGCCGGACGAAGACGCGCTCGGCAAGCAGATCCAGCTCGGCGGCCGCGACGAGACAGCGCCCTGGGCGAGCGTCGTCGGTGTCGTCGGTGATGTGCGCCAGTACGGCCTCGACGTCGCTCCGACCGCGCAGGCCTACGAACCGCATGCGCAGCAGCCAGCCGGAACTGTCGCACTGATGATCCGCTCGCCGCTGGCCGCGGAAACACTCGCCAGCGCAGTGCGCAGCGCGGTTCGCGGCATCGACGCGGCCGCGCCGGTGTTCGAAGTCGCACCGATGGCGCAGCGCATCGCCGATTCGCTCGCGCGCCGCCGGCTGACGCTGACGCTGTTCTCGCTGTTCGCCCTTACCGCACTGAGTCTGGCTGCGATCGGCATCTACGGCGTCGTGTCCTATGCGGTCGCCCAGCAGACCCAGGCACTCGGCCTGCGCCGCGCGCTCGGCGCCAGCGACGCGCGCGTGTGGCATTGGGTGCTCAAGCGCAGCGCCGCCTACGCAGCGCTCGGCATGCTGATCGGCATTCCGTTCGCGCTGGCCTGGGGCCGCATGCTGGCGAGCGAGCTCGTCGGCATCAGCCAGTACGATCCGCTGAGCTTCGCCGGCGCGAGCGCGTTGCTGGCCGGCATCGTTTTGGTCGCGACGATTGGTCCGGCACGCCGCGCGCTGCGCGTGGCGCCGACCGTCGCGCTGCGCTACGAATAAGGCGGACGTCCGATGCTGACTCATCTCCTCGAAGACCTGCGTCACGGCTTGCGCGTGTTCGCGGCCAAGCCCGGCTTCACGCTGGTGGCCGTGCTGACGCTCGCTCTCGGCATCGGCGCGAACACATTGGTGTTCACGCTGATCGACGGCGTGTACCTCAGCCAATTGCCGTACCGCGACGCCGGACGTCTGGTCGACCTGTACGCGACGTGGGGTAGTGGCGGCCCGGACAACGTTTCGATTCCCGATTACGTCGACCTGCATCGCGATGTTCCGGCGCTGGCCGACAGCGCGCTGTACACCGATGCAAGCTTCAATCTCGTCGAAGGCAGCGCAGCGCCCGAGCGCCTCGCCGGGCTTCGCGCAACACCTTCGCTGTTTTCGACACTGGGTGCCGCCCCCGCGCTCGGCCGCGCATTCGCGGACGACGAAGCCGTGCCGGGGCACGATCACGTCGCCGTGCTGACCGACACGCTCTGGCGCAATCGTTTCGGCGCCGACCCGAATATCCTGGAGCGCAGCCTGCGCCTCGACGGCGAGCAATACCGCATTGTCGGCGTGCTGCCCGCGGGCTTCATGTTTCCACGCGTCGAGACCGGCCTGTTCGTGCCGTTCGCGTTTACGCCGGAACAACTGACCGACGACGCTCGCGGCGAAAACTTCTCGTCGATCGTGGGCCGGCTCGCACCCGGCGCCTCGGCGGCGCAGGTCGAGGCACAGGCGGCGGCCGTCGTGCAACGCAACGTCGAGCGCAGCGCCGCGGGCGACGGCGGTGCGTACGCGCGCTGGGTCAAGGACATCGACCTGCATTTCGGCACGCGCCCGCTACGCGAGCAATTGTCCGGCCGCAATGCCGGAGAGCTGGCCGTATTGCAGATCGCGGTTGCGCTGGTCCTGCTGATCGCGTTGGCGAACGTTGCGAACCTGCTTCTGACGCGGCTCTCGGCGCGGCGTGCGGAACTGGCGACGCGCACGGCACTCGGCGCGCGGCGCGGCGACATTGCGCGCCAACTGCTGACCGAAGCGGCGCTGCTCGCGGCTCTCGGCGCGGCGCTTGGCGTCGGCGGCGCATGGTTTGGAGTAAGCATCGTCGCCAAGTCCGGCCTGCTGCCGGCATGGGCAACGTTCGCCATCGACCTGCGCACGCTGGCGTTCACGCTCGCCATCAGCGCGGTCGCCACGCTCGTGTTCGGCCTCGCGCCTGCGTTCGTCGCGACCGGTCTGCAGGCATCGACGCTGCGCGAATCCACGCGCCTTGCCGGCGGTAGCCGCGGCGCGCGCCGCGTGCGCGCGACGCTCGTCGTCGTGCAGATTGCGCTCGCGATCGCGCTGCTGTCGGGCGCCGGCTTGCTCATGCGCAGCTTCTACAATGCCGCGCAGCAGAATCCCGGATTCACCAGCGCCAACGTGCTGACCGCGCACCTGACACTGCCTGCCGCGAAGTATCCCGACGCGGCCGCCCAGGCGCGCGGACTGCACGACATGCTCGAAGCGGTGCGCGCTTTGCCGGGCGTCGAGGTCGCCGGCGCGACGACGAAGCTGCCGTTCTCGGGCGAAAACGCCGGTATCGTGTTCCGCATTGACGGGCGCGCGGTCGAAGGCTCGCTGCCGCATGCGGCCTGGCGCAGCGTCGACGAGAGCTTCTTTGCGACGATGCGCATCCCGGTCCTGCGCGGCCGTGCGTTCACTTCAGCGGACTGGAACGCGCCGGCCAGGAGCATCGTCGTCGACAGTTCGTTCGAACACCGCTACTTTCCGAACGGCGACGCGGTTGGCCAGCGCATCACGCTCGGCAGCGACGGGACCGGCGACGCCTGGACGATCGTCGGCGTCGTCGGCGCGGTCAAGCATTGGGACCTGACCCAGCCGGCCGAAAAGCCGACGTTCTATTTCGACCTCGGCACGCATCCCGGCGACAGCGTCTATCTCGCGCTGCGCGCGGCCGCCGCGCCGGCGAGCCTGGTCGAGCCGCTGCGCGCCGCCGTTCGCGCGGTCGATGCCGAACAGCCGTTGTTCAACATCAGCACGCTCGAGCAGCGCATTGAAAACTCGCTGACCGGCCGGCGCGTCCCCCTGCAGTTGCTGAGCCTGTTCGCGATCTGCGCGCTGCTGCTGGCGGCGATCGGTATCTACGGCGTACTCGCCTTCAGCGTCGAGCAGCGCACGAGTGAAATCGGCCTGCGCATGGCGATCGGCGCGGACAGCCGCCGCGTGCGCCGCGGAGTGCTCGGCGACGGCGCGCGCCTGGTCGGCATCGGTGTCGGCGTCGGCATGCTCGGCGCCGTGGCGACCGGCTTGATGCTGCGCAGCCGCTTGTTCGACGTGGCGCCGATCGATTTGCCGAGCCTCGCCGCCGTTGCCAGTGTGCTGATCGCGACCGCGTTCGTTGCCTGCTGGCTGCCTGCACGCCGCGCCGCGCGGCTCGATCCGATCGTCGCCCTGCGTCACGAATGATCCGGAGAAAGTGATCATGCTGACTCATCTGCTTCAGGACCTGCGCTACGGCGCGCGCATGCTGCTGGCGAAACCTGGCTTCACGCTCGCGGCCGTGCTGACCCTTGCACTTGGAATCGGCGCGAACACCGCGGTCTTCAGCGTCGTCGACGCGCTGTTGCTCAAGCCGCTGCCGTACGCAGACAGCGAGCGGCTGATCCATGTATACAACACGTATCCCAAGGGCGAACTGCTGGTGGCCGCCACGTCGATTCCGGACTATCTCGACCGCCGCGCGCAGGCGCCGGCACTGGCCGAATCGGCGCTCTGGCAACCGCGCAGCTTCAATCTCAACGTGCAGTCGGCGCCGGAACGCCTGAACGGTGTCTCGACGACACCGAGTCTGTTCTCCACTCTTGGTGCGAATGCGATGCTCGGACGCACGCTGGCCGAAGACGACGCGAAAGCCGGCAACGATCACGTTGCGGTGCTCAGTTTTTCCATGTGGAAAAATCAGTTCGGTGGCGACGCCGGCATCGTCGGGCGCGACGTGCATCTGGACGGCGACAACTATCGCGTCGTCGGCGTCATGCCGGAAAGCTTCTTCTTTCCGGATCGCAAGTCCGACCTGTGGGCGCCGCTGACGTTCTCGGACAAGCAGCGCAGCGACGACGAGCGCGGCCGCGAGGCCTACGACATGATCGGCCGGCTGGCGCCCGGCGCGTCGATCGCGCAGCTCGACGCGCAGATGGACGCGATCGTGCAGCACAACGTCGAACGTGTTGCCGGCTCGCCGCGCGGCGCCGGCTGGAAAAAATTCGTCGAAAGCACCGGTTTCACCGGACGCGCGCAGACGATGCGCGATTCCTGGGTCGGCGACTTGCGCCCGACACTTTGGCTGCTCCAGGCGCTGGTCGCGTGCGTGCTGCTGATCGCCTGTGCGAATGTCGCGAACCTGATGCTCACGCGGCTGTCGGCGCGGCAGAAGGAGCTGTCCGTACGCAGCGCGCTCGGCGCCGGTCGCATGCGCATCGCGCGCCAACTGCTGATCGAAAGCATTCTGCTTGCACTGATCGGCGGCGCTGCCGGCCTGGCTCTGGCCCACGCTGGCGTGTCGATGATCCGCAATCTCGGGCTTGGCGGCCAAACCGGCGGTTTCAATGTCGCGATCGATGCCCCGGTGCTCGTATTTTCGCTGCTGCTGGCGCTCGCGACCGGATTCGTCTTCGGTCTGTTCCCGCTGCTTTCGCTCGCGCGCAACCGGCCGGCCGAAGCCTTGAGCGAGGGTGGTCGCGGCAACAGCGCCGGACCCGGCGCGCGCCGCCTGCGCAATGCGCTGGTTGTCGCGCAAACCGCCATGGCGGTCGCGCTGCTCGGCGTCGCCGGGTTGCTGATCCGCAGCTACGTGCACGTGCAGCAGCAAAATCCCGGCTTCGTCAGCGACAACGTGCTCAGCGCGATGATCGACCTGCCGAAGAACCGCTATCCGGACGAAGGCAGCCAGGCGCGCTTCTACGACCGGCTGCTCGAAGAGGCGCGCGCGCTGCCGGGCGTCAAGTCGGCGGGCCTGGTCAACAACATGCCGTTCAGCGGCAACGACGGCTCGGGCAGCTATCTGGTCGAGGGGCGCGACCGCAACAGCGGCGAGACGCCGCACGGCTATCAGCAGACGATCGACGAAGACTTCTTCAAGTCGATGCAGATTCCGCTTCTCGCCGGGCGCACGTTCACGACGCAGGACACGGCGACGTCGCCGCCGGTCGCAATCGTCGACGAAATCCTCGCGAAGAAATATTTCCCCGGCCAGGATCCGATCGGCAAACGCATCAGCAATAACTACGACACGGACCCGGCCAAGACGACCTGGATGACGATCGTCGGCGTCGTCGGCACGGTCAAGCGCGACCGACTGTCCGAGCAGACGACGAAGGAGACGATCTACGTCTATTACAAGCAGCAGCCGGATAGCGTAGCGACGCTGGCTCTGCGAACCGAACTGGCACCGTCTGCGCTGGTCGCGCCGCTGCGCGAGGCGCTGCGGCGCATCGATCCGGACCAGCCGGTGTTCGACATCAAGACGATGAGCGAGCGCATCGCGCTGTCGCTCGACGACCGGCGCACGCCGATGCTGCTGCTGATGCTGTTCGCAGCAGTCGCGCTCGCGTTGTCCGCGGTCGGCATTTACGGCGTGCTCGCCTTCGCCGTCGCGCTGCGTACCGGCGAGATCGGCGTGCGCCTGTCGCTCGGCGCCCAGCGGCGCGACATCCTGCGGCTCGTCCTGCGCGACGGCGGCCGCCTGACCGCGCTCGGACTCGGCCTTGGCCTTGCCGGCGCGATTGCGATCGGACTGGCCATGCGCGCGCAGCTGTTCGGCGTCGGCGTCGCCGACCCGGCCACGCTGTTCGGCGTCGTCGTGTTGATCGGCGGCACCGCGCTCCTCGCCTGCTGGCTGCCGGCACGGCGCGCGGCCCGCATCGCGCCGATCGAAGCATTGCGTTACGAATGACCACGGAGCACCGCTCATGCTGATGACCCATCTGCTTCAGGACCTGCGCTACGGTTTGCGCATGCTGCGCGCCAAGCCCGGCTTCACGATCGCCGCGGTGCTGACGCTCGCGCTCGGGATCGGTGCCAACAGTGCGATCTTCAGCGTCATCAACGGCATGCTGCTGCGGCCGCTGCCGTATCCGGACAGCGAGCGCCTCGTCTACGTGCACAACACGTATCCGAAGATGAATCTCGAAAACGCCGGCACGTCGATCCCGGACTTTCTCGACCGGCGCGCGAACGCCGCTGCGCTCGAGGACCTGGCGATGTACCACGGCGAGAGCTTCAACCTCGCCGAGCAGGGCGCGCCGCAACGCCTGATCGGCTATGTCGCGACGCCGTCGTTGTTCACGACGCTCAAGGTCGACGCAAAGCTCGGCCGCGTGTTCGGCGCCGACGCGGCCGAAGTCGGGCAGGACCGCGTGACCGTGCTCAGCGCGGCGCTGTGGCGCAACCAGTTCAACGCGGACCCCGGCATCGTCGGCCGCGATATCCACCTCAACGGCGAAAGCTACCGCGTCGTCGGGGTGATGGACGATGCGTTCGCTTTTCCCGATCGCAAGGCCCAGCTCTGGGTGCCATTTGCGTTCACGCCGAAGCAGAAGAGCGACGAGGAGCGCGGCCACGAATATTCCGAATCGGTCGGCCGGCTGAAACCCGGTGCAACGCTTGCCGAGCTCAACGCGCAGCTCGACGCGATCACGCACGCAAACGTCGAACGCATCGCCGCGTCCGGCGGCGCCGACGGGGCTGGCTTCAAGAAGTTCATCGAAAGTTCCGGATTCACCGGACGCGCGAAGAACCTGCACGAGCATCTCGTCGGCGAACTTGCCCCGGTGCTGCTGTTGCTGCAGGCGGTCGTTGCGTTCGTGCTGCTGATCGCCTGCGCCAATGTTGCCAACCTGATGTTGACGCGGATCTCGTCGCGACAGAAGGAATTGTCCGTGCGCACCGCGCTCGGCGCCGGCCGCGGCCGGCTCGCGCGCCAGTTGCTGGTCGAGAGCCTGATGCTCGCACTCGCCGGCGGTATCGCCGGGCTCGTCGTCGCGCAATGGTGCGTGCAATTGATCCGCCTGCTCGGGCTGGACGACGCGGCGCACGGTTTCGTCGTTGGCCTCGATGGCAGCGTCGTTGCGTTCACGCTGGCGCTGGCGTTGTTGACCGGCGTGCTGTTCGGCCTGTTCCCGGTCGTCGCGCTGTGGCGCGAACGCGCCTATGAAGTGCTGAAGGAAGGCGGCCGCGGCAGCGGCGGCAGCCGTTCGGCGCGCGCGACGCGGCGCGTGCTGGTCGTCGTGCAGATGGCGCTCGCGGTTACCTTGCTCGCCGGCGCCGGGTTGCTGATCCGCAGCTTCATGCACCTGCAGGAAGCCAGCCCCGGTTTCGACACGCAGAGCGTGCTGAGCGTGCGCGTCGACCTGCCGGAGAACCGTTACAAGGATGACGCCTCCGTCGCGCAGTTCTACCAGCGCGCGCTCGACGCGGTGCGCGCGCTTCCGGGCGTGACTTCGGCCGGCTTCGTCAGCTCGATGCCGTTCACGAACAACAATTCGCAGGCTTCGTACTTCATCGAAGGGCACGAACTTGCCGCCGGAGAATCCGCGCCGCACGGCTTTGTCCAGGTCGTGGACGAGGATTTTTTCAAGACCATGCAGATTCCGCTGCTGCAGGGACGCGGCTTCACCACCGCCGATTCGGCCGACGCCGGCAAGGTCGTCGTTATCGACGACCTGCTCGCCAAGAAATACTTCGGCGACGCCGCGAAGGCGCTTGGCCAGCGCATCACGCGCGAAGACAAGCAGAAGGGTCCCTGGTACACGATTGTCGGCGTGGCCGGCACGGTCAAGCGCAACAAGCTCTACGAGCTGACGAACAAGGAAACGTACTACTACTATTACCAGCAGCAGCCCGAGCGTTCGTCGACGCTGGCGCTGAAAACCGGCATGGCGCCGGATGCGCTGGTCGCCCCGCTGCGCGCCGCGCTGCTGCGCGTCGATCCGGAGCAGCCGATCTACGACGTCAAGACGATGCAGGAACGCATCCGCACGTCGCTCGACGACCGGCGCACGCCGATGCTGCTGCTCGGCCTGTTCGCCGCGCTCGCACTGGCGTTGTCGGCGATAGGCATCTATGGCGTGCTTGCGTTCTCGGTCGCCAGCCGCACCGGCGAACTCGGCGTGCGCATGTCGATCGGCGCGCAGCGCAGCCACATCCTGCGGCTCGTGCTCGCCGATGGCGCGCGGCTTGCCGGCATCGGCCTCGGCATCGGGCTGGTCGGTTCGCTCGTGCTTTCGCAACTCGTCAAAACCCAGTTGTATGGCGTCGGCACCGTCGATCCGCTGACCCTGATCGGCGTCGTGCTGGTACTGGCAGCGACTGCGTTCGTCGCCTGCTGGCTGCCGGCGCGGCGCGCGTCGCGCGTCAGTCCGACCGAAGCACTGCGCTACGAGTGAGGAACCGCCGATGCTGAGCGCCCTGTTCCAGGACCTGCGTTACGCACTGCGCATGCTGTGGTCGAAACCGGGCTTCAGCGTCGCCGCGATGCTGACGCTTGCGCTCGGCATCGGCGCGAACAGCGCGATTTTCAGCGTGATCGACGCGGTCCTGCTGCGGCCGCTCGCGTACGCGCATCCGTTCGAGCTCGTCAGCTTTCGCGAGAACCAGTCGGCGCCGGATCTCGACGACGTCGCCGCGGCGACCCGCTCGTTCGCGCAGATCGGCGGCGAGGCGAACGCGCTGATGGCCTGGACCGGCGGCGAGGCGCCGGAGCAGCTCCGGGTCGGCCAGGTGACCGGCGGCTTCTTCAGCGCACTCGGGATCGGCGCCGAGCTTGGCCGCAACATCCAGCCGGCAGACGATGTGAAGGGCGGTTCCTATGTCGTCGTGCTGAGCCATGCCCTGTGGCAGGAGCGCTTCGGCGCCGACCCGGCGGTGGTCGGGCGCACGATGCCGCTCGCCGACTATGTCTACACGATCATCGGCGTCATGCCTGCCGGTTTCGTCTCGCCGCAGACGCGGGCGCAGGCGTGGACCCCGGCGCACGTGTCGAATGACGGAACGACGTCGCGTGACGTCCACTTCCTGCGCACGATCGCGCGTCTCGCCCCGGGCGTCTCGATCGAGCAGGCCGGCGCCGAGATGGCCGTGATCGACCGCCAGCTTGCGGAGCGTTATCCGGCCGAAAACCGCAATCGCCACACCGAGCTCGTCCCACTCAAGGAACGCGTCGTCGGCGCCTCGCGCGCGGCGCTGCTGGTCCTGTTCGCCGCCGTTTGCCTGGTGCTGCTGATCGCGTGCGCGAACTTTGCCAACCTGCTGCTCGCGCGTGCCTGCGAGCGCGAGCGCGAAGTCGCCGTGCGCATGGCGCTCGGTGCCGGGCGCGCGCGCCTCGTGCGCCAGCTGCTCGTCGAAAGCTGTCTGATCGCGCTCGCCGGCGGGGCGCTCGGCGCGTTGTTTGCCTGGGCCGGCACGCAGGCGCTGGTCGCGCTACGGCCCGACGGCCTGCCGCGGCTCGGTGAGATCGGCGTCGACCCGCTTGTATTTGCGTTCACCGCCGCCGTCGCGCTGTCGACCGGCGTCGTATTCGGCCTGTATCCGGCGTGGGCCGCGGCGCGCGCCGGCGCGCGCGTCGAAGGCACGCGCGGCGCCACGTCCGGACGCGCGCAACAGGGCATGCGTGGCGCGTTCGTCGTCGCGCAGCTCGCGCTCGCGCTGGTCCTGCTGGTGGGCGCCGGCCTGCTGGTCAGGACGTTCTGGAATCTGCGCAGTGTCGATCCCGGTTTCCAGGCGGCGCAGTTGCTGACGTTCCGCGTCGAGTTGTCGGACACGCGTTATCGCACGATTGCCGAGCAGACGCGCTTTCGCAGCGCCGCGCTCGAGGCACTCGACGCGCTGCCCGGCGCGCGCGCCGCGATGGTCAGCGAGCTGCCATTGTCGGGCGAATCGCTGGACCACGATTTCCTCGTCGAGGGCTGGCCACCGGTCGCCCCGGGCGACGAACCGAGCGTGGAGACCCGTAGCGTGCTCGGCGACTACTTCGCGATCATGGGCATACCGCTGCGCGCCGGTCGCGGCTTCAACGCAACCGACTTGAACGCCGACGCTCCGCTCGTCGGCGTCGCCAACGAAGCACTCGCGCGCAAGTACTTTCCCGGCGTCGATCCGATCGGCAAGCGCGTGCGCTGGGCGCGCGAGGACGAGCCCCACTGGATCACGATCGTCGGCGTCGCCGGCGACGTGCACCACTTCGGCCTCGACCAGCCCGACCAGCCGGCGCTGTATTCGCCGTATCCGCAGACCGAACCGTGGAAACGCTGGATGACGTTCGTCGTGCGCACGCGCTCGGATCCGCTGGCGCTGGCCAAAGCGGCGAAACAGGCGATCTGGACGCTCGACTCGCAGCTGCCGGTCACGAAGCTGCGCACGATGCAAGTGGTCGCCGCCGAGTCCTTTGCGACGCGCCGCTTCGAGATGCTGCTGCTGGCTCTGTTCGCCGCGCTCGCGGTGACGCTCGCGGCGATCGGCGTCTACGGCGTCATCGCCTACACGGTCGCGCAGCGCACGCGCGAGATCGGCGTGCGCGTCGCGGTCGGTGCGCGCATGCGCGACGTCGTGCGGCTGGTCCTCGGCGGCGGCTTGCGCCTGGCACTGCTCGGCATCGGCATCGGGCTGGCCGGCGCGTTCGCCGCGACGCGGCTGATGTCCGGCATGCTCTATGGTGTCGCGCCGGCCGATCCGGCGACCCTGGCGGCCGTTGCCGCCGCGCTGCTCGCGATCGCTCTGTTCGCGTGCTGGCTGCCGGCGCGGCGCGCGGCGCGCGTGGATCCAACCGAAGCACTGCGTTACGAATAGGAGAGGGTGATGATTCGCGATCTGCGTTTTGCACTGCGCCGCCTGGCGCGCAGCCCCGGCTTCAGCGCGACCGTGATCCTGCTGCTCGGACTGACACTCGGCGCCAATGCGAGCATGTTCAGCGTGCTCTACGGCCTGCTGTACAAGCCGCTGCCGTTTCCCGGCTCCGATCGCATCGTCGCGCTCGACGTGCGCATGGCCAACATGGGCATGAATGTCGGCCTGTCGGTGCCGTACTTCGAAGAGATAGCGAACAAGACGAAGACGCTGGAGACGGTGGCCGCATATCGCGAGCGCCAGGTCGGTTCCGGCGATGACGACGCGTCCGCGTCGAGCTACAAGACGGCACTGGTCCAGCCGGCCGTGTTTTCGATGCTCGGCGCGCGTCCCGCGCTCGGCCGCCTGATCGCCGACGAGGACACGCGCGACGGCGCCGCGCGCAGCGTCGTCATCGGCTGGAATCTGTGGCAGACACGTTACGGCGGCGCGGACAACGCGCTCGGCCAGGTCCTGAAACTCGCCGATGGCGACTATCGCGTGGTCGGCGTGATGCCGCTCGGCTATGGCTTTCCGCGCAACACGACCCAATTGTGGTTGCCGCTGCATTTTTCCGCGGCCGAGCGTGCGCCCGAGCAGGCCGGATCGTTCAGCGACCTCAATGCGATCGGCCGCCTGAAGGCGCAATCCGTGCCGGCCGACGTCGCCGGCGAGATGGGCAGCATGGCGCGCGAGATGGCCGGGCTGAAGGAAATCGTCGACCTGATCGGCTTCGAGGCGCGCGCCGAGCCGCTGCGCAGCTTGTGGCTCGGTGAGCGCAGGTCGGCGCTGCAACTGATGCTGCTGGCCGTCGCGCTCGTGCTGCTCGTTGCGATCGCGAACATCTGCAATCTGTACATCGCCCGCATGCTGGCCCGGCGCCGCGAACTGGCGGTACTCGACGCGCTCGGTGCCAGCCCGTGGCGGCGCTTGCGCCAGACGATCGCCGAAACGCTGACTCTGTGCCTGCTCGGCGCGCTGCTCGGCGTCGCCACGATCCCGCCGGGACTCGAACTGCTGCGCCGTTTCGACCTGATACCAGGAGACGCGCCGCAGACGATCGGCATCGACCCGGTGACATTGGCATTCATCGCGGCGCTCG
>DATIEJ010000057.1:0-9215 GCA_035455825.1 Rhodanobacteraceae bacterium | reverse complement strand
ACGCGATCTGATCGAACGCGCTCGTGATCGCGGGCTTGGTGTCTACTCGATCGCCCCGTACTACATGAAGCCGTCGGCGCGGCCGGGCCTGATTCTCGGCTACGCCGACCTGCCGCCGGCCGACCTCGAAGCCGCGATGCGCTTGTTCGGCGAGTGCCTGCGCGACGTGCAAGGCGCCTGAGCAGGGTGGGCCTCGGCCCACCTTTCTTCTCTCATGCGACGGAGAAACGGTGGGCCAAGGCCCACCCTACCGGCGCAAAGAAACTTTCCCGGGCATGTCGATTCCGCGATTCCCCGTTCGACGTATTCAGTGAGAGCCGCAAAATCGGGCCGATTCGGGCTCATCCAGTCGGTCTCATCCAACCAACAGGAGAACGTCATGCGATTCATCGTGATGGTAAAGGCAACGAAGGAAAGCGAGAGCGGCGTGATGCCGAGCGAAAAGCTGCTCGCGGAGATGGGCAGGTTCAACGAAGAGCTGGTCAAGGCCGGCATCATGCTGGCGGGCGAGGGGTTGCATCCGAGTTCGAAGGGCGCGCGAGTCAAGTTCGACGGCGCCAGGCGCACCGTCGTTGACGGACCTTTTACCGAGACGAAGGAACTGGTCGCCGGCTTCTGGCTGTGGCAGTGCAAGTCCATGGAAGAGGCGATCGAGTGGGTCAAGCGCTGCCCGAATCCGTTCGAACACGGCGAGTCCGAAATCGAGATCAGGCGCGTGTTCGAGGCCGAGGACTTCGGCGCGGAATTCACGCCGGAGCTGCGCGAGCAGGAAGAGCGCCAGCGCGCGAAAGTCGCCCAGATCAACCAGCGTTCGGCGCGTTGAGCGCCACTGACCCAAGGAGAATCGGCATGAAATTTTTCAGCATCTACATTCCCGACGCGAAAACGAATCCGGCGCACCAGCCGACCGGCAAGGAGAAGGAAGCCATGGACGCGTTCGTCGGGGATGCAATCAAGCGCGGCGAATTTCTCTCCGGCGGCGGCTTCGCGTCGCTGGCGAAGAATGGCGCCGTCGTGCGGCGCAGCGGCGGCAAGAGCAGCGTGATCGATGGGCCGTATGTCGAGTCGAAGGAACTGATCGGCGGTTTCGCCATGCTCGAATACCCCACGCGCGAAGCCGCGATCGATGGCGCGCGGCGCTTCCTCGAAGTGGCAGGCGACGGCGAATGCATCTCGTACCAGATCCTGGAAGGTGGCAAGGATTGCTGAAAGGATTGGCGTTCGGCGGCCAACGGTCATTGGCCCTTGATGATTTTCGCGCTTGATGCTCTGATCGGTCGCCATGACGGCGACCGATCCCCATCGAGCAATCGAGGCCATTTTCCGCATCGAGTCGGCCCGGCTCGTGGCCGGGCTCACGCGCATCGTTCGTGACGTCGGGCTGGCCGAGGAGTTGATGCAGGACGCACATCTCGCCGCGCTCGAGCGCTGGCCGCGCGAAGGCGTGCCGGACAATCCCGGCGCCTGGCTCATGAGCACGGCCAAGCATCGTGCGATCGACCTGCTGCGGCGAAGCAAGCTGCACCAGCGCAAGGAAGACCAGCTCACGCGCGAGATCGAAGCGCAACTTGAACAGGCGGCACCGAAACTCGCTACCGACGTGGACGCGCTCGACGACCAGATCGGCGATGACCTGCTCAGGCTGATGTTCATCGCCTGCCATCCTCTGCTTTCGACCGAGGCGCGCCTGGCGCTGACGCTGCGCCTGCTCGGCGGCCTGACGACCGACGAGATCGCGCGCGCATTCCTGGTTCCGGAGCCGACCGTGGCCCAGCGCATCGTGCGCGCCAAGCGCACCCTGGCCGACGCGCACGTGGCATTCGAGGTGCCGACCGCGGGCGAACTTGCCGAACGGCTCGCTTCGGTGCTCCAGGTCGTCTACCTGATTTTCAATGAGGGCTACACCGCGACCGCCGGCGACGATTGGCTGCGGCCCGGACTGTGCGAGGACGCGCTGCGCCTTGGACGCGTGCTGGCCGGCTTGATGCCGGCTGAAGCCGAGGTTCATGGTCTGGTCGCGCTGATGGAATTGCAGGCTTCGCGCCTGCGCGCCCGCGTCGGTCCGGGCGGCGAACCGGTGCTGCTGCTCGAACAGAATCGCGCGCACTGGGACTATCTGCTGATCGGCCGTGGACTCGCCGCGCTCGAACGCGCGGACCGGCTCGGCAGCACGCGCGGGCCGTACGCGTTGCAGGCCGCGATCGCTGCGTGTCATGCGCGCGCACGCGCTGCCGATCAGACCGATTGGGCGAAGATCGCAGGCCTGTACGCCGAACTGGCCGAGCGCGCGCCGTCGCCAATCGTGCAGCTCAATCGCGCCGTTGCGCTGGCGATGGCCTTCGGCCCGCAGGCCGGACTCGACCTCGTCGATTCGCTCACCGGCGAACCATCGCTGCAGTCATATCACCTGCTGCCGAGCGTGCGTGGCGATCTGCTCGGCAAACTTGGCCGTGGCGCAGAAGCGCGCGCCGAGTTCGAGCGCGCCGCCGCGCTGACGCGCAACGCGCGCGAGCGCGAGTTGCTCCTGCAGCGCGCAGCCGCCGCGATGCCGCATTGAAAGCGGACGAATGCCCGCCGCGACACTCACCAATCAGAGGAATACGCGATGTCCTACATGCTGTTGATCATGGAGCCGCACGGCCAGCGCGCCGAGCGCACCGCGGAGCAGGGCACACAGGCCTATGCGAGCATGCTCGCGTTCGCCGCGGACCTGAAGTCGCGCGGCTTGTTGCGCGCGACCGAATCGCTGAAGACCGGCGGCATTCGCGTCGCGGTGCGCGACGGAAAGCGCATGCGCATCGACGGCCCGTTCGCAGAAGCCAAGGAACTCGTCGGCGGTTTTTTCCTGCTCGATTGCGACAACGAGGAACAGGCCATCGAGATCGCCGGGCGATGTCCCGCCGCGGCCTGGGCCACGGTCGAGGTGCGCGAACTCGGCCCCTGTTTTTCGTGAGCTCGAGTTGGGCGGTGCGGGACGCGCTGGTTCGCTAAAGCACTGGCGTTGGAAGCCTCGCACGATACCGAAACCCCGGCGCCAGCAAGCAAGCGCCGCAATCCGGGCGTGCCCGGATCCGCTGCCGCAGGCAGGGGGGCGAGGAAAATGTCGGGTTTGCTCCTTCCTGAGCGTTAGTGGATCAGGGAGCGCGATTGCCGCTGCTCCGGGAGCAGCCATGGTCAGGACAGTTGCGATCGCGTTGATGGTGTTGCTTGCCGGCCAGAGCGTGGCAAGTGCGAATGATGGTCCCCTGGACATCAGCTTCGGTTTCCTCGGCCAGGTCGAACTGGCGCCCGCCGGCATGGCCGCGGACTCGGTCGGAACCCTGCGCATGCGTGTCGATGGGCAGCACCGGATCGTCGGTTGCGTTCGCACGGTCAACCCGTCGAACGCGACGGTTCCGTGGCTGTTCCGCCTGTCCGTGAACGGTGGCAACGATACGAGCTTCGCCGGCACGGGTTCCAAATTCGTCGGCATCCCATCCGGCGCCACCGGGCTGGCTTGCGACGGGTTTGCCGTTGGCGGCGACGGCAGGATCGTGCTGGCGTCCTACGACGGCAGCAATCAGTACATCATGCGTTTCAAGGACGACGGTTCGCCCGACACGACGTTCAACGGCACCGGAACGCTGACGATCGCGCGCAACGGCAACAGCAATGATTTCACGACCGACATCGTCATCGCTTCCGACAACTCGATCTATATTGCCTATCAGCGTGCCACGGCGAACGGAGGCCGGTTTCTCGTCCGCCACATCCTGTCGACCGGCAGCGTCGACGGCGGCTTCGGCCCCGGCGCCAGCGGCGTGACGCTGTTCGACGGATTCGCGACCCGCACCGGCGTGGCGGCACGTGATGATGTGCCCAATCGCATCCTGCTCGGCGCCGGTGGCCAGATCGTCCTCACCGGCTACACCAAACCGACCCTGACCGCCAATCTGGATTTTGCCGCGGCGCGACTGAGTTCCTCCGGCATACCCGATTCCGGTTTCGGCACATCGGGCGCCGTCATCGTCGCGTTCGATCTGGGTCAGTCCAATGCCGATCTGTGCACCGCTTCCGTGCTGGATTCGCAGAACCGCCTGGTCATGGTCGGGTATGCCGAGCGCGCCACGGCCGGCGACGCGGATTTCGCCATCGTTCGGTTGCTGCCTACCGGGGCGCCCGATGCGGCATTCAGCGGCGGCAAGACCACGGTTGCGTTCGATCTCGGCGGATCCGGCGAGGACATTGCAACAGCGGTCTCCATGCAAACCGATGGGCGGATCATGATCGGCGGCTACGCCAAGCACCTGACCGGCAGTTCCGGTTACGACTGGGCCGTGGCGCGATTGCTGGACAGCGGCAGCCCCGACAACACGTTTGGCGTCGGAGGCAAGCAGTCCTATTCGGTCAATCTCGGCGGAAACAACGGCGATTTCATGTACCAGCTCGTCGCCAACGGCAGCGACTTCGTCATCGGCGGCGAGTCGAATGGCGCGACCAGCGAGTCCGCGATCCTGGCCCGAATCCGCACGGACCTGATCTTCGCCGACGACTTCGGCAGGTGAGGCTGCGGTCATCTGCCGTCGAACGACCTGCGCCACCGTAAGCCGCGTGGAACCCGGAACACTGCCGGTACAGGACCAACGCCCCAATTCGTGACGTGGCGCGCTGGAATGGCGTCCGCCTATTGACGCGGCGCCCGGCACTCTCTAGCGTGCCGCGATTCGCGCTTCAACTTTGCGTATCCAAGGGGAGTTGCATGTTTGCACGCATCAGCGTCGCTTTTGTCCTCGTCGCGTCGATATACCTGCCGTTGTCCGCGCTCGCGGCGAACGAGACCAAGCCGGCCGGCGCCGTCACGGCCGCGCCCGAAAAACCCAAGCCGTATGGCGCGCTGAAGTACCGCACGATCGGTCCGCCGATCGGCGGACGCGTCGATCGCGTGACCGGCGTGCCGGGCGACCCGCTGACGTTCTATCTGGCCGCCGCGCAGGGCGGAATCTGGAAGAGCGAAAACGGCGGCCGTGACTTCAAGCCGGTATCCGACGAGATGGCGAACGCGAACACCGGATCGATCGCGGTCGCGCCTTCGGACCCGAGCGTGCTCTATGTCGGCACCGGCGAGGCGAACATTCGCGGCAACGTCGCGTTCGGCACCGGCATCTTCAAGTCGACCGATGCCGGCAAATCCTGGAACCAGGTGTGGAAGACGCACGGCCAGATCGGCACGGTCGCGGTCGACCCGCACAATGCGGATATCGCCTATGCGGCCGTGTTCGGCTCACCGTTCGGCCCGAGCCAGGAGCGCGGCGTCTATCGCACGCGCGATGGCGGCAAGAAGTGGGAGCGCGTGTTGTTCAAGGACGAATTGACCGGCGCGTCCGACATCGCGATCGATCCGAACCGTCCGCGCGTGCTTTTCGCCGGCATGTGGCAGGCCAAACGCTTTCCCTGGACGATGACCTCGGGCGGTCCGGGCAGCGGCCTGTACCGTTCCGACGACGGCGGCGATACGTGGAAACAGATCACCGAGCATGGCCTTCCGGTCGGCGAACTCGGCAAGATCGGCGTCGCGGTCGCGCGCTCGGATTCGAGCCGTGTCTATGCGCTGATCGAAGCGACCGACGGCGGACTTTTCCGCTCCGACGATGGCGGCGAGAACTGGGATCGCGCCAGCGGCGCGCGTGTGCTGCGCCAGCGCGCCTGGTACTACTCGACGATGACGATCGATCCGAATAACGCCGACATCGTCTGGTTTCCGCAGGTCAACATGGTCAAGACGCTCGACGGCGGCAAGAGCTTCATTTCGGTCAGGAGCCTGCACCACGGCGACAACCACGATATCTGGATCGATCCGACCGACACGCGCCGGATGATCGCCGGCAACGACGGTGGCGTCGACCTGAGCTCCGACGGCGGCAAGACCTGGTTCTCGCCGGCGCTGCCGCTCGCGCAGTTCTACAACATCGATGCCGACGACCGCATCCCGTATCACGTCGGCGGCACGATGCAGGACTGGGGCACGGCCAGCGGACCGGCCTATGTCCTGCACAACAACGGCACGCCGCTGCTTGCCGACTGGTATGTTTCCGGTGGCGGCGAGGCCGGCGATTTCGTGTTCGATCCTTCCGCGCCGGGCTTCATCTACGCCGGCGAATATTCCGGCTACATCTCGCGCTGGCAGGAAGGCACGGGCCAGTATCGCGACGTCACGATCTACCCGCACAACATGTCCGGGCACGGCGCCGAAGACGCCAAGTACCGTTTCCAGTGGACCGCGCCGATCGCGCCGTCGCCGCACGACAAGAACGTGCTCTATCATGGCGCGCAGGTGCTGTTCCGCACGACCGATCACGGCGTGCACTGGGACGCGATCAGCGGCGACCTGACGCGCAACGACAAGTCCAAGCAGAAATGGGCCGGCGGCCCGCTGACTGGCGACAACACCGGTGTCGAGGTCTACGACACGATCTTCTCGATCGCAGAATCGCCGGTTGCGAAGGGACAGATCTGGGTCGGCACCGACGATGGACTGGTACAGCTCACGCGCGACGACGGCAAGACCTGGCAGAACGTCACGCCGGGCAAGCTGCCGCAGTGGGCGACCGTCGAAGGCATCGAACCGTCGCGCAAGGACGCCGGAACCGCCTACGTGACGGTCGACGCGCGCCGCCTCAACGACGTCCATCCGTACCTGTTCCGCACGCGCGATTTCGGCAAGAGCTGGGAGCAGCTGTCGAAGGGCCTGCCCGACGATCAGCACCTGTTCGTCGTGCGCGAAGATCCGACCGATCCGAATCTGCTCTACGTCGGCGCCGAGCGTGGCGTGTTCCTTTCGCGCGATGGTGGCGCGAGTTTCGAGGACCTGCGCCTGAATTTTCCGGCGACCGGCGTGGCCGACATCGAGGTCAGGCACGATGACCTGATCCTCGGCACGCGCCGCAGCATCTGGGTGCTCGACGACATCTCCTCGCTGCGCGCGTTCGTGCCCTCGATCCGCAACGAGAACGTGCATCTGTTCAAGCCCCGGCCGGCCTATCGCTTCCGCTTCGACAATCGCTGGGATCACGAAGGCGCGACCGATCCGGTTCCGCTCGGCGTCATCGTCGACTACTGGCTGAAGAACAAGACCAAGGACGAATCGAAGGACGACGACAAGCCCGAGACGCCGGAGCAGGCGCGCCGAAACGAAGGCAGGCTCGAAATCTATGATGCGCAGGGCAAGCTCGTGCGCACGCTGAGCACCATACCCAAGCCGCTGAAGTACCCGAAGGACGACGCCGACGAACCGCGCGAGGACGAGGTCAAGCCGGAGCTGACGAACGAGCAGGGTCTCAATCGCATCGTCTGGGACATGCGCTACGACGGCAGCAAGCGCCTGGAGAAGGCCAAGGTCGATTCCGGCGAGCCGGAGAAGGGCATCCTGGCCGCGCCGGGCGTGTATACGCTGAAGCTGATGATCGGCGGGCAGACCGCCACGACGACGGCGGAGATCAAGGCCGATCCGCATTCGCCGGTGCCGGCCGCGGAGCTCGCGCAGAACGTCGCCTTTGCGTTGCGCACGCGCGATGCGCTGGATCAGGTCGCCGACGATATCGAAGCGGTACGGGCGATTCGCGAGCAGGTGACCGCAATCAAGCGGCTGACCGCCGGCAACGCAGCAGCCAGGGATATCGGCGCCAGCGCCGACGCGATCATCAAGCGCTGCGACGAACTCGACCTGAAGCTGCAGAATCCGAAGGCCGAGGTCGTGTACGACGTGCTGGCAGGACGCCAGGGCGGCGCAAAGCTCTACTCGCAGTTCGCGCCGCTGTATTCGGACATCCAGACGTCCGATTACGCGCCGACCCAGGGCCAGAGTTCGGAGCTCGAAGCAGACCTCGCTGAAAAAGCGGCGCTGGAGGGCGAGATTGCCGCCCTGCGCAAGGGCGAATTGGCGAAGCTCGAGGAACAGTTGCGCGCGGCGAATCTACCGCATGTGATTGTGCCGTAAGTCGTTCACCTCTCCCGCTGGCGGGAGAGGTCGGCGCGCGGCCTCGCTCGGCCATCCATGGCCTTCGGGGCACTTGGGCTCCTGCCCGGCGAAGCGCGCCGGGTGAGGGTGGCGCTTGGTCAAGCGAAACCGCTTGCTGTTGTGCCACCCTCATCCGCCTCCGGCACCTTCTCCCGCCAGCGGGAGAAGGGAAGACGCAGCTCGGACGCATGCTGTCCGAGTGCAAATGTCCTGAGGCTGTTCTTACTGAACGACACGCAGCTGCGGCGTTCCGCTCGGGCGCTGCCAGCGCAGCGCGTCGCCGGCGATCAGCGCTTCGATCGTTGCGGCGCTGCGCGTGTTCGGATTCATCTGGATCAGCCCGGGACCGGCGAACAGCCCGATCGCACCGTTGCGGCCTTCCTGCTTGACCCGATACAGCCCGGCGTCGGCGAGTTCCAGGGTCATGCTCCAGTCGGTTGCCTGGTCGCTGGTCATGCGCAGCGGATGCAACGACACGCCGATCGAGCAGGTGACGTGCACGGTGCGTCCGGCGCCGGTCGAGAACGTGTGCCGGGCGATCGCCAGGCGAACGCGCTCGGCGATCTCCAGCGCCTGCTCGGCGCGCACCGATTTGACGATCAGAAGGAATTCCTCGCCGCCCCAGCGCAGTGCGTGGTCGCCCTCGCGCGACAGGTGCTCGAGCGTGCGCGCGAGCTGCACGAGCACCTGGTCGCCGGCGGCGTGACCGAAGCGGTCGTTGATCTGCTTGAAGTGGTCGACGTCGAGCAGCAGCAACGCCGTGGTGTCCTGGCGCTCGCCGTCGAAAAGTTCGCCGGCATGGTCGAGCAGGAAACGACGGTTGTGCAGGCCGGTCAGCGGGTCGGTCTGGCTTTCGAACGCGAGCACCTGGTTGGCCTGGTGCAGGCGCTTGTTGGCGCGGCTCAGTGCGCGCGTGCGTTCGGCGACCAGCGCTTCGAGGCGCCGTTGCGCGGCGCGGTAGCCACGCAAGCGCAGGCTCACGAGCAACGCGATCAGGAAAACGCCGCAAAGCGCCAACAGGACGCGCACGCTCGTGCGCTCGTACCAGCGCGGCGCCAGGATGAAATCGGCGGTGGCCTGGCTGTCGCCGTACACGGAGTCCGGCAGCGACGCCTGCACTTCGAAGCGATAGGCGCCGGGCGGCAGGTTCGTGTAGAACGCGCTGCGGCGCGCACCGGCATCGATCCAGTCTGCGTTGTATCCGGTGAGCCGGTAGCGGAAG
>DATIEJ010000056.1:0-8115 GCA_035455825.1 Rhodanobacteraceae bacterium | reverse complement strand
GCGGGCTTGGCGCGCTGCACCACACGCGGTATCATGCGCGCCCCGTGCCGGACCAGACCGGCACCGTCGTTCACGTGGGGCGGTAGCTCAGCTGGGAGAGCGCTGCGTTCGCAATGCAGAGGTCGAGGGTTCGATCCCCTTCCGCTCCACCAAATCCGGTTCCTGCAACCCATCGCAGCACGCTTGAAACCTCGATCCAGCTGACGCGCTCGGCACGCACAGGCTCGCGCTGGGGATGCGTGGCGCATCCGCCTCCCGCAAGCGCCGTCATGTCCAGCCAGAAATCAGCCATCGGCATGTCCGCCGGACTCCATGGATTCAAACCGGTGCGTTCAGCGCACGCCCGCACTGCTTGCAAAACCTCGCATCGGGGTCGTGGCCTTCCGTCTGGCAGCCATCGCACTTGAGCACTGATTCACGGCGTCCGATGCTGCGGGCCGTCATCTCGGCCGTAACGATACCGGTTGGAACGGCGAGGATGCCCCAGCCCAGGAGCATCATCCAGGAAGCAATGAAGCGGCCCAAATCGGTTTTCGGCGTGATATCGCCAAAGCCGACTGTGGTCAGCGTGCTGATACCCCAGTACATCGCGACCGGAATGCTGGTGAAGCCATTCTCGGGACCTTCGACGACGTACATCACGCTGCCCAGGACGGCAACGACGACCAGCACGAACCCGATGAACACCGTGATCTTGCGCCGGCTCGCAACGAGAGCCTCACCGAGGTAGGCGAATTCCTTGACGTAGGCGTTGAGCTTGAGAATGCGAAAGATCCGCAGCAGGCGCAGCAGGCGAACGTTGATCAATGCGGCGGCCGCAGGAACGAAGAACGCCAGGTACGTCGGCAGGACGGCCAGCACGTCGACCAGCCCGAAGAAACTGGTCGCGTAGCGTAGCGGACGCCGGACGCAAACGAGCCGCAGCACATATTCGATCGTGAACAGGATCGTGAATGACCACTCCAGGACATTAAACAGCTCGTCATGCGCCGCGGTCAGCGATTGCACGCTGTCCAGGATCACGACCACGACGCTGGCCAGGATCAACACGATCAGCACGAGATCGAACAGCCGGCCGGCGGCCGTGTCGGACTCGACGATGATCGTGTAGAGCCACAGGCGCAACGCACCTTCGGGCCGGCCATAACGCGCGGCGAACTCCGATTGCGCGGCCGATGCTGGAGATGGCGGAGCCGAAAGCGACGCTGGTGTCGGCATCAGGGCTACTCGTCGTGAAAGAGAGAATCCAGTGGAAGCCGTTGTGAAAAATCGGGTGCCGTCCGCGGGAACTCACCGATGCGCCGGGGCAAAACTAGTACTTCTCAGGCCGAGGCGCAACCGGGATTTGTCTCGGGCAGGTTGGCGAACGAGCGCCCGCTCGCGCTCAGTCTCCGGAGGTGACTGCCGCATCGCGCATCGCCTCGCGCAGGGCCTTGGCGAAGTCTTTCGGATCGCTGCGGCGGACCACGACGTTCGGCGTTTCGTGCCAGTCGGCACAGGCCTGGATCGCGGTTGCGATGTCCGCAACGAGTGTTCTGCCGGCTTCGACCGCCGGTTCGAGGAAAATCTTCTTGACCTCGAACGTGCCGTCGACGCGGTGCGCCTTCGCATCGAGGCGGCCGACCAGGCGCCCGCGCCGCAGGATCGGCAACACGAAATAGCCGTAGCGGCGTTTCGGCGCCGGAGTGTAGCACTCGAGCGTGTAGTCGAAACCGAACATCGCGCTCGCCCGGGCGCGGTCCCAGACGACCGGGTCGAAAGGCGACAACAGTGTCGTGTGTGTCGCGCGCAGCTGCCCGTGCCGAGCGCGTTCGAGCAACGCGAGGTGATCGCGGTGCACGTACCCGTTCGCATCCCATCCCCTGACGGCGACGCGCAGCAACTCGCCGCTGTCGACGTAGCGTTGCAGATCCGCATCCGTGTGCTTCCTGCCGCTGCGAAAATAGTCGGCGATCCAGCGCGCCTGCGTGACGCCCAGCGCGCGCACGGCGCGCAATACGTGTTCGCGCCGAATTGCAGTCGCGTCGAGCGCTTCGATGGACTGCAGTCCAAGGCGCTCGGCGACGCGCTCGGTCAGGTCGTAGACACGCTGGAAATTTTCGCGCCTGTCGATCATCAGCTCACCGAGTGCGAACAGCGCTTCGAGCCAGCGCTTTTCGTCCTTCCAGCCCCACCAGCCGGCGCCGCCCTGGCGCGGGCGCTCGAAGTCGGAAGACTTGACCGCGCCATGCTGGCGGACGTGCGCCAGGACGCGATCCATGCCGGCGCGATGATCGCGGTGCATGCGCTGCGCATGCTTGCTCGCCCAGTGGTTTTCGCGCGCGTTGGATCCGTGCCGGTGCAGCGCGTAGTCGGCAATCGGTGCGAAGCAGGCTTCGTGCGCCCAGCATTCGAATATTTTTCCGCGCGCGAGGGCTTCGTCCAGCCAATGCGCCGGGTAGCTGCCCAGACGCGAGAACAGCACGAGGTACGGGCTGCGCGCAACGACGTGGATCGTGTCGATCTGCAGCAGTTGCATGCGTTCGATCGCACCCACGAGGCGCTTGCGCGTCGCGAGCGCGCGTGGCGGCCGCAATAGTCCTTGCGCCGCCAGGTGCAGGTTGCGCGCCTGCTGAACGGAAAGTGTACCGGCCGCAAGTGTTATCCGATCATTCACTGTGCACCTGAAACAATCCAGATGCGCGCAAGGATATCAGCGCGCCAAGGAACTCGACCCGGGTCGAGGTTGCGTAAAACGCATTGCCAGCGGACGGCAGATGTGTCCGCCCCGTTCAACCAGGAGGCATCCCATGAAAATCCATTCCCGCGTCGGCATCATCCCTGTCGCGTCCAGCTTGCTCATGCTCTGCGCTGCCGCGTCGGCCCAGACCCAGGCCGGATCACAGGATCAGGTCAACCGCTACACGCAGCGCGACGGTACGCAGGTGACGCTGGTTTCGGGACAGCCGCATGACCCGTCGTACGGTCCCAAGCCGGCGTTTGCGCAGCTCGACACGAATCACGACGGCTTCATCGACCGCAACGAAGCTGCGGCCTATGTGCCGTTGTTGAATGACTTCGATCACCTGGCATTCCATACCACCCGGGTTTCGCAGAAGTCTTATGCGAACTGGGACTATCGCTAGAGCGGCGTCCTGATCGCGAACGCGTGAGGCCCGGGCCCGAAGCTCGAGGCAACGCAATCGTCCGCGTTCGTGCCTACCCCCTTTTCATGAGCGCGTGAATGCTGCAGCATTGGCGCGCGTTGAACGGGAGGCGCGGAATCGATGGGCATTGCTGGGGGTTCTACTGAAACTGGTGGGCTGCGCGCCGTGTTTCGCGAGGTGCGGCTCGCACTTGGCGATCTGGTCGGCGGCAAGCTCGATCCATCCCACGAAATCATGCTGCAGGTCCTCTTCGGCCTGCTCGGCGCATTGGCGCGCGCCGACGGCGTGATCTCGAGCGAGGAAGCGGACTATACGAACTCGTTGATGGACGAACTCGAACTCGGCACGCGCGCACGCCAGCTGGCGACCGAAGCGTTCCAGAGCGGTCGCCGCCAGATCGATCTGGAAAGAGAGATTCAGCGTTTTCTGATTGCCTTTCCGCACGGATCGACCGAAGTCGACCGGCTCTACGACAGCCTGCTGCGCCTGGCCGCCGCCGACAAGCGCATTCGCCCCGGCGAGCGGCAGTTCCTCGAGCGCGTGACGGTCGGCCTCGGCTACCTGCCGGAAGTGCTCGAGCAGCGCCTGCGCAACGTCATGCGCTGAAAAAACGACGCGCCTCCTGGGAGGCGCGTTCTTAAGGCCGATTGGGCGAAGACAGCTGGGGCTTCAGTGAGGCGCGGGGTGGTGTCCGCCGTGACCGCCGCCATGGCTGCCGCCACCTCCGTAGTAATGGCCATGACCGCCGTAGTACCCACCGTGCGAGTGGCCACCGTAGCCGCCGTAATAGCCAATGCTCAACGCGAACGGCCAACCATAGCCGTAGCCATACCCGTAGTACGGGTAGTACCCGGCGTACGCGGGGTAATATCCAGGCGCATAGCCGTACCCATACGAGCTGCCTTCGTAGTAGGCGCCCGTGGAGTAGCCGTTGTCATACACCACGCCGGGGTGGGTGTAATACGGGTAGTAACATCCGCCGAGCATCAACAACGCACCGCATGCAACGGCGATTCGAGCCAGACGATTCAAACGCGATTTCATGACGCTTCTCCTGAAAGCACAGCGAATATGCTACTGCGCGATCGGTAAATCAATGCTGAGCCACATCAAGCGCAAACGTTCTGTTCATACTCGCGCTCGAGCGCCGATTCCAGCGCCGAACGCAGGCAAAAGGCGTTCATGAACCGGAACGCGCGGTGGCCGTTTCCTGAACTCTTCAGGTTGTGCGCGAGCGCGGTGATGAACCAAGGAATGTGGGTTCCGAGCATCTGCTTGCGGGCATGTCAGTGCTGCAGCCTGAACTCCGGATGCATCAGGCTTCCGAGAAACAGCGACAGCAGCCGAGGCTCCATGACCGCGGTGAACGCCACGCCATAGGCGGCGCCCCACAGGTGCGCGCTGTGGTTGACGTTGTCGCTCGAGCGCCGATCCATGTAGATCGAGTAGGCGATATAGAGCACGGCGAACACGATCGCCGGCACCGGCAGGAAGTACACGTAGATCGTCGCCCAGGGTTTTATCAGGATGAACGCGAACAGCACCGCCGACACGGCGCCGGAAGCGCCCAGGCTGCGGTAGTGCGGATTGTCGCGGTTGTCCAGGAAGGTCGGCAGGATCGACACGATCAGGGCGCCGACATAGAACCCGGCAAAGCCGAACGGTCCGAGATATTGCGTGTACTGGCGCTCCATCGCTTCGCCGAAGAAGAACAAGGTGATCATGTTGAAGATCAGGTGGCCGGGGCTGGCATGCACGAGGCCGTAGCTGACCAACCGGTAGTACTGCTTGCCGCGGCTGACGGCGGGTGGCCACAGGATCAACCGTTCCAGCAGCGCCGCATTGTTGAACGCGACGAACGAGACGACGCACGTGATCGCGATGATGATGAGCGTGGTATTCACTGGCGCCCCCGTGTTGTGGTCATTAAGCTTGCGCAGCGCCCAATGCGCAATGCGGCGCGCTCGCCGCCAGATGGTAGAGGAAAATCGTGCTCACGGCTTATTCCGCGCAATCACCCAAGCCAGGCCAGGACGTCGACAGCGCGGTTGGCCGCGCAATATGGCTGGATCTGGTCGATCCCGGCGAGGACGAGCGCAAGCGCGCCGCCACGGCGCTCGGCGCCGAGCTGCCGACTCGCGAACAGATAAGTTCGATCGAGCTGTCCAGCCGGGTGCGAATCGAAGACGAGTTGCTCCGGATCAACATTCCGGCATTTGCCCGCGGCGATGGCGGCCGTGGCGTTCTCACGCCGCTCGGCATACTGCTGTCGCCCGCGCTGCTGGTCACGCTGCGCTATGCAGAATCCCCGGCGTTCGATCGCCTCGCGAAAACTGCAGGGGAAACCCGGCCGGGCACCAGCGTGGACGCCTTCGTCGGCTTGTTCGAAGCGGTCGCAGGCACGGCCGCCGATCACATGCAGGAATTGTCCGGCGAGTTGTCGCAACTGTCGCACGAAACGTTTTCCGACCGGGTCGGCCACTCCGGCATGCTGCGCGGCGTTCTGTTCGAGATCGGCCGCATCCAGCGGCACGTCACGCAGATCCGGTCGGCGCTGCTCGGCGTCCAGCGCGGCTTGAGCCACCTGTGCGATACCGCGCCGAAATGGATCAGCCGGCAGCAGCTCACGCGCCTGCAGGTGGCGTTGAGCGACCTGAAAGCGCTCGGTGAATTCGATCAGCAACTCGACGACAAGATGCAGTTCCTGCTCGATGCGGCGCTCGGCTTCATCAACAACGACCAGAACGACATCATGAGGGTGCTTACGATCGTTTCGGTCGTCACGATCCCGCCGATGATCCTGGCCGGCATCTGGGGCATGAACTTCAAGACGATCCACGAATACGACTGGCCGTACGGCTACGTGTTCGCCCTGACGATGATCGTCCTGAGCATGCTGCTGCCGCTGGCATGGTTCAAGTGGAAGAAGTGGTTCTGAAACCCCACTCGCGACCCGGGGCCGTTATCGCTTGGACGGCCCTGAGCAGCGGTTCAGCGCATCAGCCAGCACCATCCCCACCAACCCTCCCCTTGAAGGGGAGGGCTATTGAAGCTGCGCGAACCTTTTTCTACTTCGCGCTGCCGACGTTGTCGGTCTTGTCGATGAACGCAGCGACGTTGTCGTGCAGCTGCTTGAGCGAGTCCAGGTGCGCGTACACCATGTGGCCCGATTCGTAGTAGTGCGTCTCGATGTTCTTGATCAGGCTGTCCGGAATCGACAGGTGGCGCATCTCGTAGTCCGCGGTATAGAACGGCGTGGCCAGATCGTAGTATCCGGAGTTCAGCATGACGTGCATGCGCGGGTTGTACTTCATCGCCGCCGACAGATCCGGGATCACGTTCGGGAAGCCGGGAATCGCGAACGGCGCGCCGGGCTGCTTGTGCTCGAACTTCCAGCCCGGGAACGTGCCCTCGGCGAACAACTGGTAGGTCTGGTCCTCGCCGAACTTCAGCTGCTTGCGGACGTAGTCGTTGAACGCCGACACGTACGCCGACGAGATCGCCGCCGACTGCGGATCGTAGGCGGCGCCCTGGTTCAGCGCGTCCATGGTCGGGCCGGAGAAACGCGAATCCAGTCGCCCGGTCGTCAGCCCGCGGTCGATCTGCAGCGTGTGCTCGAACTCGCCGCCATTGACGCGCAGGTTCGCGCGCTCGATATACTCGACCGGCAGGCCGGTATAGTTGTGCAATTTTTCCGCGATCGCATGCTTGCGCGCCGGATCCAGCGCGTTGCCGGCCGCGAGCGCCACGGCGTACTCGCCCATCGCGAACTGCTCGACTTCGGCCAGGAACGACTTCAGGTCGGCCGGCTGGTTCTGCAATTTCTTGTGATACCAGGCCGTCGCCGCGTAGGTCGGCAGCACGAGCTGGTAGGAAAGATCGACGCCGGGATTGATTTCCGGAAAGTCGATCAGCATCGCCATGTTCAGCACCTGGGAGAGCAGGATCACGCCGTTGAGGTCGATCGCCTTTTCGCTCTGCAGCAGGTTCGCGAGCACGGCCGAGCGCGTCGTGCCGTAGCTTTCGCCGAACAGGTACTTCGGCGAATTCCAGCGGCCGTACTGCGACATGAACTTGCCGATGAACTGGGCGAACGCGTTCGCATCCGGATCGACGCCGAAATATTCCTTCGGCCCCTTCTCCTTGTCGGCGAACGTGCTGAAGCCGGCGCCCGGCGCGTCGATGAAGACCAGGTCGCTGACGTCGAGCAGGCTGAAATCGTTGTTGACCAGTCCGTAAGGCGCCGGCGCCGTGTGCTGATCGTCCGCCGTCACGACACGCTTGGGACCGAACGCACCCATGTGCAGCCAGACGGTGGCCGAACCGGGGCCGCCGTTGTAGATGAACATGATCGGGCGCTGGGTCGGTTCGGCAAGCTTCTTGAAGTAGGCCGCGTAGAAGATGCTGGCCGTGCCGTCGCCCTTCTTGTCATCGAGGATGATCGTGCCGGCGACGGCCTTGTAGTCGATCTTCTTGCCTTCGACAGTGACGCTGCCTTCGGTTTCGACGTGCTTGGGCGCAAGCTTTTCGGGCTTGGACGTCTCGGTTTTCGTCTCGGTCCGGGTTTCCTTCTTGGCCGGCTCGTCGTCGGCGAAGGCCGGGGCGGCGAGCGCGAAGCATGTGGTCAAAGCAAAGGCGATCGAAGTCTTGCGCATGGGTTTCCTTGTTGGCCGCGTTGGCCTGTGAGTCGGGGCAGCGCGGCATAGTGTGGGATTCGGGCTGTCGTTCACAATCCCGAAAGTCATGATTGACGTGATGACGAGCCGACGGCCCGCCGCGAGGAATCGCGGTCGACAGTTGGTTGACACCGCACGATCCCGGACCCTCACCCAACCCCTCTCCCGATGGGAGAGGGGCTCAACGAGAATCGGCCCGGCTCTTGATACCCTTCTCCCCTCGGGAGAAGGTGGCGCGAAGCGCCGGCCGAAAAATGCTCCTGCGTTTTCGGCATTTCCGCCATCCATGGCGG
>DATIEJ010000055.1:0-2443 GCA_035455825.1 Rhodanobacteraceae bacterium | reverse complement strand
GCCATGTCGCTCGGGCTGTAGGTGTAGTCCGCGAGCTTGCCCCGGCTCAGCGCGAAACGGATCGCGCGATGCACGAGCAAGTCGGGATAGCGGCGGATCGGCGACGTGAAATGCGCGTAAGCGTCCAGTGCCAGGCCGAAGTGCCCGGAATTCTTCGGGCTGTACACGGCCAGCGACTGCGAGCGCAGCAGCACCGATTCGATCAGATGCGAGTCGACGCGCTTGCGCACCTTCTTCAGCAATGTGGAAAAATCGTGCGGCGTGACCTCGCCGGCCGGCGGCAGTTTCAGGCCGAACTCGCGCAGGAATTCGAGCAGATCCTCGTACTTCGACGCCGGCGGCGGCGCGTGGTCGCGGTACAGCGCCGGCACCTGGCGCTGATCGAGGAACCTTGCCGCCTGGACATTCGCGGCAATCATGCATTCCTCGATCAGTTTGTGCGCATCGTTGCGCGGCTCGGCGCCGAGTTGCACGACGTCGCCGGACGGGGCCAGGCGAAACTTCACTTCGCGGCTGTCGAAATCGATGGCACCGCGGCGCTGCCGGGCCTTGGCCAGGATGTGATAGAGCTGGTGCAATCGCTCCAGCTGCGGCATGACGTCGGAAAGCTCGGCGCGCGCGTCGGCGTTCTTCTCGCCGAGCGCCTGCCAGACGCGCGTATAGGTCAGGCGCGCATGCGAGCGCATGATTGCCGGATAGAACTTCGAACTCGAAACATCGCCGTCGTGGCCGACCTGCATGTCACAGACCATGCACAGGCGTTCGACTTTCGGATTCAGCGAACAAATGCCGTTCGACAGCGTCTCCGGCAGCATCGGCACGACAAAGCCGGGGAAGTACACCGAGGTCGAGCGCTTCTGCGCCTCGTCGTCGAGCGCGCTGCCGGGCTGCACGTAGTGCGAGACATCGGCGATCGCGACGATCAGGCGGAAACCATTCGCGGACGGCTCGGCATAAACCGCATCGTCGAAATCGCGTGCGTCCTCGCCGTCGATCGTGACCAGCGGCAACTTGCGCAGATCCACGCGCCCCGCCGCCTCGTCCTGCGTCACCTGCGCCTCGACCTGCGCCGCTTCGGCCAGTACTTCGGGCGCCCACTCGCGCGGCAGCCCGTAACTCGCGATCGCCATCTCGACGATCAGTGAAGGTGTCAGGCGCTCGCCGAGCACGCTGATCACCTCGCCGATCGGACCGCGCTGCGCGGTCGGCGGCTGCGTGATTTCGGCAACGACGATCTGGCCGGAATGCGCGCCCTTGTCCTTGCCCGGCGGGATCAGGATCTGCTGATGCAGGCGGCGATCGTCCGGCGCAACGAGGACCACGCCATTTTCGATGACGACGCGGCCGACCAGGCGCGAGGCACGCCGTTCGAGCACCTCGACGATCGCTCCCTGCTTGCGCCCGCGCTTGTCGACGCCGACGATGCTGAGCAGCACGCGATCGCCGTGCAGGACCTTGCGCATCTCGGCCGGGGAAATGTATACATCATCGCCGCCGCCATCAGGCCGCAGGAAACCGAAGCCCTCGGCGTTGGCGATGATCGCGCCGGGAATCAAGTCGAGCTTCTGCGTCACGCCATAGCCGCCGCGGCGGTTCTGCAGCAACTGACCGTCGCGCAGCATCGCCGCGAGGCGCTTGGTCAGCGCCTCGAAGTCGCGCGGCGAAGTCAGGTTCAGCTCCTGCGCCAGTGTTTCGGCGGTCAGCAGCTGCGCGCGCTCGCCGAGATGCTCGAGGATCTTTTCGCGGCTGGCGATCGGAAATTCGTAACGCTGTTTCTCGCGTTCATCCTGCGGATTGGCCTGCGGCCGATCGCGCCGGGCGGGCTTGCCGACCGGCGTGTACGCTTTACCGGCGTTCGCCGCGGGCGCGTTGCCACGGGAGCCGCGCGCACCACGTTCCGGCCCGGCTTTCGCCGCACCTTTCGCCCCGCGGGACTGCGTCTGCGCAACTTCGGGCAGCCAGCCCGGCAACTTGGATTTCGGCTTGCCGCGTCCTGCGGCCGGTTTACGGGGTTTGTTCACTGCTTTTCCTTGTAATACATGCGTGCAGGGTCGCTGAGCGGGCCCCTGAATGCAAGTTCGGCGTTGACAGTCCGGCGCGCCACGGTTATCGTTCGCGGCCCTGCGCACTCGCGCAGATTCCCACGCCTGCCCAGGTGGCGGAATTGGTAGACGCACTAGTTTCAGGTACTAGCGGGTAAAACCGTGGAGGTTCGAGTCCTCTCCTGGGCACCAGGGAATAGTCCGCAGCAGTCCGCTCAGATCGATAGTGTCGTTGTCGAGCGCGACGCTGATTGCCAACCGCAGCGATTTGCCTGCTGGCGGGTAGTCCCGCAAGCAACAGCGGCTCGAATCCCGACGCGCTGGATACCGACGCTCGAGGTGTTGGATTTCTCCGTTCAGTGGCTGGCCCGGACATCGGCGCCTACGAACGCCAGCTCAAT
>DATIEJ010000054.1:0-7663 GCA_035455825.1 Rhodanobacteraceae bacterium | reverse complement strand
TCGATCGGCGGCCAGCAGATGGGCACGATCTGGGGCCACGGCGCGCTCGTGGCGCCGGACTGGAGCGCGGACTGGCTGCACCGCGAGTCGACCGCGTTGCTCGACCTGTGGGCGCAGCGTGAACATCAGGTCGCATTCGCGCAACTCGATGAAACGAAGCAGGAAGCACTGAAGGTCCGGCTGCGCATCGAACTGCGCAGGAACACGTTCGACGGCGCGACGAAAACGCTGAGCGTATCGGCCGACCGGGCCGCCGCGATCGCGACGGTCGCCGCGCACTACACCAGCGTGTTCGGCGACGACGCGGCCACGCAGTCACTGCGCGAAACCTACGCGATGCGCAACAACGCCGTCGACACGCCCGAGCACCGCGAGGCGATGGCGCGTTTCTTCTTCTGGACGTCGTGGGCCGCGGTGACCGAGCGTCCCGGCGCGAAAGTCAGCTACACGAACAACTGGCCATACGAACCGCTCGTGGGCAACACGCCGCCGCCGAGCACGTTCCTGTGGTCGGTGTTCAGCATCGTCTTCATGATCGCCGGCATCGGCCTGCTCGGCTGGCACTACGCCGGCTGGCAACGCAAGGAACTGCATCTGGCCCCACCGGCCGAAGATCCGTTGCGCAGCATCGTCGTCACGCCGTCGATGCACGCGACGGCGAAATATTTCTGGGTCGTGCTCGCGCTGCTGTTGACGCAGATCCTGCTCGGCGCGATCACCGCGCACTATCAGGTCGAAGGCCAGCATTTCTACGGCTTCGACATCTCGCAGATCATTCCGTATTCGCTGACGCGCTCGTGGCATACCGAGCTGGCCGTGCTCTGGATCGCGACCGCGTGGCTTGCGACTGGCCTGTACATCGGTCCGGCCGTTTCCGGACACGAGCCGAAATTCCAGCGCCTTGGCGTGAACTTCCTGTTCGTCTGCCTGCTGATCATCGTCGTCGGCGCGTTCGCCGGACAATGGGCGGCGGTCATGCAGAAGCTCGGACTCAAGTACAACTTCTGGTTCGGCCATCAAGGCTGGGAATACGTCGACCTCGGCCGCTTCTGGCAGCTGTTCCTGTTTGTCGGGCTGCTGCTGTGGTTGCTGCTCGTCGGCCGCGCGTTGTGGCCCGCATTGCGGCGCAAGGATGACTTGGCCTCGATCGTCGGCCTGCTGTTCCTGTCGACGGTCGCGATCGCGCTGTTCTACGGCGCCGGCCTGATGTGGGGCGAGCGCACCTCGCTGTCGATGGTCGAGTACTGGCGCTGGTGGGTCGTGCACCTGTGGGTCGAAGGCTTCTTTGAAGTGTTCGCGGTCGCCGTGATCTCGTTCCTGTTCGTCAAGCTCGGCCTGGTGCGCGCACGCACGGCGACGATCAACGTGCTGTTCGCAACGTTCGTGTTCATGGCCGGCGGCGTTCTCGGCACGTTCCATCACCTGTACTTCACCGGCACGACGACGGCAGTGATTGCGCTCGGCGCATCGTTTTCGGCGCTCGAAGTCGTCCCGCTCGCGCTGGTCGGCATGGAAGCGTGGGAAACCTGGTCGCATACGAGCGCGACGCCGTGGATGGCGCGTTACCGCTGGCCGATCCAGTTCTTCCTCGCCGTGTCGTTCTGGAACCTCGTCGGCGCTGGCGTATTCGGCTTCCTGATCAACACGCCGCTCGCGCTGTACTACATGCAGGGCCTGAATCTCACTCCGCTGCACGGCCACACCGCATTGTTCGGCGTTTACGGCATGCTGGGTCTCGGCCTGATGCTGTTCTGCCTGCGCGGACTCAAGCCCGATGTGGTCTGGGACGAAGGCCGCCTGCGCAGCGCGTTCTGGGCGCTGAACATCGGCCTGTCGCTGATGGCGTTGCTGACCCTGCTGCCGCTCGGCGTGCTGCAGCTCGATGCCGTGCTGAATCACGGCTACTGGTTCGCGCGCTCGGCCGAGTTCATGAGCCAGCCGATCATCCATCTGCTGGTCTGGCTGCGCGTGCCGGGCGATACGATCTTCGCGATCGGCTCGCTGCTGATCACGTGGTTCGTCGCGCGGCTGTGGATCGCGCCGCGCAAGGCGCCACTGGTCAAGGGACGCAGTGCGGAAAGTTATGGATAGGCCTGCCGAATCAGGGTTCATCACGCGCGGGCGCCGGTCGCTGGCGGACGTTGCCGTCGTCGTCGAGTCGACAGGTGCTACCGCCCCGCGTGCTGTCGCGCGCCCAGCGCCGAACCGCCTGCCCTCGTTGGCGGAGTTGCCCAAGCTGCTGGCCGGCGCGCCGCATCGGCTGATGTTCTTCGCCGGGGCAACCGCCGTGCTGGCCTCGATGCTGTGGTGGACCTGCCTGCTCGTCGCCGGCTACACCGGCCACGCCTTTCCCGCCGCGCCCGTGCCGGCCGGCTGGGCGCATGCCGTGCTGACGCAATACGGGATGCTGCCGATGTTCATCTTCGGTTTCCTGCTGACCGTTTTTCCACGCTGGACCGGCCAGACGGCGCTCTCGCGGCGCGCGTATGTTCCGGTATTCGCCGGCGTGTTCGGCGGCTATCTGCTCGCTCATGCCGGACTGCTCGATCACCGGCCACTGCTTCTGGCCGGGCTGGCATTGATGCTGGCCGGCTGGCTTGCGGCGCTGGTCGCACTCGGTCCGATTCTGTGGCGCAATCGCGCGCGTGACCGTCACGCGCTGTCGTGCTGCATCGCGCTGACGCTCGGCCTGTGCGGGCTTGGTGCGTTCTTCGCCTTCGCGCTCGGTGCCCCATGGGTACTGGCATACATCGCGATCAAGGTCGGCACGTTCGGCTTGCTCCTGCCGGTGTACTTCACGGTATGCCACCGGATGATTCCGTTCTTCAGCGCCGGCGCGACCGGCCCGAACTATCATCCGTTCAAGCCGGCATGGAGTCTGCCTGTGCTGTGGCTGCTCGTGCTCGCGCATCTGGCCGCCGAACTGACGCACCGCTTCGATCTGCTCTGGCTCGCCGACCTGCCGCTTTCGGTCTTCTTTCTCGCTCACTGGATCGCCTGGCAACCGTGGAAGTGCATGAAGCCGGGCTTGCTCGCAGCGCTGTACCTGGCCTTCGCCTGGCTGCCGATCGCCTTCGTACTGTTCGCGGTACAGAGCCTGATGTTCCGCCTGACCGGCGATTTCATTCTCGGCCGCGCACCGGTGCACGCGCTGACGATCGGTTTCTTCGGCTCGATGCTCGTGGCGATGGTCACGCGCGTGACGCAGGGACACTCGGGCCGGCCATTGGCGATGGGTGCGATCCCGTGGCTGACGTTTGCGCTACTGCAGGTCGTCGCGCTGACGCGAATCCTCACCGAGACCGCGGCAAATCCCACGCCGTGGCTCGTCGCCGCCGCCGCCGGCTGGCTGATCGCATTCGCGCCGTGGGTGCTGCGCTCGCTCTGGATCTACGTCACGCCGCGCGTCGACGGCAAGCCGGGCTGAGAGCAGAACCCAAGAGCAAAGATTCACCACGAAGGCACGAAGCTCACGAAGAAGAGCAATTGAATGCGGTTTTCCTTCGTGATCTTCGTGTCTTCGTGTCTTCGTGGTGAATCTTGTACTCTGTTGCGCTCCAGGACGGAATTGAGACAGTGATCGAGTTTTATCCGCAGATCAAATTCGTGCACGTTCTGTGCGTGATCCTGTCCGGCAGCCTGTTCGCATTGCGCGGAGCCATGATGCTCGCCGATTCGCGCGTCACGAATCACGCGGCGCTGCGCTACCTGTCGTACGCGATCGACACGACCTTGCTGACGGCCGCGCTGATGCTGATCACGATCCTGCACCAGTATCCGTTCGTGCAGGCGTGGCTGACGGTCAAGGTGCTCCTGCTCGTCGTCTATATCGTTCTCGGCGTGTTCGCTTTGCGGCGCGGACGCACGCGCCAGGTGCGCGCGATCTGTTACTTCGCGGCGCTGCTCGTTTACGCGTCCATCATCGGTGTCGCGCTCGCGCACGATCCGCGCGGGTGGCTGCTGCACGTTCTCTGAGCCTTGGGACAGCCGACGCCGGCTACGCGTTCGGTAAGCCGACCGCGGGACTGGCGCGGCATGGCTGAGGCCGCCGCGCCGACAGGAACCCTGCGGTCGTCGTTTGTCTTTGCGCCAGGTGCTGGCGGAGTATGATGGCCGGCAGCAATCTCTCCCGTGAGGAGCCGCCGATGAACGCGTGCGACGCCACCCATTCCTTCGCGCCGAGGACGCCGGCAGCGCGCGTGACCTGCCTTCTGGCCTTGCTGGTTCTCGCGACGGCGGCCGCCGTCGCGGCGGAAACCGCGATTCCGCTGTCGCAGGCACAGTTCGGCGGTCAATGCGCCGAAGGCCTCGCGACTGGCCGCCATGTCATGACCGACTGCTCGGTCACATGGAAGGACAAGGACGGCAAACTGTACTGCTTCAAGAACGAAGCCGCGAAGGCCGAGTTCCTCAAAGACGCGCAGGGCAACCTCGAGCGAGCGCGCACGTTCATCGCGGCGAGCAACGTCGAATCGACCGAAACGGCGATGCAGTATTTCGACAGCAACGACGCCGAAGCGGTCGTCAAATCGCATGTCGAGGAGAAGCTCAAGGCGAACGCCGGCGTCTACCCGCTCGAGGACGCGACGAACGGCGAGAAACTCCAGCTTGCGTTCGATGGCATCGACTTCACGCGCACGATCGACGGCTACGGTTTCTTCCCGGACGTGAAGTTCCACGACGCCAAGGATGCGCAGAAGAAGTACCTCGTCGATTTCTGGGTCGTGCCGGCGAACGGCCAGCTGCAGATCCAGGAAACGCGCATCTACCAGGCGCCGCAGCAGCAGGAAGGCAAGTGGGTCACGACGGCGCGGCAGCCGATTCCGTGGTGGTGGATTCCGGCATCCGAGCACCCGGGCCACGTCGCGCAGAAGCGCAGCTGGGAAGTCATGTCGGCGGTCGAGCAGAACGCGTTGCAGGCTTCGCTGAAGGACGGCGGCGTGTTCAAGCTCAAGGACGACAAGACCGGCAGGGACCTCAGCCTGCAGTTCATCGACACGCATCAGCCGATCCGCCAGCTGGACGAAAACGGCCACTTCTTCGCCTGCACCGACTTCCGCGCGGCCGGCACGAAGGACCAGATCTACGACGTCGATTTCTGGATCAGCGAGAAGGACGGCAAGATGACCGTCGACCAGGTCAAGGTGCACAAGGTGCCGGAACAGAAGAACGGCCAGTGGGTGCAGATCGAGCGCTACAGCTGGAAGGATCTCGGCAACTCGCATGTCGTCCCCTGAGCGGCGCTGACGCGAATCCGTTCAGGGCCGCGTTCACGCAACCTTTGCGCTGGCGGTGCTAGTTTGCCGCGCTCTTCGTGCGGGGATGCTAAATCGCGTTGCCCGGCGGACTCGTGGCTGAGCCCGCCTCCCTGCGACGATGACGATTGCCGGAAGCTGCAGTCCGATCTTCCGCGCTCCGACTCAACCATCGCGAACTGAAGGAGACAGTCCCGTGATCACATCGAAGCAGATCATCACGCCTCGCACGGTTTCTACCCGCGTTGCGTCCGCCATCGCGCTCGGCATCGGCTGCCTGGCATCCGCCGGCGCCTTCGCCAATGACAGCACCGACAATCCCTACTCGCCGGCCTACGGGCACTCGTATCGCCACGGCGCGGTGCCCACGCGTGAAGCGTGGGAGCACATGAAGGAGTATGCCAGCCACAACGCATCTCCGGGCGCGCCCGCCGGATCGAAGACGCTGATCTACGGCGGCGGTGTCGACGGCATCGGCGTGACCAGCGGCGCACCGAAGGTCTACCTCGTCGTCTACGGCAGCCAATGGGGAACCAAGGGCACCGACGCGAACGGCAACTGGACTTTCTCCAACGACACCGCCGGTGCGATTCCGTACCTGCAACGCCTGTTCAAGGGCATCGGCACCAACGGCGAGCTGTGGTCCGGCGTGATGACGCAGTACTGCGACGGCGCAGTATCGGCCGGCGCCACGAGCTGCCCGGCCGGCGCCTCGCTCATCCCCTACCCGCCCAGCCCAGGCGGCACGTTTGCGGGCATCATCTACGACAACTCGGTCGCCTCGCCGTCGAACGCAACCTACGTCCAGCTTGGCCAGGAGGCGGTCAAGGCCGCGGGATTGTTCGGCAATACGACTGCCGCGTCGAACCGCTACGCCCAGTACGTGATCCTGTCGCCGCCGGGCACGCATCCGGACGGTTTCAACACGCCGCAAGGCACGTTCTGCGCGTGGCACGACTGGAACGGTGACCTCGGCGTCGCCTCGTCGTACGGCGACATCGCGCTGACGAACATGCCGTACGTGCTCGACCTCGGCGCGAGCTGTGGCCAGAACTTCGTCAACTCGGGCAGCGCCGGCACGCTCGACGGCTTCTCGATCGTCAACGGCCACGAGTACTCCGAGACGATCACCGACCAGAATCCGCCCGGCGGCTGGCTCGCCACGAGCGGGCAGGAAAATGCCGACGAGTGCGCGTGGATCTCGTCCGGGCAAGGCGCAAGCGCGAACGTCGCGATGGCGACCGGAACGTTTGCGATGCAGAGCACGTGGTCGAACGACACGAACCGCTGTGATCTCACCCATCCGATCGTCACCGGCGGCGGCGGCGGCGGCGGAGGCGGTCCGACGGCAAGCTTCAGCTTCACGACCAGCGCGCTGAAGGCGACTTTCATCGACGGCTCGACCTGCGATACGGCAACCTGTACGCATGCCTGGACGTTCGGCGACGGTGGCACCTCGACGGCGACGAATCCGACCCACACCTATTCCAAGCCGGGCAGTTACTCGGTGACCGAGAAGGTGACCGACACGAACAACAAGAGCGCTTCGGCGACGAAGACCGTACAGGTCAGGAAGCACTGATCGCCCGCACCATGGTGACGAAAAAACGGGCCGCGCTGAGCGGCCCGTTTTTTTCATGCCAAGAGAAAAGACGTCTGCACGAAGAACACGAAGAAGAGCCGCGAAGAACACGAAGTGAGCAAGAGTAATTTCACTTCAATCCGGCCGCTTGCTTCATTCAGCTCTCCCTTCGTGGCTTTTCCTTCGTGTTCTTCGACGGACGGGAGCCCGAGTGCCTCGAACGCCAAAGCTGGCTGAGAGAGGCCGTGGTTCAATCTTTTTGAGCCTTCCTCGGCATTCGGATCCGCTGTTTTTCCATGTGGCCCTGACGAAAACGGGCGCCGCAGCGCCCGTTTCGCAATCGAGGTTCAACGATTTCTCAAGCGGCTTTCTGCCACTGGCCGAGCGCGGCCAGGCCGTTTTCCTTGGCACGCAGCGACACGATCTTCTGCGCTTCGGCGAAGTTCTTGTCCATGTCCTTGGCCCACAGCTTCAGCGCCGCCGTCTGCATCGCGCGGCCATAGCTGAAGGACAACGGCCACGGATGCGGGCCGATCTGGTTCATCGCGTTCAGATGCGCGGTGGCCTGCTCGTCGCTCTGGCCGCCGGACAGGAACACGATTCCCGGAAGCGACGCCGGCACGGTCGATTTCAGGCAACGCACGGTCATTTCGGCGACCTCTTCGGCGCCGGCCTGCTCCGCGCAGCCCTTGCCGGAGATGACCATGCTGGCCTTCAGGATCGTGCCTTCGAGCAGGACGTTCTGCTCGTACAGCGAGCCGAACAGCGAGCGCAGCGTGGCTTCGGTGACGTCGTAGCAGACATCGATGTCGTGGTCGCCGTCCAT
>DATIEJ010000053.1:0-33219 GCA_035455825.1 Rhodanobacteraceae bacterium | reverse complement strand
GCCAGCGCCTGGATCGCGCGCACGACGGCGACGCTGCCCTTGGTTTCGAGCGAGCTCAGTTCGGCGACGAACGAGCGGTCGATCTTGAGCGCATGCAGCGGATACTGATGCAGGTAGCTCAATGACGAGTAGCCGGTGCCGAAATCGTCGAGCAGCAGACGCAGGCCGTCGCGGCGCAGCGCTTCGAGCATGCGCTTGACGGCCGGCGGATTCTCGATCAGCGTGCGCTCGGTGACTTCGATGCGGATGCTGGCCGGCGCGACGTAGTGCTGGCGCAGCAGCGCGAGGAATTCGGCGCCGAGCGACTCGGAGCGAAAGTGCCGCCCGGAAAGGTTGATGCTGATGTATTCGGCGCCGGTCGTCAGCAGCGCCGGCGTGACTTCGAACACGCGCTCGAAGATCTTCCAGTCGATCTGCTCGGCCGCGCCGGTGTCCTCGGCGACACTGAGGAAATCGGCCGGCTCGAGCAGGCCGCGTTGCGGATGGCGCCAGCGCAGCAGCGCTTCGTAGCCGACGATGCGGCGGTCGGACAGGCGCAGGATCGGCTGGAAGAACGGCACGAACTCGCTGCGGGCGATTGCGCGGCGCAAGTCGCCTTCCAGATCGAGCAGGCGCATCGCTTCCAGATGCAGGCGTTCGTCGAACACCGCGAAGCGATGGCGGCCTTCGTTCTTGGCGCGGTACATCGCCACGTCGGCATCGCGCAGCAGTTCCTCGGCCTTGCGGTAATGCGACGCGGCCAGCGCGATGCCGATCGAGGCAGAGGTGAACAGTTCCTTGCCGCCGAGGCGGATCGGCGCATTGAGCGTATCGATGATGCGCTGGGCGAACGTGCTGGCATCGGCCGCATCTTCGACGTTGTGCAGCACGATCGCGAATTCATCGCCGCCGAGGCGCGCGACCAGGTCGCGCGGTTCGATCGCGGCCGCGATGCGCGCACCGACCTCGTTCAGCAGTTCGTCGCCGACCAGGTGCCCGACCGAGTCGTTGATGACCTTGAAGCGGTCCAGGTCGAGGAACAGCACGGCGAAGCGCTGGCGCGGATCGCGCGCGAACGCGGCGAGCGCCTGGCCAAGGCGCTCGAGCAGGAAATTACGGTTCGGCAGGCGCGTCAGGGCGTCGTGCAGGTTCTCGTACTTGAGCTGGCGCTCGACTCTTTCGCGCACCATGATCTGTTCGCGCAGGTCGCGATTGACCGCGGCCAGTTCGCCGGTGCGCTCGACGACGCGATGTTCGAGCTTGGCGTACGCCTGCTTGAGCGATTCGGCGCTGCGCTTGCGTTCGAGCGCGTTGGCGATGTGGTACGAGACGAACGTCAGCAGCTCCTGGTCGCGCGGCGTGTAGCGGTGCTCGTCGCTGTGGCTCTGCACGGCGAGCACGCCGACCGGGCGGTCGTCGCAAATCAGCGGCACGCCGAGCCAGCTGCGCGAACGCGCGCCGATCGGATGCGCTTCGCCGCTGGCATACAGCCGTTCGAGGCCGGGGCGGTCCGCGAGCAGCGCGCTGCCGGTGCGCAGCACATACTCGGTCAGGCCGTGGCCGATCTTGCGCGGGTGCCGGTTCTGGTCGCGCTCGTCGACCGAATACGGGAACATCAGGTGTTCCTGGTCTTCCGACAGCAGCGCGATGTAGAAATTGCGCGCGTACAGCAGGCCGCCGACGACGCGGTGCACGGCGGCGTAGAATTCCTCGATGCTGTCGGTCGTGTTCGCGAGCTCGGCGATGCGGAACAGCGCGGCCTGCAGGCGCTCGCCGCGCTGGCGTTCGAGCACCTGCTGCTGCAGCACGCGATTGGCGTCGCGCAGCGCGTCGGTGCGCTCGGCCACGCGCCGCTCGAGTTCCTCGTGCGCCAGGCGCCGTTCCAGCGCGGTCTGGATATGCTGCGCGACGTAGGTCAGCAGCGTGCGATCCTCGTCGTCGAAGCGCGCGTCCTCGGTATAACTTTGCACAACGATACCGCCGACGACCTGGGTGCCGCGCAGCAGCGGCACGCCGAGCCAGTCGACGCAATCGGGACCGAAATCGGCGATCGGCGTGCCGATCTGTTCGGCCAGCTGCGGCAGGGAACCCATCAGGGCGCGACCGCCCTTGACCAGATGCCAGGTCAGGCTGTCGCGGCGCGCCTCCATCGGGAAGTCGTGGTCCTGCGGCGGCGGGTCGGTGTCGGCGATGTCGATGTAATAGGCAAAGCGCAGGCTGTCGCGCGCTGCGTCATACAGCGCGATATAGAAGTTTTCCGCGTACATCAGGCTGGCGACGATGTTGTGCAGCGCGCGGAACACCTCCGGCATTTCGCGATCGGCGCTGGCCTGGTCGGCGATCGCGAACAGCGCTCGCTGCAAGCGTTCGGCCTGCTCCAGGCGCCTGACCGAACCGCGCAGGTCCTCGATGACGTGCAGGCTGCACAAGTGCGTTTCGACCAGGAAGGCGGCCTTGTCGAATTGCTGGCGGCAGCGCGGCTGGACCCAGCGCTCGGCGGCAAGCCTGCACGCGAGCACGGCGACGACCTTATTGTCGCAGCGCAACGGAACGGCCACGCCGACCCAGACCGGGTGCGTGTCATCCGGGGCATCCGGTTCGGTGACGAGTTCGCCGCGCGAGGCCGCCGACTGGGCCAGGCCGATCAGCGACGGCGCGGGCGCCGACGACAGCGCTTCGGCATCGAGCGGGAGCCAGAAGAAATCGGCTTGTGCGGCGCCGACCCAGTTGCGCAGGAATGCGCACGAGGCGGCTTCAGTGCTGCGCTTGGTCGACGCGCGCAGCAGTTCGGCAAGGCCCTCGACGGGAAAATCATCGGGCGCGCGGTTGCCGGCAGGCGCCTCGTGCGCTGCTGTGTCGACCGTGGGCGAGATGACTTTCAAAGACGACATGTGTAGCGCGTGCCTGCCTGTGTGTCCGGCGCGACGTTGGCGTCGAACCCCGGCGGTTGTGGCCGCCTTCCCCAGCCCGGACGGGACCAAATCCGCCCCAGCTCACCGAGTGTTAGTTTTCCATAATTTGAGGTAGAATGCTTGCCGAATACCGTGCCCTGTTTCCGCCCTCACCTTTCCGGGAACTTGACGCGGCCCAACGAATCTTTAATAGCTGCCCTGACCCCAAGAGTTTGCATGCGCCGCCTGTTCGCCATCCTGCTGCCCCTGCTGCTGCCTGCGCTTGCTTCCGCGCAGCCGGTTGTCGGCAGCCCGTGGCAAGCGTCGGCAAACCTGCAGCCGGGACTCATCGACCAGATCCTGCGTCCGCAAGCATACCCCGTTTCCGGATTAAGCAATCTTCAGACCACGCCCCTGTGGAGCACGCCGGACGGGCGCATCCTGGCAATCGTGGCAATGGCGGACAATTCGGTCCCGGCGCGGCCGCAGTCGCCACAGATCGGCACGGCGGCCGACTGGAAATTCGTCGACGTCACGAACTTCTTCACCAGCGGCTTCCAGCTCGGCCTCAGTCGCGAAGCGGCAGCGTACGTCACTTTCGGCCGGGGTACCGTCCTGGGTCCGTTGCTGAGCGCGGATCCGTTGAGTTGCGGCCCCGGAACGGCGGACGTCACTTGCGGTGAACGCGCAACCCTGGCGCATTCAGGCGCGCTGCAACTGGGCGCCGACTGGTCGATCCTCGACAACATCGACGTCGACCTGAGCTACGGGCTTTCCTGGTTCCGGCGCGACGACGGCGTGCAGTTCACGGCGCGTCCGACCTGGGACATTTTCAGTGCGCTGGGCAATTCACAGCTGCCGACCTTGCTGATTCCGGGTCTGGAGGGGGCCGACGCGCAGAATTCCAGCGTGAACGCGATCGGACACTGGCGTTTCGCCGGTCCGAACAGCCTCGACCTCGGCGCCAGCCTGGGCCGGCTGCAGTTGTACGGACCCAGCAGCACCCCGCTTCTGAGCCTCAATCAGGCAGCGGTGACGTTTGGCCTGCATTACGGTGATTTCAGCGGCAACGTGACCGGCCGCGTGCTCGGCCCGAACGATAACTTCAACGGCGCGTCGCGCTGGACCGGCCTCGATATCGGACTGTCATGGCGCACGCCGTGGCAGGGCCAGCTGAGCATCGGCACGCAGAATCTCTGGTCCTCCGGCGCCCTGCCGGCGATCACCGACCCGGTGGCGCGCGAAGTCGACGCCAACCAGGCTCGCGTTCCCTACGTCCAGTACCATCAGGACCTGTAGAAACCCGCTCGTCCCTCGCTCGACCGTGCAAATGTAACAATTGTAAATTGCACGCCCGCAGTCGCGCGCGCCATGCGCGCAAACCCCTGAAAACCCCTTGAAAAACCGCTGAAACGCCGCGCCTGCGCGGCCCGTTCTGTTAACACATCAGGGGTTCCCATGTTAAGCATTTGTTGCTAGTATCGATCGCTGCCAATGGTTTTTGGTGAGCCAGTATTGGTTATTCCAGGAAGGAATCCTTGTCCCGAATCTGTTGTACAACCTGACGTTGGAGAGTGTAATGAGACTCGACGCGAATAAGCTTTCGTCGGCGGTCCGCCTTGCTTTGTCGCTTGGCGTAGCCGCAACGGCGGGCACGCTTGGGACCGCCCAAGCGCAAACCGCCGCAGATAACAATACCGATCAGAAGAGCCAGTCCCTCGAAACCATCGTGGTGACCGGTTCGAATATTCGCCGCGTGGACATCGAGACGGCCAACCCCGTCGTCACGATCGACAAGGCAGCCATCCAGCAGTCCGGCAAGCTCACCTTGGGTGACCTCGTTCAGGATCTGCCGGCCGTAACCGGTCCGGTCACCAACCCGCGCGTGAACAACGGCGGCGGCACGGGCTTTTCCTCGATCTCGCTGCGCGGCCTGGGTTCGGCCCGCACCCTGATCCTGGTTGACGGCCACCGCTACCTGTACGGCGACGTCAACGCCATTCCTGCCGACGCGATCGAGCGCATCGAAGTCCTGACCGACGGTGCCTCGTCGGTGTACGGCTCCGACGCGGTCGGCGGCGTCGTGAACTTCATCCTGCGCAGCAACTACCAGGGTGCGGAGTTCTCGGCCGACTACGGCATCTCCGACCATGACGACGGCGAGCGCAAGGGCTACCACTTCGTGTTCGGCCAGACGACCGACAAGGGCAGCATCATGGCCGGCGTCGACTACAACAAGTTCGACAAGGTCTCGGCTGCGAACCGTCCGTTCTCCAAGAACGCTCTCTACTACTACTACGGAACCGCGCACGCCACCGGTTCGAGCCGTACGCCAACCGGCCAGATCCAGCTGCCGGCCAACCTGAAAGGCCAGTTCGGCTGCAGTTCCGTAACGAAGAACGCGCTCAACTCTGCCGGCACGAACCTCAGCGACTATCGCTGCTACAAGGGTACGGATGCCTACAACTTCCAGGCTAACGGCAACGTCGAACTGACTCCGCAGGAACGCACCAATGCGTTCGTCGTCGGCAACTACAAGCTGACCGACAGCGTCGAAACGTACATGGAGCTGTTCCATAACAAGACGCAGTCGGCCTCGGCCATTGCGCCGCAGCCGATCGACTCGCTGGGCAGCCCGCTGGTCGTCTCCGCGCAGAGCTACTACAACCCGTTCGGCGTCGACTTCGCCGACGGCTCGTTCCGCCTGAAGACGCGTTCGGTCGGTAACGGCAACCGTATCAACAACTTCAGCACCCAGGTCGACCAGTTCACCGGCGGCTTCAAGGGTACGTTCGGCGACACCAGCTGGCAGTGGAATGCGTACTTCAACTACGGCCACAGCAGCCAGTTGAGCCACACCAGCGGTTACATCAACCTCAAGAAGCTCGGCGACGGCAGCGGCCCGTCGTTCAAGAATGCCGCGGGCCAGATTCAGTGCGGAACGGCAGCCAATCCGATCCCGCTGACCGATTGCGTACCGTTCAACTTCTTCGACGTGCTCGATCCGAACACGATCGCGGCGTTCAACAATGCCTCGGGCAACACGTTCACGAACATCAACTACGTCGAGCGTTCGGTCGTCGCCGAAGTCAACGGCAACCTGTTCGACCTCCCGGCCGGCACGGTCCAGCTCGCTGGTGGCGTGAGCTACCGCAAGCAGTACGGCGAGACGATTCCTGACGCGATTGAAGTTCCGAATGCCGCGGGCGTTTGCGACATCGGTACCGGTTGCGTATCGCCGATTCAAGGCGGATACAACGTCAAGGAAGCGTACGCGGAAGTCCTGATCCCGATCCTGAAGGACGTTCCGTTCGCCAACGCGTTGAACCTGACGCTCGGCGACCGCTACTCGAAGTACAGCAACTTCGGCAGCACGAACAACACCAAGGCCGCGATCGAATATCGTCCGATCGAAGACCTGCTGTTGCGCGGCACGGTGTCGAAGGTGTTCCGCGCCCCGACGATCTCCGATCTGTACCAGGGTGCGACGTCCGATGCAGCCCAGGCGGTCGATCCGTGCTATGGCCTCAAGGCCCCGAACGCGGCGTGCGTAGGCGTGCCGACCGACGGCAGCTTCCAGGCTCTGGAAGGACAGACCAGCCAGATCAATGGCGTGCAGTCCGGTTCGGTCGCCGCAGGCTCCGCGCTCGGTCCGGAGCAGGGCAAGTCGTTCGACTACGGCTTCGTCTACGATCCGCACTGGATCCCGGGTCTGTCGCTGAGCGCCGACCTGTGGCGCGTGTACCTCAACAACGAAATCAGCCGCATCACGGCCCAGAACGCGTTGACCCTGTGCTACCAGGCCAACGGCGGTCCGACCTGCAGCCTGATTCATCGTACCGTTGGCGGCCCGTCGAATGGCCAGATCAACTTCGTGCAGGAGCCGAAGGGCAACCTCGGCCGCCTCGATGCGAAGGGCGTCGACTTCGCCGTTCGTTATCGCCTGCCGGAAACCGGCTTCGGCAACTTCGCGATCAACTTCCAGACCACGTATCTGGATCGGTTCGCGGATGATCCGGCTCCGGGCACCTCGGGTGACATCGTGCAGGAATTCGCCGGGCACTACTCGACCGGCGCGTCGGCCATCTCCTACGCGAACTTCTCGCGCTGGAAAGCCCTCATGACGTTGAACTGGAACATGGGTCCGTTCAGCGCCGCGTGGACGGCACGGTACGTCGGCAACTATACGGTTGGCTATGCTCGTGAAGACTACGGCCAGTCGGCCTGCCAGTCGAACTCGCCTCCGGGTTGCGAACTGCACTACGGCGCGTCCGTGTACCACAACATCACGGCCGGCTATAACCTCGAGCCGCTCAACACGCGCGTCGATGTGGGTATCGACAACCTGTCCGACAAGGCGCCGGCGCTCATCTATCAGAACAACACGCTCAACGGCAACGTTGACGCGAACACGTTCGATACGATCGGCCGGTTCTACTGGGCACGCGTGACCGTGAAGTTCTAAACAGCAAGTTTGCTACCATTGAAGGCCGCGCGGTGCGAACCGCGCGGCTTTTTTCTTTTGTGCTTTCCTATTTCGTTTATGCAGCCTGCCGCCTCGACCCTCTCTGAAATCTCCACGGCGATCCAGCAGGGGCGCCTGCCTGCCGCCGAGCAACTGGCGCGCGACGAGTTGCGCGCACATCCCGGGGACGAGAGCATTCTTACCCTGCTCGGACTGAGCGTGCAGCTGCAGGGGCGACCCGGCGATGCTGCCGTCTACTTCGAGGAACTGACCCGGCTGCATCCGGACGCCGCGCTGCACTGGAACAACCTCGGTTCGGTCCTGCGCGAGGCCGGCCGCAGCGAGCCCGCGGAAGCGGCCTACCGCAGGGCGCAGGCACTGGCGCCGCGCGACAGCCAGATCCTCGAGAACCTGGGCCTGCTCTACTACGACCGGGCCGACTACGCCGCCGCCAGGGTGTGCTTTGTCGGCGCGAGCGAGCTCGATCCGGCGTCGACGACGGCGCGCATCTACGGCGCTCATGCCTGCTGCGAATGCACCGACATGGCGAGCGCGGAACACCTGGTCGCGCCATGGTGGCAGTGGTCGAACATCGAGTTCGAGCAACAGCTCCTGCTCGCTTCGGTCATGATCCGCCTCAGCCACGTCGACACGGCCGAAACGATCCTGCGGCGGGCCCTGCCGCATGCGCCCGACAAGGCGCGCGTGACCGTGCGCCTGCTGATGCTGTGCGAGCGCCTGAACCGGGTCGACGAGGCGCGGGCGTTGCTGGCCCAGTTGCCGTCTCCGGCCAGCGTCGGCGACGCGGACCTGCAGTCCGAAATCATCAACGCCCACGCGGCGATGGCGGCGCGCGAGAACGACTACCAGAAGGCGCGCGACCTGCTCGAGCGGCTGGTCGGAATCGGCACGCCGGGCAGCGAATTTTTCTTCGCCCTGGCACGCATCCGCGACAAGCTCGGCGACGTCGACGGCGCGATGCAGGCCCTGGACAAGGCGCACGCGCTGCAGATGCAGAAGGCATCGCTGATGATTCCCGAGCTCATCGCTTCGGGCGCGGAGCCGCTTACCATGGGCCTGGATCCGATCAGCGCGGAAAGCCGGCGGCAGTGGATCGACATGCCGGCGCCAAGTGTGGACGAATCGCCGATCTTCATCATGGGATTTCCGCGCTCCGGCACGACGATGCTCGAGCAGATGCTCGACGCCGTTCCGGGGCTGCGTGCGATGGACGAGCAGCCATTCCTGCAGAACGTGGTCGAACGCATCGAGCAATTCGGCCTGAGCTATCCGCGCGACCTGCACCGCCTCGACGCGGCGCAGTGCGACGAATTGCGCAAAGTGTACTGGGGTCTCGTGCGCAAGACGGTCAAGCTCGAACCGGGCCAGCGCCTGGTCGACAAGAATCCGCTGAACATGCTGCGGCTGCCGCTGGTCAACCGGCTGTTCCCGCGCTCGCGCATCATCTTCGCGATGCGCCATCCGTGCGACGTCGTGTTGAGCAACTACATGCAGAGCTTCGGCGCGCCGGCGTTCATGCTGCTGTGTTCGACGCTCGAGCGCCTGACGCGCGGCTACGTCAACGCGATGCAGGGCTGGCTGCATCACGTCGCGCTGCTCGAGCCGGCGCTGTTTTCGCTGCGCCACGAGGACCTGCTCGCCGATTTCGCCGGAACCGCGCAGCGCATCGGCGATTTCATCGGCGTTGCCGACGCGACCCCGATGCTCACGTTCCACGAGCACGCCAAGCAGAAGGGATATATTGCGACGCCGAGTTATGCGCAGGTGACCGAACCGGTGAACCGCAAGGGCGTCGACCGCTGGCGGCGCTACCGCAAGCACCTCGAACCGATCCTGCCCGCGCTCAGGCCGGTATTGGAGCATTGGCACTATGCAGACTGACGTCGCCGCACCTGCGGGCCTGAGCCTGCAGCGCTGCATCCAGGTGTTCGACGCTGCGCTCACGCCGGAGTTCTGCGCGCAGATGGTGCAGTCGTTCAACCGCATGAACCAGTTTCATGTTCCGAACGGCCGCGGCCAGAAACGCGGTTTCGATGCCAGCGCCTGGACCGAGTTGAACATCTCGCCGCTGGCCGACGCCGGCATGAAGGGCTTCTTCCTCAAGCAGATCGACGACCACCTGGCCCTTTACAACCAGCGTCTGGGCCTGACCCTGCCCGTGCCGACCCGCCCGCGCATCGAGGACATCCGCATCAAGCGCTATCGCGTCGGCGCCGACGAACAGTTCGAGCCGCACTTCGACTCGATGGATGACAAGGCGAACCGGTATCTCGTGTTCCTGTGGTATCTGAACGATGTCGCCGATGGCGGCGAAACCGAATTCTGCAACCTCGACATCAAGGTCGCACCGCGCACCGGCCGGCTGCTGATGTTTCCGCCATACTGGATGTTCCAGCATGCCGGCCTTGCGCCGCGCTCGAACGACAAATATATAGTTTCGACCTACCTGCTGTTCTAGAAGATCGGGAATCCGGAGCCGGAAAAACCTCGCGGCAAACCGCGCACGTATAATCTGCATGGGTCGCGAAACCTCTGGCGGCTCTCCCGTTCCGACTTCAGGATTTCCGATTCCCGGCACCACCGCATGACGATCGACCAGAACGCAATCGCCAAGACCCGCCTCGACGGCCTGACGCCGCAGGCGATCCGCTACGTAATCGCCACGGCGAATGCGCTCGAACTTGGCCGCGTCGACGAAGCCGAGCGCCACATCATGGGCGTGATGGCGCTCAATCCGGACCATCCGGAAGTCCTGCGCCTGCTCGCCGGCATCCAGAACCTGCGCGGCGACAAGGCCGGCGCAATCGCAACGATGCGGCGCGCCGTCGCCCTGCGTCCGAACGACGCGCTGTATCACAACACGCTTGGCGCGGTGCTCGGCGAGAATACCGACCTCGACGCCGCGATCGAAACGTTGCGCCGCGCCTGCGAACTGCAGCCGAACCTGCCGTCGCCCTGGTTCAATCTCGGCCTGCTGCTGATGCGTTGCGTGCGCCCGGAAGAATCCGTCGAAGCGCTGCGCCGCGCGGTCGAGCTGCAACCCGACCACGCGCACGCGCGCGTGATGCTCGGCGAAATGCTGCGCGCCAGCGGACGCTTCGAGGAAGCAGCGATGGAATACCGGCGCGTCATCGCCCAGAAGCCCGACGCCGGCACGGCGTGGTGGGGCCTGGCCGACCTCAAGACCGGCAAGCTCGCCGACGCCGACATCGAGGCGATTCGCCGCGCGATGCAACGCCCGAGCGCGGGCGATGACGATCTGATCGCCATGGGTTACGCGCTGGCCAAGGGGCTGGATGACCACAAGCAATACGCCGAAGCGCTTGCCGTCCTGGCCCAGACGCATGCCCGCTCGCGCAATCGGCGCCAGTGGAATGCCGCCGAGGCGTCGAGCCGCATCGATGCAATCCTGGCCGCGTCGACGCCGCCGACCGTGGGCGCGTCCGAGCCGATCGGCGGCGAAGTCATTTTCATTGCCAGCATGCCGCGCTCGGGATCGACGCTGACCGATCAGATTCTCGCCTCGCACTCGCAGGTCACCGGTCCCGGAGAGCTGACCGAGTTGCCGCAGGTCCTGACCGAGGAATCCAAGCAGCGCAAGCAGCTGTTTCCACACTGGGTCAAGGCGCTGACGCCGGCCGACTGGCTGCGCCTGGGCAATCGCTATCTCGAGCGCGCCGCTCATTTTCGCAAGCCGGGTCTGCGTTTCACCGACAAGCTGCCGAACAACTGGCAATACGTCGGCGCGATCAGGGCGATGCTGCCCGCGGCAAAAATCATCATCGTCCGCCGTGATCCGCTCGAGACCTGCCTCGGCTGCTATCGCCAGTACCTCGGCAACAACGAGTACACGCACACGTTTGCCGACCTGGCCGCCTACTGGCGCGACTTCGACCGCGCCACGCGCCACTGGCTCAGCCTGTATCCGGGCCAGGTGTATGAAAATGTATACGAGGACCTGGTCGCCGATCCGCAGGCGAAGATCCGTGAACTGCTGGCGTTCTGCGGCTTGCCGTTCGAACAGGGCTGCGTCGACTTCCACAAGACCGAACGCGACGTGCACACACCGAGCGCGGCCCAGGTGCGCGAACCGATCCGGCGCGACACCGCGCGGGCGCCGCGCTATGGCGCTTTGCTCGATCCGTTGCGCGCGGCGCTCGGCATGCCGGCATTCGTGCCGCCGCCGTCGGGGTGACAAGAGCTTTCTTTGGACGCGGATGACGCGGATCGTCGCGGATTTGCGCGGATAGAGCGAATCGAGTATGGAGAGCAGCCTGCAGTGAGGGCTGCGTTGGTGGTGCAGGTTGCGCGCGTATCGGATGGCGGCACCGATCGCACTCCGTTTCGACCACACAGAAGTCTCTTATCCGCCTTTATCCGTGTTTATCCGCGTAATCCGCGTCCAAAATAAGACGTCCCGAACTTCCGCAACTTCAAGCAAAAGCAACGATGGGCAATATCGTCTGGCTCGCCTCGTATCCGAAATCCGGCAATACCTGGCTGCGCGCATTCCTGGCCAACCTGATTGCCGGCCGGCCGGCGCCGGTACCGCTCGCCGAGTTGCCGCGTTACGCCGACCAGGATGCGCGGCCCGACCTGTTCGCTCAAGTCGCCGGCGAGCCTGTGACACAACTGGAATTTGCGCAGCTGTGCGCCCTGCGGCCGCGCGTGCACGCGCATATCGCCGCGAACGCATTGAAGACGATATTCGTCAAGACGCACAGCGCGGCTGGAACCCACGACGGCGTGCCGCTGCACAATCCGGACGTCACGGCCGGGGCCATTGTCGTCGTGCGCAATCCGCTCGATGTCGCGATCAGCATGTCGCATCACTTCGGCATCGGCATCGATGCGGCGATCGACTACCTCGGCAACGACGACACGGCGAGCGAGAACAACGAACTGTTCGTCAGCGAGTTTCTCGGCTCCTGGTCGCTGCATACCAAGAGCTGGGCCGACCAGGAAGGCCCGCGGGTCCTCGTGCTGCGCTACGAAGACCTGCTCGAAAAACCGGCCAAGTGGTTCGGCAAGGTCGCGCGCCTGGTCGGTCTGGACGCGGACCGCGCGCGCGTCGAGCGGGCGATTCGCCACGCCAGTTTTCCGAGCCTCAGCGGCATGGAGCGGCGCGACGGCTTCGCCGAAGTGCCGATCAAGGGCAAGCACTTTTTCCGCGCCGGCCGCGCCAACCAGTGGCGCGATGTGCTGACACGCGCCCAGGTCGAGCGCATAGTGGCGCGCCACCGCGAACAGATGGCGCGTTTCCGCTATGTTCCCGCGGGCTATTGAGCGAACCGGATGAACACGCCGAAAATCGAAGCCGCGTTGATCGACGAACTGATCGCGACGTTCGCCGCGGGCGCGACGCGCAGCGGGCCGCTGTTGCCGCTGGCCGCGCTGATCGCGCGCCTGCGCGAAACGCCGCATCCTGCCGTTTTCTGGGCACACCTCGGCGAAGCAATGATCCGCGGCGGTTTTGCCGAACCGGCCGCGGCCGTGCTGGCCTCGGCGCTCGAACATTATCCGGACGAGGTCGAATTGCACTACCTGCGCGGCAATGCGCTGCGCGTCAGCCAGCGCTACGCCGAAGCCGAGCAGGACTTTCGCCAGGCGCTCGCGCGCAGGCCCGGCCACCGGCAGGCTTCGTTGTCGCTGGCCTTCATGCTCAGGGAGCACGGCCGCATCAACGCCGCGGCCGAAGTCGCGCTGGCGTTGTGGCGCCATCATCGCGACGATCCGGCCCTGGCGCTCGCGCTGCTCGACTTCCTGCGCGATTCCGGCGCGCACCTCCAGGCCAATGCGATCGCCGAAGCGGCGCACGCGCACTGGCCGGAGCATGCGCGGATTGCCGCGGTGGCCGGAGAGATCGCGCTCGCCCTCGGCGACTTCGCGGCCGCGCGCAAAGCCTTGCGCCGCGCCGTCGAGCTCGATCCCGGGCAAAGTTCGGCCTGGCTGCGCCTGAGTTACTGCCAGCGCTGCGATGATCCTGCGGACGCCGACCTCGCCCTCATCGAAAAGGCCTGGAGCGATTCGCAGCTTGCGCCCCAGTCGCGCATCTGCGCCGGCTTTGCGATCGGCAAGCTGCGCGACGACCTGAACGACGCCGCCGGCGCCAGCGTGGTCCTGCGCGAAGCGAACGCACTGGCGCGCGCCGCGTCGCGCTGGAAGGCAGACGAATGGCGCGCGATGATCGAGCAGCAAATCGCCAGCCGTTCGGCGCCCCCGCTTGCGTTCGATGCGAATTTCGTTCCGGTCTTCGTCGTCGGGATGCCACGTTCCGGAACGACGCTCGTCGCGACCCGGCTGGCCCGCCATCGCGCCGTGCGTGATCGCGGCGAATTGAACTGGATCGCGGCGATGCATGCGCACCTGCAATCGCAGGATGCGTTGCTCGATGCCTCGGCGCTGCAGACGGTCGCGGCGTTGATCACCACGCAGATGCGCCGCGACGACGCCCCGGCGCGCTGCTATATCGACAAGAATCCGCTGAATTTCCGCTATCTCGGCCTGATCCAGGCGCTGTTTCCGAATGCGCGCATCGTGCATTGCCGGCGCGGCGCGCGCGATACCGCGCTGTCGCTGTGGTCGCAGCACTTTGCGCATCCGGACCTGGGTTTCACTTACGATTTTTCCACGATTGCCGAGGTCGCGCGCGGCCACGACCGCCTGATGGCGCACTGGCGCGCGACGCTGCCGCTGGCAATTCTCGATCTGGCTTACGAAGACCTGGTCGCCGACCCCGCGGCGCAATTCGACCGCCTTGCCGGGTTTCTCGATCTGACCGACGCGCCGGTCGCCGCGAACGACGACAGCGCCGCGCTGCAAGTCATCTCTACCGCCAGCGTCTGGCAGGCACGCCAGCCCTTGTACACGCATGCGGTCGGCCGCTGGCAGCGGTATGCGGAGTTTGTGCCGGAGTTGACCGAGTTGTTCGAGGGCGGAGGATAATTGCGGGGACGAGGGGCGAGGGGCGAGCGAGAGCAGCCCTCTCGGTCTCTAACTCTCGTCCCTCGCCCCTCGCCCCCGCTCCTCATTGTTTCCGCAAAATATCCACATTTCCACTAAACGACTTGACCGAAACCTGCGCGTCGCCGTCGCCGACGCGCGCGTCGAGGTTGCTGCCGGGACCGTGTTCGGGTTTTTCGACCTTGCCGAAATCGCTGCGGATGTGACCGCTGAAGGACTCCGCCTCGATGCGTGCCGAGATATCGGCCGGCAGCTCCGTGCGGACATCGCCGCTCATCGTGTCGACGTTCACGCGGCCATGCTTGCCGAACCGCGCCGCACTCATGTTGATGTTGCCGGATACCGTGCCCGCCTCGAATTCCTGCACGTCTCCGCCGGTCATGTGCGCGCCGCCCGACACGGTCTCGAGCTTGACCCGCCCGCTCGCTCCGGTCATTTCGATGTCGCCGCTGACCGTCTGCACGTGCGTGCGCGAATTCGCGTCGGCGCGGGTCGCGGCCAGGCTCACGTCGCCGCTGACGCTTTCGACGTCGACTTGCGGCGCGCCGCTGCTCAACGTCAGCTTTCCGCTGACGACTTCGACGTTGAGCGACTTGCCGTCGATGCCGGTGACCTTGCCGTCGGCGCTGACGAGTTCGAGTTTTACCGACGCGCCGGCCGGGACCTTGAGCGTCAGCTCACTGTCGGAACGCGGTCCGTGCGTGCCGAACCAGCCGTGCTCCTGGTCGGCGGCCTCGACGCGCAGCTCCAGGTGCTTCGTATCGCCGGCCACGACGAGCTTCGAGCCGGAGCCGAGGCTGCCCTCGAGTGACGCGCGGCCCGGTTCGCCCGCGCTGATGTCGACATTGCCGCGCACGTTGTGCACCTCGATCATCGCATCGTTGTCGATGCGCCAGGCCTGGCTCAGCGTCTGCGCCGACTTTTCGGCGACGATCGTCGCGCTCTGCGGCGGACCCGGATCGGCGGCAAACGCGCCGGGAGGAAGGACCGCGACCGCAGCCAGCAATGTCCAGCAAAGCTGATTGCGGCGCCCGCTCCGAGCAGTGCCCGGCGTCGGAGGCACTTGGGCTCCTGCCCGGCGGTCTTGGGAATCGGGGATTTTCATCGTTGGCTCCAGATGTTCAAGTTGTCAGCTCGCGTTTGGCGACTTGCGCAACAAACGCAGGCGCATCGAATTGGTGCGATTGAGCAGGCCGACCAGGAACACCGCATCGGGCCGCTGTTCGAGCGCGTCCTGCAACTGTGCGCTCGCGTTGTCGAGGTTTTGCGCCGACGCGGCGAGCGTCGGATCATCCGGCACGGCCCAGTCCAGCGCCGTGAGTTCGGGCGCCGTAGCAGGCGCGCTCGCGACTTGCTGCGCGGCGCCTGGCTGCCCGGCGTCCGCGTGTACTTCGGTCACCGCGACCGGCGCCGGCACGCGCGCTGCGTGCTGCCAGCGCCATGCGGTAAGGCCGGCGCCGCCGGCGACGACCAGGGTCGCCGCGATCGCGAACCAGCCGATCTGCGACCGCCGCGAGCGGCGATGCGAAGAAGCCGCCGGCGTTGCCAGTCGTGCGGCAATCGCCGGCCACAGGTCGTGCTCCGGCTCGACCGCTTCGGCTTGCTTGCGCATCTGGTTGCGCCACAGGAATTCATTGTTCATGACTCACCTCACTATTCCGGAACGTCGCGGACATTTCTCAACTGTCCGTGAGAGCGCGCCGCAACAAGCCGCGCGCGCGATGCAATTGCGCCTTCGACGAACCGACGGCCATGCCGAGTTCGTTGGCGATTTCCTCGTGCTTCCAGCCTTCGACGTCGTGCAGCACCAGCACGGCGCGCGCCCGCGGCGGCAACTTCGACACGGCGCGCTCGAGATCGCCGCGCTCGCCGGCGCAGAACGGCACTTCGCCGCCGGCGGCGAATTCGAGCTCGTCATCGGGCGCCGCGACTTCCTCGTGCCTGCCGCGCAGATCCATCAGCGCGGTATTCACGCCGAGCCGGTACAGCCAGGTCGAGAACGCGCTCTCGTGGCGGAAGCCGGACAGCTTCTGCCAGGCTCGCACGAACGCATCCTGCGTCAGTTCTTCGGCGCGCGCGCGATCCATTCCGACCAGGCGCAGGATCGCGCCGTGCACGCGGCCGACATGGCCGCGATACAACGCCTCGAACGCGCCGACGTCGCCGGCGAGCGACTGCCGCACCAGTGCCGCATCGTCTGGCGGCGCCGTCAGGTCAACCATCGGTACATTCATGCTGAGGGTAGCGGCGCTTTGCATCGTGCCGTCTAGGATGCCCCAAACCGCGCAAGGGTTTAACCGTCACCCTGGAAATCGCGCCAGGCGGCCTCGTGCCGGTTAGGCCACCTGCTCTTCCGACCGCTGATTTTTTGGCGCGGATTTACGCGGATCACCACGGAATGCCGCGGATAAAGCACAACAATGTTTCGCTCTCACCGTTCATCCTGCTCTCACCGTCCATCCCGCTCTTATCCGCTCTTATCCGTGATAATCCGCGGCAATCCGCGCCAAAAAGCTCTTGCCTTCCCCGCCCGGAACTCCCGCTGCTCACGGCGAGCCAGGGGTGATCGATTCTTCCGTTTCCTCGGCCAGCAATTCTTATCCGCTCTTATCCGCTCTTATCCGTGATAATCCGCGGCAATCCGCGCTAAAAAAGCTTTTGCCGTCGGCGCCCGGGACTGCAACTGCTCAAGGCGAGCCGGGCGTGATCGATTCTTCCGTCTCCTCGGCGAGCAGCGCCGAGACCCGGCGGTGCTCGTCGCGTAGCGCGCGCGGCATGCGCGGGCCGTAGGACGCCAGATACTCGCCGATGCTTTCGTATTCGGCGATCCAGCCTTCGGTGTCGACGTGCAACAGCGCCTCGATGCGCGCCGCCGGGACTTCGAGCCCGGCAAGGTTCAGGTCTTCGGGCTGCGGCACCAGTCCGATCGGCGTCTCGATCGCACCTTCGCCGCCCGAGCAGCGCCCGACGATCCATTCGAGCACGCGCATGTTGTCGCCAAACCCGGGCCACAGGAACTTGCCGTCGGCGCCCTTGCGGAACCAGTTGACGTGGAAGATCTTCGGCAGGTTCATGCCGGGCTTGTCGACACTGAGCCAGTGAGCGAAATAGTCGGCGAAGTTGTAGCCGCAGAACGGCTTCATCGCCATCGAATCGCGGCGCAGAACGCCGACCGCGCCGGTTGCGGCCGCGGTCGTCTCCGATCCCATCGCGGCGCCGACGAGCACGCCATGCTTCCAGTCGCGCGCTTCGAACACGAGCGGCACAAGATGCTCGCGCCGGCCGCCGAAGATGATTGCGGAAATCGGAACGCCCTGCGGATCGTCCATGCGCGGCGACCAGCTTGGGCATTGGCGCGCCGAGACGGTGAAGCGCGAGTTCGGGTGCGCCGCCGGTCCGCTCGACGCGGAGTAAGCGCGCCCCTGCCAGTCCCTGGCCGGCTTCGCATCGGACAAGCCTTCCCACCACGGTTCGTCATCCGCGGTCACCGCGACATTGGTGAAGATCGCATCGTGGTTCAGCATCGACAGCGCGTTCGCATTGGTCTTCGCGCTCGTGCCCGGAGCGACGCCGAAGAATCCGGCCTCCGGGTTGATTGCCCAGAGCCGGCCATCGGCGCCGGGCATCATCCAGCAGATGTCGTCGCCGATCGTCCAGATCTTCCAGCCGGCGGACGCGTAGCTCTCGGGCGGAATCAGCATTGCCAGATTGGTCTTGCCGCAGGCCGACGGAAACGCCGCGGCGACATAGAACACCTCGCCTTTCGGGTTTTGCACGCCGAGGATCAGCATGTGCTCGGCGAGCCAGCCTTCGCTCCGCGCCTGCCATGAAGCGATTCGCAGCGCATGGCATTTCTTGCCGAGCAGCGCGTTGCCGCCGTAGCCCGAACCGATCGACTTGATCGACAGCTCCTCGGGGAAATGCATGATGAAGCGCTTGGCCGGGTCGAGTTCGCCGGTCGAGTGCAAGCCCTTGACGAATGTCGCCTCGCGCTCGATGCGCTCGAGCGCGGCGCTGCCCATGCGCGTCATCAGGCGCATGTTGGCGACGACATAAGCGCTGTCGGTCAGCTCGACGCCGCAGCGCGCGAGCGGCGAATCGATCGGCCCCATGCAATACGGAATCACGTACAGCGTGCGTCCGCGCATGCAGCCGGCGAACAGCGCGTCGATCTTCGCGTGCGCCTCGTCCGGCGCCATCCAGTTGTTGTTCGGGCCGGCGTCGTCGCGATCGCGCGTGCAGACGAACGTCAGATGCTCGACGCGAGCGACGTCGGACGGATGCGATCGGTGCAGATAGCAGTTCGGATGCGTCTTCGGGTTGAGCTCGATCAGGTCGCCGCTGTCGAGCATGCGCTCGATCAGAGCGTCGTTTTCGGCCTCGGAGCCGTCGCACCAGTGAATCGCGTCGGGTTGCGTCAGGCGGGCGACCTCGTCGACCCACCGGTTCAGTGCTTCGAGCTTGCTTGGCATGATGCTCCTAAATCGAGTCGCGCGACCCGGCTCCAACCGGAAAAAAAATCATTCGCGGCAGTCATGGCTGCCGCTTTTGTGTTTGCCGCTTGCCGAATGCTATTGCGGAATCAGTGTATCGATCACATGCTGAACGTAGTTTTCGAATTCGTCGTGATCGAGTCGTGGCACGCCGAGTTGCAGCGCGAGCTGCAGGAAGCCGACATAGGCGGCATAAGCCAGGCGCGCGCGATGCCCGGCCTGGGCCCGGTTCATGCCGACCTGGCGGTAGGCCAGGGTCAGGAAATCCATGCGCCGGCGCGACACGCGTTCCATGACCGGCTGCACGAGCGGATGATCGAGCGCGCGCAGCAGCGCCGAGTAGATCACGTGCGACTTTGCCTCGCGGCCGGTGCGGCGGAACAGTTCGCACAGGCGTTCGCGCGGATCGGCGATCGGCTCGACCCGGGCGAAGACCGTGTCGGTGTCCTGGCTTTCCCAGCGCTCGAGTGCGGCCTTGAGCAGCGCTTCGCGGGTCGGAAAATGCCAGTAGAAGCTGCCCTTGGTCACGCCGAGTTGGCGCGCGAGCGATTCGACCGTTACCGCGGCCACGCCCTGCTCGGCCACGACGTCGAGCGCGGCTTGTTCCCAGTCCGCGGCACTGAGCCGGGTTCGCTCGAATTTGTCGACGGCAGCTTGCAGCATGCCGGCATGGTAACGACTGCGGGCGGCAAAGGTGAAGTCCCGGAATATGGCTTCTGACGTTGCGATGCAGCAAAATCGGCGCAAACTCAACAGGCTGGACCATTCGCCACCGTATTGACAGCTCGAAAATCCCCAAACATACTGACCCGTATGGTAGCCACCGTAACAGCCGAGTCGACCTCCAGCCGCCCTGCGGCGGCAGCCGGCCGGTTATGCACGGATGATGGCGTCGCGCTGGCCTTCGAACAGTTCGGCTCGCCCGGCGGTCAGGGTTTGGTATTTGCCCACGGCTTCGGCCAAACCCGGCATGCCTGGAACGACACGGCGAAGACGCTCGCCTGCGAAGGCTGGCACTGCCTGACGGCCGATGCGCGTGGCCATGGCGACAGCGACTGGAAGGCCGATGGCCAGTACGATTTTCCGCAGCTGGTCGACGACCTTGTCCTGCTCGCACGGCATGCCGCGCGGCCGCCGGCTCCCGACTCGCCGATCCTGATCGGCGCCTCGATGGGCGGTTTGCTCGGCCTTGTTGCGCAAGCGGCGCACGCGCCATTTCGCGCGCTGGTCCTCGTCGACATCACGCCGCGCTGGGAAAACGCCGGCGTCGAGCGCATCCTTGCGTTCATGCGCGCGCATCCCGACGGATTCGGTTCGGTCGACGAAGCAGGCGACGCAATCGCGCACTATCTGCCGCACCGGACCGAGCGCAAGTCCCCGGAGCGCCTGCGCCAACTGCTCGTCGCGCGCGCCGACGGCCGCCTGCGCTGGCACTGGGATCCGCGCATGCTCGATCGCATCGCCGCGGACAGCGAGCAGCAACAGGCGCATCTGCTCGAAGCCGCGCGCAAAATCCGTGTGCCGACGTTGCTGATCAGCGGCGCGCGCAGCGACATCGTGTCCGCGGCGACGATCGAAGAATTTCTCGCCTGTGTTCCGCACGCCGAACATGTCAGCGTCGCCCATGCCACCCACATGGTCGTCGGCGATCGCAATGATGCGTTCACCGGCGCCGTCCGCCGTTTCATCGAGCCGCTGCGCAACAGCGGTACCACGAGGAGCAATCCATGACACCCTGGTATCCGATCCTCGCCGTGCTGGCCGCATCGCTGGTCTGCGCCTATCTGCGCACCGGATTGCGCACCTGGACGATCGCCGGCTTCGTCGCGCTGTTCGCCGCCGGCTGGCTCGCCGGCAGCGGCTGGCTCGCGCAAGCAGTAACTGCTGCGCTGTTCGCCGCGCTGACCGTGCCGCTGAACCTGCCGGATTTCCGCCGCCAGAAAATCACCGCGCCGCTGCTCAAGATCTATCAGAAGATCACGCCGCAATTGAGCGACACCGAAAGAGTCGCGCTGGAGGCCGGCACGGTCGGCTTCGAAGGCGAGCTGTTCAGCGGCAAGCCGGACTGGAAGCAGTTGCTCAAGCAGCCCGCGCCGCAACTGACGACCGAGGAGCAGGCATTCCTCGATGGCCCGTGCGAAGAGCTGTGCCACATGATCAACGATTGGGAGATCACGCACGAACTGGCCGACCTGCCGCCGGAGATGTGGGAGTTCCTGAAGAAGAACCGGTTCTTCGGCATGATCATTCCAAAGGAGTACGGCGGGCTGCAGTTCTCGGCGCTCGCGCACTCGGCCGTGCTGCAGAAGATCGCGACGCTGTCGGCGACGGTCGTGTCGACGGTCGGCGTGCCGAACTCGCTCGGCCCGGCCGAACTGCTGCTGCACTACGGCACCAAGGAGCAGAAGGACTACTACCTGCCGCGCCTGGCCGACGGCCGCGAGATTCCGTGCTTTGCGCTGACCGGTCCGTTCGCCGGCTCCGACGCGACGTCGATTCCCGATTACGGCATTGTCTGCAAGGGCGAGTACGGCGGCGGCAACGTGCTCGGCGTGCGGCTCACGTTCGACAAGCGCTACATCACGCTTGCGCCGATCGCCACGGTCATCGGCCTTGCGTTCCGCCTGTACGATCCGGACAAGCTGCTCGGCGACACCGAGGACCGCGGCATCACGCTGGCGCTGCTGCCGCGCGACACGCACGGCATCGAAGTCGGCCGCCGCCACATGCCGCTGAACGTGCCGTTCCAGAACGGCCCGGTGCGCGGCAACGACGTCTTCGTGCCGCTGTCGCAACTGATCGGCGGCCCGGACATGGCCGGCCACGGCTGGCGCATGCTGGTCGAGTGCCTGTCGGTCGGCCGCGCGATTTCGCTGCCGTCGAACACGACCGGCGGCGTCAAGGCCGGAGCGATTGCGACCGGCGCGTATGCGCGCATGCGCAAGCAGTTCGGCATGGCGATCGGCCGCTTCGAGGGCGTCGAGGAAGCGCTCGCGCGCATCGGCGGCTACACCTACGCGATGAGCGCGCTGTCGCTGTCGACGGCGGCCGCGGTCGACCGTGGCGAAAAGCCGTCGGTGCCGTCGGCGATCGCGAAGTACCACTGCACCGAACTGGCGCGTGAAGTCGCCAAGGACATCATGGACGTGCACGGCGGCAAGGCCGTCCAGCTCGGACCGAACAACTACGCCGGCCGCGGCTGGCAGGGCGCGCCGATCGCGGTGACGGTCGAAGGCGCGAACATCATGACGCGCAGCCTGATGATCTTCGGCCAGGGCGCGATCCGCTGCCATCCGTACGTGCTCAAGGAGATGCAGGCAACACAGATCACCGACTACACCGCGCGCCTGCGGGCGTTCGACCGCGTGCTGTTCCAGCACGTCGGCTTTGCCATCTCGAACGCGGCGCGCAGCTTCGTGCTCGGCCTGACCCACGCGAAGATCGGTGGCGCGCCCGGCGACAAGTATACAAAGCGCTTCTATCGCAAGTTGAACCGCTACGCCGCGGCGCTGGCGCTGGTGGCCGACACGTCGATGCTGACGCTCGGCGGCAAGCTCAAGTTCAAGGAGAAGTTGTCGGCGCGGCTCGGCGACGTTTTGTCGAACCTGTACATCGGCAGTGCGATGCTCAAGCGCTACGAGGACCAGGGCCGGCCGCTGGCCGACCAGCCGCTGCTCGCCTGGGCGTTCCACGATTGCGCCTGGCGCATGCAGAACGCGCTCGACGGCGTGCTGCGCAACTTCCCGATCCGTCCGGTCGCCTGGCTGCTGCGCGCGCTGGTGTTCCCTATCGGCCGGCGCGAAGTGCCGCCATCGGATCGTCTCGGCCATCGCGTCGCGGCAATCCTGTGCACACCGGGCGAGGCGCGTGACCGCCTGGCGCTGTGGTCCTACCTCACGCCGAGCGCGAACAATCCGATCGGCCGCATGAACGCGCTGCTGCCGGACGTCATCGCCGCCGAGCCGGTCGAGCGCAAGCTGCAGAAGGCGCTCAAGAGCGAAGCGATCAAGGCGCACGACTACGGCGCGCAACTCGCCGCTGCCGAAGCGCAGGGTGCGATCACGGCCGAGGAGCGCAAGCTGCTCGAACGCGTGCGCGCGGCAACGTTCGAATTCATCAGCGTCGATGATTTCGATCCGCGCGAACTCCAGGCCGCGATCGTAAAGGCCAAGCCGTCGCTGCGTTCGGTGGCCTGAGCGCGCGCAGCCGAGCGACCGCGCGGCAATCGTGCCGGCGGCGGTTGCCTCGGGCGGTCCAGGCGGAAAATATTCCGTACTTGGTCGACGTGGCCGATCTGGCCGCGGCTTTTATTCCGTGCAATCGAATTGATGCGGATTGCGTCCCCCTTCAGGGGTCCGGGGCGTACAAGGCTTGGCTCGACGAGGGGGCGGTGCGACATCCTTCATGCTCCAGGCCTTGAGCGCGTCGGCTTCGCGCTTTGGCGTGAGGCCGGCCTTGAGCAGCGTCTTTTCTGCAGCCGGGTCCGCCTTGTACCAGGCCAGCGTGTCCTTGATCGTTTCGGCGAGCGGCCGGTAATGCAGTCCCGCGGCCTGCGCCTTGGCTGAACTGATCTGGCCGAGGCCGATGTAGTCGCCACTTGGCGGAGCCCACACCGGCATGTCGCGATAGAAAGAGATCCCGCGCGCGGCGAGAAATGTTTCATCGGCCCAGACGAACCGGGCATCGCTCTTCGAAATCTTCTTGCATGCATCGAGCAGCGCGCCGATCGTCAGGGCGCCGCCCTTGCCGTCTGCGTTGAATATTCCGAGCGTCCTGCGCTCGGCGCACAGCACGATGAAGTCGGCCAGGTCACGCACATCGATGAACTGGACAAAATCGCTCGGCTTGCCCGGCGCGAGTACGTCCCCGCCGCGCGCGACACGCACCGGCCAGTAAGTGAAGCGCCCGCTCGGGTCGCCCGGTCCGGCGGCCAGCCCGGCCCGGACGACGCAGACGCGGCCGGGCATCGTTTTTTCGGCAACGGTCTCGCACAGCGCCCGTAGCCCGCTGGCAGTCGCGTCCGTCGGGCTCAGCGCGTCGGGTTCGTCGGTTTTCAGCACCGGCGCGCTTTCGTCGATTCCCGGCTTGTCGAGTTTCGCGTAGACCGACGTATTCGAAAGCAGCAGGTAGTAGCCGGCGGCCGCCACGAGTTCCTGCGGCAAGGTCGAGACCTCGAGAGGAACGCGCGCGCTCGTGTCGATCACGGCATCCCAATGCTGGCCCTCGCCCACGACCAGTTCGACATTGCCTTCGCCCCTGAGCACCTGTCCTTTGCGGCGCAAGGTGCGGTTGACCTGGGTCACGCTGTGGCCGTGGCGCTTCGCCACCTCGGCCACCTGCGCCGCGACGAAGCCGTCGCCGATGAGCAGCACGTTTAGAGGTTTTACCGGTGCGGTCTTCTCGACCGCGCCGAGCGAGGCGAAACGCAAGGCCAGGGCAACGGCAATTGCATTGCGCAGGAATTCTCGGCGATTGGTCATGGTTCCCTCTCGATGGCTCGGCATACTTTAGCCGGTCGAGCGGTTCGAGCGCAGGCCGAGTGTTTGCGAGCGCCTCGCGTCAGGCCTTGCGCGCGTGCCAGGCCTTGAGCGCTTCGGCTTCGCGCTCGGCGCTCAGGCCCGATTTCAGCTTGGCCTGATGCTCGGCCGGCTCGGTGCGAAACCAGGCCAGCGTATCCTTCACCGTGTCGTCGAGCGGACGATAACGCAGCCCCGCGGCCTTTGCCTTGGCCGCGCTGACCTGGCCGAAACCGGCGTCGTCGCCGGTCGCCGGAATCCAGGCCGGCATGTCGCCCCACGGTCCTATCTTCTGTTCCTCGAGGAACTTCGGATCGGCCCAGGTGAACGTCGCGTCGCTTTTCGATACACGTTTGCAGGTTTCGAGGAACCTGCCCATTGTGATCGAGCCGGCCTGCGCGTCCGCGTTGAATGTGCCCAGGGTTTTTTTCTCCAGGCACAGGACGATGAAATCGGCCAGATCGCGCACGTCGATGAACTGGGTGAAATCCTTCGGCGATCCGGGCGCGAGCACCTCGCCGCCGCGCGCGACGCGCACCGGCCAGTAGGTGAAGCGGTCGGTCGAATCTCCGGGTCCGACGATCAGCCCGGGCCGGATCACTGTGACTTTTCCGGGGGCGGCTTTTTCCGCGGCCTTCTCGCACAACACCTTCAGCGCGCCGTAGTTTTCGTTCGTGACTTTTTCCGCATCGGGTTCGGTTGTCGTCGCCAGCGGCGCGGTCTCGTCGAGTCCCGGCTTGTCGAGTTTGGCGTACACCGACACCGTGGAGATCAACAGGTATTGATGCACGTTCGGCCCGAGCAGCGTCGCCGACCGGGTCACGTCGGCCGGAATGTAGGCCGATGTGTCGATGACCGCGTCCCACTTGCGCCCTTCGAGCGCGGTCATGTCGGTCTTGCGGTCGCCATGAAGTTTTTCCAGCTCGGGGAACAGGCCCGGATGCGTCTTGCCGCGGTTGAACAGCGTCATCGTGTGGCCGCGGCGCGTGGCCGCCTCGACGATCTGCGGACCAAGGAAGCCGGTGCCGCCGAGAATCAGCAACTTCAGTCCGCCGCCTTTGGGTGCCTCGGCAAACCCGTGGCGCATCAATGGCAGCGCTGCAACGCCACTGGCGGTAGCGAGCAGGAACTTCCTGCGATTGTTCATTGCGTGGTCTCCGGCGGCGAATCAGGGCACGGCTGCAGGCTGATCACCTGCGGCACGATAAGGACCGGATGATAACGACCGCGACCCCGACGCCGGCGAGTGCCGGAAGTCCGGGCTGAAGCCGGCGCGGCCGCAGCAGGCCAGCAGGCCAGCGACGATTCGTTGCGCAGACGGCCTGGCGTTCACGGCCGCATCGTTCATGGCGTAGCGCGCGCTGCATCCGTCGGTGCGAGTTCGCGCGACACGCGCAGCTGCCACGCCAGCCATGCCGCTGCGGCTGCAGCCAGCGCCGCGACCGACGCCAGTATCGGCGTCGTCGCGCCGAACTCGCGCAGCACCTGGACCGTTGCGACGACGAGCACGTCGCCGAAGCGCCAGATCGCGGTGTCGATGAAACCTTTCGCCTTGTAGCGCGTTTCGCGGTCGACGCGCGTGAACAGGCTGTCGATGGCCGGATTGTTGACGCCGTAGGAACCTGCGCGAGTGACGATCAGTGCCGCCGCGACCGCGCCCGGGAGTCCGATGAAGGCGAGCGTCACCAGCGTGAGCAACTTGACCACTTCCGTGCCGGCGATGCTCTGCGCCGGCCCGTAGCGCGTCAGGACGATGCGCGTGACGAAGATCTGCGTAAGCGCCATCAGGATGTTCGTGGCCGCGTCGATGCCGGCGAAGAAATCGGTGCGTTCGGCGCCGTCATGGTAAAAACGATGGCCGATGTCGGTCTGCAGGTTGTACAACACGCCGCCGACGCTGTCGCCGAGCAGCACGAGCACGGCGATGCGGCGCAGCAGCGGCGAGGTCGCCACGAGTTTCGCGCCGGTCCAGAATCCGCCGCCGATCACGGCTTCGTTGCGCGAGACATCCTGCGCCACGGGATGGCGTCGCGACCACGCAACTAGGCCCAGGACGCACGCCACGGCACCGCCGAGCAGTGCCGCCGCCACGCCGAGCAACGGTGCAATGCCGATGACGTGCACGAGCGTCTTGGTCAGCAGCGGCCCGGAAATCGCGCCGAGCGTTCCGCCGAGCGCGATGATCCCGAACAGTCGATAGGCCTGGCCCGCGCTGAAGATGTCGGCGACGAAGCTCCAGAACACGGCGACGACGAAAAGGTTGAAGACACTCATCCAGACGAAGAACACCGCACCGAGGATCGCCGGAGTCAGCGTGCCTTGCGCCTGGAATGCCGGTATGAACGCCAGCAGGTTCGCAATGAAGAACACGTACACGAGCGGCACGAAACGCTTGCGCGGGAAGTGTGCGACGAGCCAGCCGTAGACCGGCGTCAGCACCAGCGTGACGATGAAGGTCGCGCTGTAGAACGGCAACAGGGCCTGCACACCGACCGCCGCCGACAGCTGCTCGCGCACCGGGCGCAGGACGTAGTACGCGGCGAGCACCAGGAAGAAGTAGAAGAACGCCAGGACCACGGCGGGCCACTCATGCCGCTCCACGCCGGTAAGCGCCGCTGCAAATCCGCGCCGTTCGGTGCGATCGACTGCCGCCATTTTCAATCCGCGATCCGGAATTGCGGCGAAGGGTAGCATGCGGGCGGTGCTATCCTTGCATGGCATGAGCGTCCTGGCATCGATCCACATTTACCCGCTGAAGTCCGGCGCGCCGCTCCCGCTCGACCAGGGCGTCGTCGAAACGCGCGGGCTCGCCGGTGATCGGCGCTGGATGCTGGTCGATGCGAACGGCAAGTTCGTGACCGGGCGCCAGCAGCCGCGCCTGACGCTGATCCGCGCGCAGCCGATCGAGAGTGGATTGCGGCTCTCGGCACCGGACATGCCGGACATCGACCTGGCCGCACCGAGCACCGGCACGCGAATCGAAAGCGCGGTCTGGGGCGCGCCGGTCAACCCGCTGCTGGCCGACGACGCGGCCCACGACTGGATCAGCGCGTACATGCGTGCGCCGCACCGGCTCGTGCACATGGACGCCGACTGTGTGCGGGCGATGAAGGCGAAGTACGACGGCCGCTATGGCAACGACGATGACGAAGTCAGCTTCGCCGACGGTTTCCCGCTGCTGCTGATTTCACAGGCCGCGCTCGACCAGCTCAACACGAAACTTGCCGCGCCGGTTCCGATGCTGCGCTTTCGCCCGAATCTCGTCGTAGCCGGCACGGCGCCGCACGCCGAGGATCAGTGGAAGCGCATTCGTGTCGGCGCCATCGAATTCGAAGTTCTCAAACCGTGCGTGCGCTGCGTGTTCACGACCGTCGAATTCGAACGCGGCGTGTTCGACCCGTCGGGCGAGCCGTTGCGCACCTTGTTGAAATACCGGCGCGGCGCCGAAGGCGTGACGTTCGGCCAGAACCTGATTCCGCGCGGCCGCGGGATCGTGCGCCGTGGCGATGCGGTCGAAGTGCTCGCATAGTCCGGCAGCGCGCTGCTGGTTCCGCCGTGACTTCCGGCGGTGCATCCACTCGCCGGACGTTTGCTATTCTTCGAGGCCGCCCTGGCTGGAGAACATCATGCTGCGACGCATCCTTGCCGGCCTGTGCCTTGGCATCGTCGCCTGCGCCGCGGCAGGCGCGGCGGACACGCTGACGATCCCGCCGATCGCGTTCAAGCAGCGCACGCTCGCCAACGGCCTGCAGGTCATCGGCATCGAGGACCACACGAGCCCTACCGTCGCCGTGCAGGTCTGGTATCACGTCGGCTCGAAGGACGATCCGGCCGGGCGCAGCGGTTTCGCGCACCTGTTCGAGCACCTGATGTTCAAGGCGACCAAACACCTGAAGGCCGAACAGTTCGATCGCCTGACCGAGGACGTCGGCGGCCACAACAACGCGTCGACCAACGACGACTTCACGAACTACTTCGAAGCGGTGCCGTCGAACCACCTGCAGCGCCTGCTGTGGGCCGAGGCCGAGCGCATGGCCAACCTCACGGTCGACGCCGGCAGTTTCAAGTCCGAGCGCGCCGTGGTCGAGGAAGAATTGCGCCAGCGCGTGCTCGCCTCTCCATACGGGCGCCTGTTCAACGCGATCCCGAAGGATTCGTACCAGGTGCATCCGTACAAGCGCCCCGGCATCGGCAGCATCGAGGAACTCGAAGCCGCGTCGCTCGCCGACGTCATCGCGTTTCACAAAACCTACTATCGTCCGGATTACGCGACATTGATCGTTGCCGGCGATTTCGATCCGGCCGAACTCGACAAGTGGGTCGACGCCTGGTTCGCGCCGTTGCAGAAACCCGCGTCAGCGATTCCACGCGTGACCGCGGTCGAACCGAAGTGGAGCAAGGATCGTCGCTACAGCGAGCACGGTCCGAACGTGCCGCTGCCCGCGGTCGCGCTGACCTGGCTCGGCCCGCCCGCGCGCAGCGCGGATGACGCCGCGCTGTCGATCGCGGCCGCCTTGCTGAGCAACGGAGACTCCTCGCGCCTGCATCAGGCGCTGGTCTATCGGCAGCAGATCGCCCAGCGCGTGAATTTCGATGCGAGCGCGCAGGCCGACAACGGGCTCATCACCGCATTCGCGATTCTGGCCAGCGGCCACCAGCCGGCGCAGGCCGAACAGGCGATTGTTGCCGAGATCAGCAAGCTGGCGACGGCGCCGATCACGGCCGCGGAACTCGACAAGGTCAAGACCAAATTGCTCACGCAGGCCCTCACGCAGCTGCAGACGGCTGAAGGCAAGGCGTTCGCGATCGGCGAGGCGATACTGCTCAAGGGCGACGCGAGCGCCGCCAACAGCGATCTGGCGGCCTTGCAGGCGGTCAGCGCCGAAGATGTGCAGCGCGTGCTGAAGCAATACGTGCTCGATGCGCACCGCGTCACGATCGACTACACGCAGCAGGCGGAGAAATCCGCAGCGGCGCAACCGGCGAAAGGAGCGGCGAAATGAGCAGCCAAGCAAACCGCTTCGCGGTCGTTGCGCTATGCGCCGTGCTGGCTTCGGCTACAGCGGGCGCGGCCCATGCTGCCGACGCCGGGGCAGCGACAGATGCGTTGCCCGCTCCCGGGCCGGCGCGCAAGGTCAGCATCCCGGTCGCACAGGAAAGGACTCTGCCGAATGGCCTGCGCGTCGTCGTCGCCAGCCGCAACGCCACGCCGCTGGTCAGCATCGCGCTGTACGTGCGCTCGGGCGCGGAAATCGATCCGCCGAATCTGGCCGGCCTGACCGACCTGACCGCAGGCCTGCTCGATCAGGGCACCGCGACACGCAGCGCGCCGCAAATCGCCGAGGCCGCCGATGCGCTCGGCGGTTCTTTCGGCACCGGCGCGGGCTTCGACCAGTCGCAGGTATCGATCAGCGTCACGACGCCGAAGGTTGCCGCGGCGATGGACCTGCTCGCCGACGTCGTTCGCAACCCGGCGTTCGCGCCCGAGGAAATCGAACGCGAACGCAGGCAGATGCTCGACGACTTGCGCGTCGCGCTGAGCCAGCCGGGCAGCATCGCGCGGTTCGTGGCGGCGCGTGCCGTGTACGGCGACGGCGCCTACGGCCACTCGGCCGGCGGCACGCCATCGTCGTTGCCGCGCATCCAGCGCGACGACATCGTCAAGCTGCACGACACCTACTATCGTCCGGACAATGCCACGCTCGTGCTGGCCGGCGACATCGATCTCGCACGCGCCGTCCAACTCGCCGAGCACAGCTTCGGCGACTGGAAAGCTCCGGCGGCCGCGTTGCCGCCGGTGCCTGCAGGTCAAGGTGTGCGCAAGCTCGCACCGACCATCGCCGTCGACCTTCCCGGTACCGGCCAGGCCGCCGTCATGGCGGTCCATGGCGCGATCGCGCGCGGCTCCGCCGAGTTCTACCCGGGCATCGTCGCCGACGCCGTGCTCGGCGGATCGTATTCGGCGCGCTTGAACGAGGAAATCCGGATCAAGCGCGGGCTGAGCTATGGCGCGCGCAGCGGACTGGACGCGCGCCGCCAGGCCGGCTCGTTCGGCGGCAGTGCGCAAACGAAGAATCAGTCCGCGGTCGAAGTCGCCGGCCTGCTGCTCGGCGAGTTCGAGCGGCTGTCGTCGACGCCGCCGGATGCGGACGAACTCGCGGCGCGCAAGGCGACGCTGAGCGGCAATTTCGGCTTCTCTCTGGAAACCACGCGCGGCCTGCTCGGCCAGGTTGCCAATCTCGCCGTCTACGGCTTGCCGCTCGACGAGCTGGCGCATTATCTGGACAAGGTGCAGGCAGTGACCGCCGATCAGGTGCGCACGTTCGCCCAGGCGCATCTCGGACGCGAAGGCATGAGCGTGATCATTGCCGGGGATGCGCAGCAGTTCGCCGACGCCCTCGGCAAGGCCTACCCGAAAACAGAGCGCTACACGATTGCCGGGCTCGACCTGGATAGCCCCACTTTGAAGCCCGCTCCGAAATAGGGGCGCCACGCAACGGCGGCCGAGCGCCGCTTCGAGCATCGGCCTCGAGCACTTCGAGCATCTGCTCTAGGGTCAACGCTTAGCCTGCCGGAAGCGCTTTGAAGAAGACTCCCATGACCTACGACTACGTGATCGTCGGCGCCGGCTCGGCCGGGTGCGTGCTGGCGAACCGGCTCAGTGCGAACCCGAACTGCCGCGTGCTGCTGCTGGAAGCCGGGCCACGTGACTGGCATCCGTTCATCCACATGCCGGCGGGCCTGGCCAAGCTGGTCGGCAAGAAAGGTATCAATTGGGACTATTCCACCGAGCCAGAAGCCATGCTCGACAACCGGCGGCTCTGGTGGCCGCGCGGGCGCGTGCTGGGCGGCTCGAGTTCGATCAATGCGATGTGTTACATCCGCGGCATCGGCGACGACTACGACGAGTGGGCGCGCGCCACCGGCGATGATCGATGGAACTGGCGGAATGTGCTGCCGTACTTCAAGCGCGCCGAAGGCAACACGCGCGGCGTCGACGAGCTGCACGGCAACGCCGGACCGCTCGGCGTGCAGGACCTGAGTTATCACAACCAGCTGTCGCAGACGTTCGTCGATGCCGCGATCGCCAGCGGCCATCCGGCCAATCGCGACTTCAACGGCGCGCAGCAGGAAGGCTTCGGCCTGTACCAGGTCACGCAACGCAATGGCGCCCGCTGTTCGACCGCGGCCGGCTACCTGCGCTCGGCACGGAGCCGCACGAACCTGCAGCTGCGCACCGGCGCCATGGTCGAACGCGTGCTGATCAGCGGCGAACGCGCGACCGGCGTCGAATATCGCCATCATGGTCGCCTGACACGCGCCGAAGCGCGCGAAGTAATTCTGTGCGGCGGCGCGATCAATTCGCCGCAACTGTTGTTGTTGTCGGGCATCGGCCCGGCCGACGACCTGCGCGCGCTCGGCATCCCCATCGCGCAGGACCTGCCCGGCGTCGGCGCGAACCTGCAGGACCACCTGGACATCTGCACCTTGCAGAACTGCGTGCAACCGGTCACCTACGACCGGCTCAGCGATACGGCCGTCGCGCTGAAGTACCTGTTGCAACGCCAGGGCCCCGGAACGTCCAACCTTGCCGAAGGCGGCGGCTTCGTCCGCAGCCGCTACGCGACCGACGGACGTTGCGACCTGCAGTTCCATTTCATCCCGGCCCTGCTCGACGACCACGGCCGCCATCGCCTGCCCGGCTACGGCTATACGATGCACGCGTGCATGCTGCGTCCGAAAAGCCGCGGTTCGATCCGCCTGCAATCAGCCGATCCGAACAGCAAGGCGGCAATCCACGCCAACTACCTGACCGATCCCGACGGCTACGATCTGCGCATGCTGATCGAGGGCGTGAAGCTCTCGCGCCAGATCTTCGCCGCCGCTCCGTTCGATCCGTATCGCGGCGACGAAATATTTCCCGGCAACGGCGTGCAAAGCGACGCCGACATCACTGCCTACATCCGCCGCAAGGCCGAAACCGTCTATCACCCGGTCGGCACCTGCCGCATGGGAACGGACGCCGGCGCCGTCGTCGACTCTCAATTGCGCGTGCGCGGCATCGGCGGTTTGCGCGTCGTCGACGCGTCGATCATGCCGAATCTGCCGGGCGGCAATACCAACGCGCCGACGATCATGATTGCGGAAGTGGCGGCGGATCTGATCGCGCGCTCTTAGCTCTCCCCTTCAAGGGGAGGGTTGGGTGGGGATGGTGTTTTTTGCTCCTAGTTCTTTCCTTTTTTGCTCGTCATTCCGGCGCAAGCCGGAATCCAGCTCTTTGCTCTTTGTTGTTCTTTCAAGTGCAAGGCTTCCACTCGCCCTTGCGGGCGAGCGGGTCACTTTCTTTGCTTGTGCAAAGAAAGTAACCAAAGAAACACACCCCCGGTGGCGCGGTCTCCGGGCATCCTGCCCTCCGACTCCGCGAGGCTGCTCCGGGGTTCGCTGAATGTACATCCGTGTACATGCAGCGAACGGGCGCGCATCGTGCGCGCCCTCCTTCGGACTGTCCTGCGCAGCGTCGCCGCGCCACAGGGGGCCCCGTTCGGGCGGCATCCTGCCGCAGAAGCAGAAGCAACAGCTCACGCTCCTTTCTCCTGCGTCGGGCTTCTCGAGAAGCCAACGATCGGATCGACGCAGTGCAGGGATGCACGGATTCGTGCACCAACCGGCTCCGTTCGCGGTGCCGAGCATCGCAGGCGGGGCGGGAAAATGCCCGAAGGGTCGCGGCGATGGATCGCCGCGATTGCGAAGCAGTACATGGATGTACTGTCTGAGCAACCCCGCCTCGCCGAGAAGCGCAGGGAAGTCCGATTAGCAGGATGCGCATAGGGCCACCCCGTCCGGTGCCGAGCCGTTTTTGTTAAATTTTTGGCAATTCCCAAAAGTGAACC
>DATIEJ010000052.1:0-7794 GCA_035455825.1 Rhodanobacteraceae bacterium | reverse complement strand
GCCCTGCAGGCGCTCGAACAATTCGATGCGCAGGCGCGCGTGCACATGCTCGGGCAGGACTGCTCTGCGGGCGCTGCGGCATGACGTTGCGCCACGGACACAAGCATCAGCACAAATCACGTCTGTCGCGTGGCCAGCGCGTCGCGACCTACGCTGCGTTGTGCGGCGCCTGGCTCAGCGGCGCGGCGTGGCTGCTGTTTCACTATTTCCTGCAGCGGCAAGGCGATTTCGGTGTCGAGCCTAACCCGCTCGAGCACTGGTGGTTGCGCCTGCATGGATTGTGCGCGTTCGTATTGCTGTGGCTCGGCGGTCTCGTGTGGGTTGTGCATGTAAAGCCCGGCCTGCGCTGGCCGCGGCGCCGGCAGAGCGGGCTGGCCATCACGGCCGCGTTTTGCGTGCTCGCCGCGACCGGATATTGCTTGTACTACGTCGACGAGGGCGCATTTCGCGATGCGGCCGGTGTCGCGCACTGGATCATGGGCCTGAGCCTGGCCGTGCCGGTCGCGTTGCATGCGTTTCCGAAACGGCGTGCTTCGCTTGAATGACGAGGTGGACGTTGGTCGCAGGGTAGGCCTTGGCCGACCGCTATTGTTTTACGCTGATGAAAGATGGTGCGCCGAGGCGCACCCTACGCGGGCGGTCGCGTCAGCTTGACCAGGACGACTTCGCCGCCGCCGCTGAGCACGCGCGTTCGGCTCGTATCGCCAGGTTGCAGCAGCAACGATTCGCCGGCCTCCATCTGCATGCCGGCGACGTCTTTCAGCGCGGCCTGGCCGCCGATCAGATAAACGAACCAGGTCGTCGCTGCGTCGGGCAGAAACACCATCGGTCCAACGAGTGGGCGGTGCAGTACCTCCGCGCGCACGGCATCGCGCCGAACGATGACATTGAAGTCGCGCACGGCGCCGCCGAGCAGTCGGCCGAAAGGTTTTGCTTCGCCGGCGAAGCGCACGAAACGCAGGCGCTGATCGAGGCGGATCGCTTCGGCTGCGTCGAATTGCAGTTCCATGCCCGGGCCATCGAGCAATGCGATATGGCGGTCGCAGCCCGGAAAAGGCGAGAACGCGCCATCGCTGTCGATCTCGGCGATGCTGACGCGCCAATCGAAGTCGCCACCGTCGCCCGCGCCGGCCGACGCGAGTTCCGTCGTCCAGCCGCCGCCGTTCTTCCAGCGCATGCGCCGGTAGTCGGCGGCGCGCAGCAGTCGCGCGCTCATCCTTGCGTCCACAGTCGCAGCGCGTACAGGCCGATGCCGTAGCCAAGCACGGTCAGGGCACAGCCGGCACCGAGGCTGGGCCAGAAGCCATAGCCGGCACGCAGCATCAGGGGCATGCAGATGAAAAGCAGCAGAGACGGCAGCACGAGCCAGAAAATCGTTGCGGAAAAATCGGCGATCGTCGCCGCCGGCACGCCGTCGCGCCACAGCCAGATCATCGCCAGGATCGAAGTCAGCGGCAGCGATGCCAGCAGCGCGCCGAGGATGCTGTAGCGGCGCGCAAGCTCCGAGGCGCCGGCGATGACGAGCGCGGAAATCAATACCTTGAGCAGGAACTGCATCATGACGCCGGCGGCGGAAACAGATCATGCAACTGGGCCGTCGAGCGCGCCATGGCTTCATGCCAGGCATAGCCGACGATCGCTTCGCCACTGGTCGAGTCGCGGAACTCTTCTTCCTGCCCCGGCGCCAGCAGGTGCCGATAGTCGACCGTGATCTCGGTTCCGGCGGGCAGATCGCCGAGTGCGAACACGAAGCCCAGATGCCACAGCCCGGTCGGCGCGAACGAGTGGTTCACGTAACATTCGTCCGGCCATTCGGGCGTGATCGTGTAGCGGTCCTCGAACCAGCGCACGGTCGAAGCCAGGGCGGCGGCGGCGTCCGGCCGCGCCTGCACGTCGCTCCATTTGTATACTTTGGGGATGTCGTCCGGCGCGATGACCAGGCGTCCGCGCTCGACCGGTTCTTCGACGAAAAGGCCCTTGCCGGCCTGGGGAATCAGCGAGGCGGCAATGCGGTAGCGTGGCAGGATCATGGATGGCTCGGTCGGAAGTCCGGACGTCGGCGACCGGCCTCAACGGTCCGGACGGCCGCAACAGCGGTTGAATTATCGGGCGCGCAGTTTAGCGCAGGCGCGACAAGCCGGCAGCGTGCAGGCTAAACTCGCGCCTTCGCAAATCGGGATCCACCATGGATTTCACGAAGGTCAGCCGGTTCATCTCGGGGCTCTGGGACGATCAGATCGTCCCGCAACTGGTCGAATACATAAAGATTCCGAACAAGTCGCCGATGTTCGACGCGCACTGGGCCGAGCACGGCTACATGGATCAGGCCGTCGCGCAACTGGCAGGCTGGGCCAAGTCGCATCCGATTCCCGGCATGACGGTCGATGTCGTGCGCCTGCAAGGCCGCACGCCCGTCATCTTCATCGACATTCCGGCCACGGGCCAGGCCGGCAATTCCGGCGACGACTGCGTGCTCCTGTACGGTCATCTCGACAAGCAACCCGAAATGACCGGCTGGGCGGCGCACCTGGGTCCGTGGAAACCGGTCATCGAAGGCGACCGCCTGTACGGCCGCGGCGGCGCCGATGACGGCTATGCGATATTCGGCTCGCTGGCCGCGATTCTTGCCCTGCAGGACCAGGGCGTCGCGCATTCGCGCTGCGTCGTCCTGATCGAAGCGTGCGAGGAGTCGGGGAGTTACGACCTGCCGTACTACGTCGATCACCTCGCCGCGCGCATCGGCAAGCCGTCGCTGGTCGTGTGCCTGGATTCGGGTTGCGGCAACTACGACCAGATGTGGCTGACGACATCGCTGCGCGGTTTGACCGGCGGCAACCTCAGCGTGCAGGTGCTCGAGGAAGGCGTGCATTCCGGCGACGCCAGCGGCGTCGTCGCGTCGAGTTTCCGCATCCTGCGTCAGGTCCTGTCGCGGCTCGAGGACGAAGTTTCGGGAAAGATCAAGCCGCAGGATCTGCATGTCGAGATTCCGGCCCAGCGCATCGAACAGGCGCAACGTACGGCGCAGGTGCTCGGCGATGCGGTGTATTCCAAATTTCCCTTTGTGGACGGCATGCGGCCGGTCGAGTCGGACCTGGCCGAGCTCGTGCTCAACCGCACCTGGCGGCCAGCGCTCGCCGTGACCGGGCTGGACGGCATCCCGCCGCTCGAGTCGGCCGGCAATGTCCTGCGTCCGTTCACTGCGGTCAAGCTGTCGCTGCGACTGCCGCCGACGCTGGACGGCACGAAGGCAGGGGAGAGCGTCAAGCGCTTGCTCGAGAAAGACCCGCCCTACGGCGCGCGAGTCCGTTTCGAACTCGAAAAGGCGACGTCGGGCTGGAACGCGCCGGCCTTGGCACAGTGGCTCGAAGCGTCGGTCGATGGCGCCTCGCGCGAATTCTTCCGCGCCCCGCCGGCGTATAACGGCGAAGGCGGCAGCATTCCGTTCATGGGTATGCTCGGCGAGAAATTTCCCGGCGCACAGTTCCTGATCACCGGCGTGCTCGGCCCGCAATCGAACGCGCACGGTCCGAACGAATTCCTGCACATTCCGACCGGCAAGCGCGTGAGCATGTGCGTGGCGAAGGTCGTGGCGGACCATCATCAGGCGAGCCAGCAGGGCTTGACCAGCGGCGTTGCCGCCAGCGCGGCACACACGCATCACGGCGACGGCTGCTGCTGAAATGTCCGCGCTGCAAGGCGCCATCTCGATCAGGCCGGCGCGCAGCGATGACGTCGCGTCGCTGGCAGGACTGTCGACCCAGCTCGGTTATCCCGCTACCGCCGACATGCTCAGCGACCGCCTGATGCGCGTGCGCGACGAGGGCGTGGGCCAGGTGTTCGTCGCGGCCGACGCGCACGGCCGCGTTCTGGGCTGGACCCACGTCGTGCCGCGATTGCACCTCGAAGAATCGCCGTTCGCGGAGCTCGCCGGCCTCGTCGTCGGCGAGGGCGCGCGCGGCGCCGGGGTCGGAGCAGCGCTGCTGTCGGCGGCGGAGCAGTGGGCGCGCGAGCACGGCTTCGCGCACTTTCGCGTGCGCAGCAACGTCGTGCGCGAACGCGCGCACCGCTTCTATCTGCGCGAGGGCTACGTCGAGCGCAAGCGTCAGGTCGTGTTCGACAAGACGCTTGATTGAGTCAGTGTTCGCTGGCCGCGCGCGCCGGCACTGTTTTCAGGTAGGCCCAAAGCGCATCGACTTCCATGTCGGTCATCGTCGCGAATGCTTTCCACGGCATGAACGTGTTGAGCGTCGAGCCATCCGGCCGCTTGCCCATGCGCACGGCAGCAAAGAAATCCTCCTTGCTCCATTTGCCGATGCCCTTGTCCGGATCCGGCGTGATGTTTCGCGCCGGCGGAAAGCTCGGCGGCGTGCCCGGGACGCGGCCGCCGCTGAAATGTTCTCCGTGGCAACCGGTGCAGGAGTTGGCGAGGTAGCGGCCATACTCGGCCGTCGCTGCCGGCGTCATCGTTGCAGCGTGCGCCGCATGCTGGTCGACGCGCAGCGCGTAAACCAGCGGCGCCTTGTCGAGCACGAACAAGGTGCGCATCAAAGGACCCGCGACCGGAGCGGGAATGTCGCGGTCGACCGGAGGCACGGCCGACACGTAAGCGATCAGGTCGGCAGTGTCGGCGTCGGTCAGCGAGTTGAAATCGGTCGTCGGCATGTACAGCAGCAAGCGTCCGCCTTCGCCGAGACCGTGGCGGATCGCGCGCTCCAGACTGGCCGCGTCGAGCCGTCCGCCGGCGCCGCCCTTGCCGCGCGTCAGGTTCGGCGCCGCCAGGCGGCCGATCGGGAACGCATCGACGAGCACACGCCCGCCGAGATCCTTGTCATGGCAGTCGCTGCAGCCGCGCGTGATCGCCAGATGCTCGCCGCGCGCAAGCGCTTCGGCATCCGCCGGAATCGTCAGCGCGGGCTCGTGGACGTCGATGTGCTGCGCCAGCAATGTGCTGCTGCGCCAGTAGACCAGGCCGAGCGCCGTGGCGACGACGACGACGAGCGCGATCAGAAGCTTGAACAGGATGCGCAGGATTCTCATGATTCCCCCGGATTGCAACAAGTCGATTAGCAACGAGACAACAGGCTTGAACGAAACATCGATGGACGCTCAGCGCGCAGCCGGAATCTTCAAAGCGCCGCTCCGGCACGAATTGCGCACGCGGCCGCTGCATGCCTGCGGGGCCAGCGTCTCCTTGTCCAGGCAGATGCGTACCTCGGTCAGTTCGGCGCCGTCGTGGCAGACGACGCTCAGCATCCGTTCGTCGAGGCGCGGGTTGGCCTCGACAAACCCGCGCACGATCTCGGCCGCGCTGAACGCAGGCGGCGACTTCGGTGTCGTCAGCGCACGCGGCACCTTGACGCTGGCGAAGGCGCGATCGGCGAGATCGAAGTAGCTCTTCGGATCCAGGCCGCTGCATGTGCCGTGCGTTTGCCATTCGTGCGCGATCAAGGATCGGCTCGGCATGAAAGCCAGCGTGCGCTCGACCGTCGCGGAATCCGGCGTCGCATCGCTCATGCAATGCTGGATCCAGTCACCGTTGCGGTTCTGCGGCCACAGCCCGTGCAATACGAAGCCAAAACCCTTGCTGCCGCATTCGGCCGAGTCGTCGGTGTGCGTCAGGCAATAGCTCGGTGCCCACGACAGCGCCATCAGGTAGTAGTCGAACCGGCCTGCTGCGTTGCCTGAGCCGCCGTGATTGCGTGCTACGGCAGCGGGCGACATCGACACAAGCCCCGCACATAGCGCGAGCAATGCCGATCCGGCGAATCTCCCCAAGCAAAGTCCCGACATGATGCTGCCCCTGAACCGCGTGGCGCGATCATACGAGGCGCCCACCGGTCAGGCAATCGGCGCCAGCCGGTTCGCACTCCCGGATGCGATGCTCCTCTGCTTTCGATTCGGCTGAACAATTTTTGAAGCGGCCGTTGCCGGACACGCCACGCAATTGCGCATCGCGCTATCATCCGCAGTCCCGTTCCAACGAAGTTCTGCGCATGACCCGACGCATCATCCGGCGCCAATCGCCGATCCATGGCAGCGGCGTGTTCGCCTTGCGTGACATCGCCAAGGGCACCACGATCGTCGAATATCGCGGTCGCCGCCTCACGCACGCCCAGGCCAATCGCCGCTACGGAAACGACACCGACAGCGGCCACACGTTCCTGTTCACGCTCAACGAAAAATACGTCATCGATGGCGGCGACGGCGGCAACGTGGCGCGCTGGATCAATCACAGCTGTGCGCCGAACTGCCAGGCCTGGATCATCGAAAGCGGCAATGGCGATGGCCGCAAGGATCGAGTCGTGATCGAGTCGCGCCGCGCGATCCGCGTCGGCGAAGAGCTGACCTACGATTACGGCATTACGCTCGAAGAGCGCCAGACGCCGGCCCTGAAGAAGATCTGGGCCTGCCGCTGCGGCGCCACGCGCTGCACCGGGACATTGCTCAAGCCGAAAGCCAGGCGCGCGTAGTCCGGCGGCGCGGCCTGGTCAGGCGCGTGGCCGGCCGGTGTCGTTGCCTGCGCGCATGTATCCGAAGAATGAAAGCGCCAGGATGATTCCGGCGAGGCCCGTTCCGGTATAGAACACGAATCCGTTGGCGCTGCCGTCCGCTGTCGCCGATGTGGGCGGCGTGACTGCCGCGCTGGCGTCGGCGGCGGCGCGCGCCGGCTCGGTGCGCGCAGCGGGCGCCGGTTGCTGGGTCCGAGTTGACGTGGGCGTCGGCGCGCGTACCGGAGCCGGCATCGGTCCGGCCGGCATATCGGTCGCAACTTGACGCGTCGGCTTCGTCAACGAGGTCACGGCTGAATCGGCATCGGCCTTTGGTGTAGCGTTCTCCGCTGATTTGTTCAGCGGCTTTATGACGGAAACCGGCAAGGTCGACGGATCAGGCGGAGGAGGTGGCGGCGTCGGTGCGACAGCGACCGTCGCCGCGGCCGTTTTTGCGCCGTCGGCGGCGCCGTTCGCAGCGTTTGGCCCGCTCGCCCCGGCAACGCCGGCTACCACCGGATTTGGCGCAGCGCTGTTCGCAGCAGCATTTGCACTGCCCGACTGGCCCTGGTTTGCCGTGGGTGCCACCTGCGCGAGCGTGGGCTCCTCTTGCACATTGTTGTGGCCGGCAGTCGGGTCGGCACCCGCCGACGTAAGGCCCACGCCCGCCCATGCTGACGGCATCAGGCAGCAACAGGCGGCGAGCAACAGGATTCGCGGACTCTTCATTGGCTTATGGTAGCGCGGATGTCCGCGTTGCGCGACGACTGCGCATGACCGCGGATGGTTCAGCCGGCGGCACCGGCACGCTCCGCTAGAATGCCCGCATGCCGGCGTCGCCACCGACACGATCGATCACGATGCCCATTGTCGGCATCCTGGCGGCGCTGTCGCTGTCGGCGTGTTCGACGATCGGTTACTACGGTCATCTGGCCAGCGGTGAATACGCGATGCTCACGGCGCGCCAGCCGCTAGCGCGCATCATTGCCGACCCGGCCGTCGACACGAAGCTCAAGGCCCGGCTCGAACTGGCCCGGCAGGCGCGCGCGTTTGCGTCGGACAAGCTGGGACTGCCGCGCAACTCGAGCTACACGACCTACGCCGATCTGAAGCGGCCATATGCGACCTGGAACGTGTTTGCCGCGCCGGAGTTCTCGGTGCAGGCGGTCGAAAACTGCTACCTGTTCGTCGGCTGCCTGGCCTATCGCGGTTACTTCGATCGCGAGCGCGCCGACGCCGAAGCCGTGCGCCTCCAGGCGCAGGGTCTGGACACCTGGGTCGGTGGTTCGGCGGCTTATTCGACGCT
>DATIEJ010000051.1:0-4053 GCA_035455825.1 Rhodanobacteraceae bacterium | reverse complement strand
GGCGCTCGAGAAGAACAAGATGCGGAACGACACGCTGATCGTGTTCCAGAGCGACAACGGCGGCACGCGCAACGCGCTTTTCGCAGGCACCGGCTTCGACGTGTCGAAGGTGAAGATTCCGTGCGACAACGGTCCGTATCGCGAAGGCAAGGGCTCGCTGTACGAAGGCGGCACGCGCGTCGTCGCGTTCGCGAACTGGCCCAGGCACATCAAGGCCGGCACGTCGAACGAAATGCTGCATGTCGTCGACCTGTTCCCGACGATGGCCGGCGTCGCGGGCGCATCGACGAGCAAGTCCAAGCCGCTCGACGGCATGGACGTCTGGCCCACGCTGAGCGAAGGCAAGCCGTCGCCACGCACCGAGGTCGTCTACAACATAGAACCGTACCGCGCCGGGGTCCGTCAGGGCGACTGGAAGCTGATCTGGGGAACGACGCTGCCGGGCAAGGTCGAGCTGTACAACATCAAGGACGACGCGTCGGAGAAGAACAATCTGGCCGCGCAGAATCCGGACAAGGTCGCCACGCTGCAGAAGCGCGCGACCGAGCTGGCCGCCGCCGGCGTCAAACCGACGCTGCTGGAAGTCTCGTTCAAGGAGATCATGCACGAGATGCATGCGCCGCCGGCGTTCCCGGGCGAGGAACTCGAGTTCGGCCAGGAAAACTGAGAAACGCTATCGGGTTCAGTCACGCAAGCGCAGCGAAATCCGGATTCGTTGAAAGGAACCCGGATTCCGCTGCGCTGCATCCGGGCTACGAGAAGCGCTACAGGTTCGGTTGTGCAAGCGCACGTACGTAGCCCGGATGAAGCGCAGCGAAATCCGGGGCAGGGCCTACCGGCAAATCGCTAGCGCATCGTCGCAGTTTGAAAGAGATCGCCGGTACCTACTTCGCCGTGGAGCAAACCGGCCGCTTCATTGCTTATCCCCTTATTTCGAAGGCGTGCTCCGATCCCTGTTTGGCTCCGGGCCGACTCCGAGCGTGGCCGCCATGCGCTGATGCACGAGGTTGATCGCCTTCAGCGGCCTGATCATGACCTTGAATTCGACGATTCGCCCCGCGTCGTTCCACCTGATGATGTCGACGCCGTTGACGACCACCCCGTCGATTTCCGTTTCGAATTCGAGCATGGCATCGCTCGCGCCGATGATCTCGCGGATGTAGCGAAGCGTCGGCCCGAACAAGACCTGGAATGCAGCCGCAAGATACTTGACCGTCAGCGGTTTCCCATGCTGCGGTGTGAACACGACCGGGGAGAGGAACACCACGTCGTCATCGAGTAGTGCGTTCAAGCCGCCCGGATCTTGCTCCCGGACCAGACGATGCCATACGGCGATGGGGTGCTCTTTCATGGAAATCTCCGAGATGCTCCAATTTTTATTGTGCCGAAATTGCCGGTTTGTCGCGGCCTCGGCGAATCACGATGCGCAGCGAGGTTACGGAACCACTCATTCAGCCGCCGAATCCATCATGAAACAGGTGGTCGTAGCGGCAGAACTGCGTCGCCGCCTCGTCGATGACGACATAGAACTCCGCGTCGGCGGGCATGCTGCCGCCGTCGACGTTGAAGATCGTCCAGCGCTTGGCGGCGTAGGTTACGGCGATCGGGTGCGGATCGGACGTGCCGTTCGTGACGTGGATGCGCGCGCACGGTTCGCCGTCGAGCAGCAGGTGCCCGATCGCGGTACTCGGCCCGGCCGACGGCGCGTTCCAGACGAACGCATCGAGACTGGGATCCTGCGCGTAGATGTCGAACTGCAAGCCGGTCGGGAATGAATTGGCGCCTGCATCGAACTGGTACAGGAACCAATGGGTGCTGAACAGGAATCCATAAGTCACGCCGAACGGGTGATTGAAGTAGGGCGTCGCGCGCGGCGTCGCCAGTACGATCGCATCGCTGCGGCCGTCGAGGTAGGCATCGTCGATCCTGGTGAAGGCCGGCGAAGCAGAAACGTTGCCTGCACTGGTCGTGTGCAGCAGCACGCCGTTGCCGGCGCCCGGGACGAAGACGTTGTAGCCCGATCCGGCCGCGGGAGCCGTGCCGTCCTCGTCGACCACGCCGAAGTGGCTGGCGGAATATTGCAGTGCGGTGAGACCCGGATCGTAGGCCACGGCAACGTACGTGTCGGGCGTGCTGTCCTGGGTGAGTTGCGGCAACGCGGCCGCATTGCCGTTGAGCAGCGCATCGTCGATCGTTCCGGCGTTCGCGGCCGTGGCAAATGCAACCAGAGCACCGTCGCCAAATTCGAAAGCGCCAATGTCCGCCAGACTGGTAGCGCCTTTGAATCGGCGCAGGCCGTCGGCGTCGATCTGCGCAAGCGACGCGTTCGACAGCAGCGTGGTCAGCGCCGTCGTGTCGGCCGCGTCGATCGCCGGCGAGCCTGCCGCAAGACGCATGTCGTCGAGGCCGCGCATGAATTTCGGATCGCCTATCATCGAGCCCGGGCCGAGCACCGGCGCCGGTCCGCCGTTGGCGAAGAACAGCGAGTGGTCTTCGCTCAACGTCGAGGCCTGCTGCTTGATCGCGTATGTCGCGTTGTTCGCGAGCAGGTTGCCGCTGATGCGGCCGCCGATAGTCGCGCCATTGGCGAACACGCCATAGCCGAAGCCGCCGATCGTGTTGTTGAACACCTGCGCGTCGAGCGAGTAGCCGGCCGCGTTGCCTTGCGAAAGTTCCACGCCGAACGTGCCGCTGGTCATCGTCGAGCGCAGCAGGTTGTTCGCAATCAGCGTTGACGAGGCGCCGCCGACAAACACGCCGACCCCGACGTAAAGATTCCCGGTGATCTGGTTCGAGTAGATCCGGGTATCGGGGGCGGCCGCACTCGTGCCGAAGATTTCCAGTCCGATGTTGCCAACGTCCGTCGGTGCATTGCCGACGATGCGGTTGTCGTGCACCTTGCCGCTGAGAGTGCTGCCGCTGCCCGATGACACGATGATGCCTTGCAGTCCGGTCGTATCGTTGAGGCGGACCCGATTGCGCTCGATGTCGTAGTGCATGCTGCCGGTGCCGAAGTTTTCGACGTAGACGGCGGCGCCGAAATCGGACGTCGTGGCACTGACATCGAGATTGCGCAGCGTGACCGTCATGTCCCCGCTCGAAGTGCGCACGCCGACGCGGCCGTCGAGCAGCGTGAAGCCATCGATCGTCGTGCTCCACGCGACGCCGGCGCCTGCACTATACAAGAGCAGTATTCCGCCGCCCGGCGCGAACACCGGGCGAAATCCGGCCGCCGCGACCAGGCTCAGTGGCTTCAGCACCAGGACGTCTTCGGCTATCGGTCCGTTCGTCTGCACCTGCACGATATCGCCGCTGGCCGAGCCGTCGGTGCAGGCTTGCAAGGTCGTGTCGCACGGTGCCGCACCGGGCCAGCTGCGCGCCGTGGCGCCGCAAACACCTGCCGCGCCTGCAAGCGCGGCCAGCAGGATCCGGATCGTCGTGGCAAGGACACGCGGCAAACGAGGCATGCGCAACTCCTTCAGAATCGGTACGTACAACAAACGCCGTTTTTCGCCGCAGAGCGTCATGGCGTCGCGGCTAACGTGTCAGCGAGGGTGGAGTCGGAGTGCCTTGGACGCCCCGCATCCCGTTGAGGATCGGGTTCGGCGCTGACGGTTCGAATGAACGAAGAACGGCGCAATAGTTCGATTCTGAAGAGAAGTTTGAACAAACGAAGTGGCCAAGCAAGTTACCGATTGGCCACGGCTTGTTGATTCCGCTCAACTTCGCCAATCGAAGCGGTCGCAGAACAGCACGTCACCCGGCACCATCGGCTGGCCGGCACCGGTCGTCGAATATCGTCGGTGGTTTCTGCAGGGGCGGCGTCGCCGCCGATTTTCGTACACGCACGCGATACGCCAGGTGTACTTGATGCGTAGTCGTACGAACCCGACGCGTGGGTTCGAGGGAGGTGACGCATCGTCATCGCCGGCGGACAAAATCATATCCGGCGTTCGGAGTGGCGGCCGCCCAGGCCGACGCCAGTGCGGCGGCCGGCGCCGGGACGAATAAGGGAAACGGTCAGCGTACCCTGGCGCAGGCCTGCTGATGCGT
>DATIEJ010000050.1:0-10213 GCA_035455825.1 Rhodanobacteraceae bacterium | reverse complement strand
GCAGACTTCGCCGAACATCGACGCGGTCAGCGGCGTGACTTCCGACGGCTTGGCGACGACCGTGTTTCCCGCGGCGAGCGCCGGTGCGATCTTCCAGGTGAACAGGTACAGCGGCAGGTTCCACGGTGAAATGCAGCCGACCACGCCGAGCGGCTGGCGCAAGGTGTAATTGATCGCTTCGCCGCCGCGCGCATCGGCCGGCATTGCATGCGCCTCGCTTGCGAACTGCGTGATCGCCGCCGCGAAGAAGCGCAGGTTCGCGACCGCCCGCGGGATGTCCAGGCTGCGGGCCAGAGCGAACGGCTTGCCGCTGTCGCGCGATTCGGCCGCGGCAAACTTGTCGAGGCGCCGGTCGATGCCATCGGCGATCCGATTCAATGTGGCGGCGCGCTCGGCAGCAGGCAACTGCGACCAAGCGGGGAACGCGTGTTGCGCCGCAGCGACCGCCAAATGCACGTCGCGATCGTCGGAGTCCGGGCAGCGCGCGTAGTCGGCGCCGACCGCGGGCTCGCAGACAGCAAGATAGTGCCCGGCACCAGGGGCTTGCGCGCGTCCGTCGATGTAGTTGGACAGCGTGATTGCAGGCTGGGTCATGTGCTCAGCTTAGCCGGTTCACCGGATTTTGGGGACCCGGCAGCGCGTTCGGGGCAGGCCGTGCGCGACTGCAACGCATCGGCGGCTGCCGGCGCGGCACCTTCGAGTGGAAAATCGGCCGTGCGGTCGCTCAGAGGGACTGCATGCGGCCGCCGTCGACCGGTACGTTGATGCCATTGATATAGCCGGCGGCCGGCGAGGCGAGGAATGCGATGACGGCGCCGAGTTCGCTCGCATCGGCGAAGCGTCCCGCGGGCACCGTCGCCAGCATGGCGGCCGCGACTTCGCTTTCGCTCTTGCCGGTTGCCTTGGCGCGGTCGCCAAGAATCTGTTCGAGCCGCTGCGTCTTCGTATAGCCGGGCAGCACGTTGTTGACCGTGATGCCGAAAGGACCGAGTTCGCCGGCGAGTGTCTTCGCCCAACTCGCCGTCGCGCCGCGGATCGTGTTCGAGACGCCGAGGTTCTTGATCGGCTCCTTGACCGAAGTCGAGATCACGTTGATCACGCGGCCATAGCCCGCGGCGCGCATGCCGGACAAAACGGCCTGCAGCACGATCTGCGCGGCGATCAGATGCTGGTTGAAGGCGATGCGGAAATCGTCGAGCGACGCGGTGTGCGCCGGTCCGCTCGGTGGACCGCCCGTGTTGTTGACGAAGATCTGCACCGGCTTCGTTGCAGCCAGATCCTCGATCCTGGCGCGCAGCGCCGCGTGATCGTTCATGTCGACGGCGGCATACGCGTGGGACTGCTCCGCATGGATCTTCGGAAGTTCGAGCAAAGCCGCTTCGAGCGGCGCACGCGAGCGCGCGAGCAGCGTGACGTGCGCGCCCAGTTGGGCAAGTTCCATCGCAGCAGCGCGGCCTATTCCTTGCGAGCCGCCGCAAACGAGCGCGTGTTTGCCGGTGAGGTCCAGATTCATGGCAGGTGCTGCGCTCCTACATCCGGCTGAAAAGTTTTTCGGTCATCAACGGCAGCAGGTCGTCATCGTTCTCCGCTTCAGGCGGAGCTACCGACCCCAGATCGAAGCCGAGCATCGCGGCGTCATCTTCGTCGAGTCCGTCGAACGCGCGAAATTCCGCGTCGAGCAGTGCCTGATGCGCCGAATCCTCGTCGTCGTAGCGAAGCGTTTCTCCCTCGGCGCTGAACACTTCGGCCATGCCCGAATCGAGCACGCGCAGGCGCGCCCAGACCAGCAGGTTGCCGAGCGAGGCGACCCACCACTGTTCGACGACGGCGTGACCCGATTCGTCCGACGGAGTCATGGCGCGACGATTATTCCCGGCGTGGCGGCGATCATGCGCGCAGTTTACACGCTGCGCCGGGACTGCCAGCAAGCACGGGATCAACGCGCGGGCAACGCGTTCGCCTCGCCGACGTAGCTGACCCGCCAGATCGAGTTCGACGCATCGTCGCTGACCAGTAGCGAACCGTCCGCCGCAACCGTCACGCCAACCGGCCGGCCCCACACCTCGCCGCTGTCGAGGACGAATCCGGTGAGAAAATCCTCGTATTCGCCGCTTGCGTGACCGCTCTGGTGCAGCGGCACGCGGATCACTTCATAGCCGGCGCGTGTGGAGCGGTTCCAGGATCCGTGCTCGGCGGCAAAAATATCGCCGCGATAGTCGGCGGGAAATTGCCCACCGTCGTAGAAAGTCAGTTGCAGCGAAGCGTTGTGAGGCTGCAGCAGCACATCGGGTACGATGACCTTGCCGATGAGGTCGCGGCGCTTGCCCGCGTGGCGCGGATCCTGGTGCGCACCGATGTACCACCAAGGCCAGCCGTAAAAGCCGCCATCCTGGACGTGCGTGATGTAGTCGGGCACGAGATTGTCGCCGAGGCCGTCGCGTTCGTTGACCGAACACCACAGCGTTCCCGTCTGCGGCTGAATTGCGAGCCCGACCGGATTGCGAATGCCGGACGCGAACACGCGCTGGCCGCCGCCTTCGGGATCGAACGCGAGAATGTCGGCGCGGCGTTTCTCGGTGACGTTCGTGTCCGGATCGTCGACATTCGATGCGGAGCCGACCGAAACATACATCGTCTTCCCATCCGGGGAAAACTGGATGTCGCGCGTCGAGTGACCGCTGCCCGATGGCAGGTCCGCGATGTGTTCCGGCGCGCCGCGCGCCTCGAGATCGCCATTCGCGTAGGCGAAGCGCACGACCGCATTCGTGTTGGCGACGTAGATCCATTTCGGATCCGGTCCGGGCGGGTAAAACGCGATGCCGAACGGCTTGTTCAGTCCGCTGGCAAAGATCGCGGTTTTTTCCGCCTTACCTTCGGCGTCGATGCCGCGGAACATCGCGATCTTGCCGGCACCCATCAGGGCCGCGAACACGTCGCCGTTCGGAGCGGTGCGCAGCAGGCGCGGCCCCGGAACACCGCCGGCGAATTGCCCGACCTTGAATCCGGCCGGCGCCTTCGGCAGCGCGTTAGCGGGACGCGCGACGATGCGCGGATTGTTGCCGGCCGATGACGTGGCATACGGCTGCGGCAGATCGGCCGCTGTGATCTTGCGCAGCTTGCCCGGCACCTCGTAGCGAAAGTCCGTGAATGGCGGCGTCGGCGCCGGCGTCGTGATCGGTGCCGCTGCCGTCTCCGCGGATTTCGGCGCAGGGGCGGGCGCCATGTCCTTCATCGAGCGTAGATAGCTGACGACGTGCCAGCGCTTTTCCTCGGGTAGAGCCGCCCACGACGGCATGCCGTTGTTCACGTCGCCTTTGGTGATGTACCAGAACAACTCGCCATCGCTGGCCTGGCGGATCGTTTCGGAGCGCAACGCCGGCACGGCGGGTCCGCCTTCGCCGTTGGCGCCGTGACAAGCGGCGCAAGTGCTGGCGAATACGGCTTTGCCGTCGTCTCGAGCGCTGGTGTCGGCAGGGTAGGGATTGCGGCGCGCTTGCTCGGTCGCAGGCGCGCCATGAAACGACGTGGTTTGCGAATTGCACGCCGGCAGCATGCCGATACCAATCACGAAGAGTACGGAGCGGACCAGTCGAGTGTCGCTGCGCTGCGCCATGTCATTACGTCCGACGGTTCGTTCAGCAAGGCGCAAATGCTAACGGCTGACAAGCCTGCGTGCCATTAGAGCTCGACGTCGCGCCAGCTTGTATTCAGTTTCGCGCGGCATGGGTAAAAATTTCCGATCACGGGAACAACCGCAAAACTTCATTCGACCTTAAACAATGCGCTGCTACGGTGCGCCGGCATTCGTTTGGAGGGGGCAAACTTCGCATGCACTCTAGCCCTTGGAAACGTAGGAGTAACGCAATGAAGTTTTCTGGAAAAGTAATCGCTATGCTCGCCATCGGTGCGGGATTGGCATCGCCTGTATTCGGAGCCGGAATCGGACTCAGCGGTCCTCACTACAATCTGAACATCATCGGCGTCGAGAATCCGAAAAATTCCGACATGACCGGCAGCGACCGGCATACGATATTCGTAGGTCTCGGCAACAAGAATGGCGCGGTCACCAGTAATATCTATTTGACACCGGGTCCGTTCCAGGTATGCGACGGCAATGCCTTTGATCCCGCTTATTCCTGTGACGGATCGAAGGTCGCAGCGCAAGGAGCCGTGTTCCAGCTACCGTGCGACACCGCGACGGCGACAGACATCGGTTGCCCGGACGGCGTCACCTCGGCTTCTTATCAGATATGGGCACGGGCATTGGGCACGCCGGGCGGTAGCACGACGATCACGACGTGCGGAACAGACGACCTCGGTGAGGTGATCTGTTCCACCGAAAACACTGTCCTGGTCCGCGACAAGGGCAAGCCCACGTTCACCAACGTAACCAAATCCCTGACCTCTCTCAACGCGTGCTTCGACGTCGCTGGCGTGTTGACGTGTGAAGACGTCAGCCTGTTCAATGCGGACCTGATCGACTATTTCTGGCAGTACCAGAACGCCGGACTGCGCCTGGCCCAGTTGCGCTTCTACGCCAACTGACCGGCCGCCGTGCGGACGAAAGGGGCTGCCTGCGGCAGCTCCTTTCGTTTTTGCCAAGCCCATCCGGAGCAACCATGCGCATGCGTTTTGCCGTCGCAATCGCGTTGATCGCCGCTGCTTTCGTGCTGGCGGCGCCAGTCGCCAGCCTCGCCCAGTCTTTGCTCGCGGACGCCGCCGGCCATGACCAGTATGACTTCGGCTCGGTCAGGCAGGGAACGAACATCCAGCACGAATTTGCGATCAGGAATGCCGGCGACAGAGCACTGAAATTTTCGGCGGCGGAGCTTTCGATGCCAGGCATGAAAGCGCGCTTCGCAGCGGCCGAAATAGCGCCCGGCGCCGAGGGCAAGGTAACGCTCGAGTGGACGACCGACCATGTCGCCGGATCGGTCGAAGGTGTCGCGCGAATCCGCTGGAGCGATCCGGCACAGCCGGAAACACTCCTGACGATGAAGGGATCCGTCGTGCCGGCCCTGTCGATCGAGCCGATTCCCGCGGTGTACCTCAGCGCGTACTCCAATGAGGCTGCAGAACGGGTGCTTACGATTCGCAACAACGACTCGCGTCCGCTCGGGTTGACCCACGCACAAGCCGGGGCGCACGCGACCGCAACTCTCAAGACCGTCGAAGCCGGAAAGGTGTTCACGGTCGCCGTTCGGCCGGCCGCGCACGTGGCGCCTGGAAAATACGAGGAGTCACTGAGCATCCAGACCGACGACGCAGCGATCGGGACGATCACGATTCCGGTGCACGTCTGGGTCAAGCCGGACCTGTACGCCAATCCCGACGTCGTCGACTTCGGCGCGATTTCGCGCGAGGCCGCGCAGAAGCCCGGCGCGGCCGACGCGATGTTGACGCAGATCGCCGTGTTGCGGCGCCGAAGCGGCGCGTTCGAAATCAAGTCGATCGCGAGCGACTCGCCGCTGGTCGTCGTGAAGCAAACGCCCGTTGCCGGCCCGAGCGACAGTTTCACGCTGGAAATGAAGTTGCGACCCGAAGCGCTGTTTGCCGGCGCCAGGATCGACGGCAAGGTGCGGGTCCGGACCAGCGATCGTGAATTCCCGGTGATCGACCTTCCGATCTCCGGCAGCGTCATGCCTTCGGCCGAATGAGGTCGGAGGGTCGATCGTCGTGCTGATCGAGTCCAGCGAGGGCATGCTCGGCGTCGAGTAGCCGGTCAGGTTACTTGTCGGGTGCGCGCAGGACGTCGATCGATACGACCTGACGCACCCAGCGCGCCGGGCGTTTCTCGCCGGCGGCGATGACACGCAAGGGCCCTTCCTTCGCGTCGAGCAGTTTGCCGTCGCGATGGTCGGCGACAATGACTTTCGCGCCGCCGATGCCTGGATCGAGTTCGGCCAGGGAAAAGACTGCGTGATAGTTGTCGGCGGCCGTTACACGCACATACAGCGACAGATTCTTGCCACGCAGCTCATCGCCCATGGCAGCGCCCGCTGCCCTCAGGATGTCGGCGAGCAAGACACCTTCCCATGTGCCCGAAACATCGTGCGCGCTGGCTTCGACCTGTTGCCTGGGAAGTTTGGACAGCGCGGCGAGATCGAGGCGCAAGTGCGACTTTACCTCGCCTCCGACGTTTACCGTCGCCGCGCCCGCGGGTTCGTCGCCATATACGTTCGCCCCGGCCAGCATCGAAACGAGGAGCGCGGCAACTGCGCCGAATGCAAGCCTGCCGAGTGAACGCGTTATCATGGATGATCCTTTGAGCGGTGCCGGGTCCGCGTCCGGTGAATTCCGGGCTGCGCACCGCCATCCTCGGGCAGCCCCGGATTATTCCGGCAGCAGGATGGACTGCGATGACAGACTATATCCAGGCTTGGCAATGCATCGGTTGCGGCAAGATCGAAGCGCCGCAGCCGTGCATCGGCGTATGCCATGACCGCAAGATCCTGATGGTTGCGATGGACGAGCACGAGCGCGTGATCGCGGAACTCGAGCGCGCCCGTGCGCTGGTGCAGGGAGCAGTCGACATGCTCGGCCGCGTCGCTCATTCGACTCCGCGCGAAGGGCAATGGGAGCGCTCTTATCGTGCCTTGCAGGATCAGGCGCGCGAGGGAATTGCGAAGCTGCGGGCCGAGGCTGTCTGAGCCCCCTGATTCGCCGCGCGCATCGCTACAATCGAGGCAGCAGCTGTTATGCGAGGTGAGTTCCGTGGCGTCGATTGACAGTCCTGCATGAAGCGACGTGCGCCACTGCCGCCGGTCCTGGTCCGGGTGAATCTCGGCGTCGCCGCGTTCGGACCCGGCAAGGCGGACCTGCTCGAAAAGATTGCCGAAACCGGCTCGATATCCGGCGCCGCGCGCCAGATGCGAATGAGCTACAAGCGCGCCTGGCAACTCGTCGACGAGATGAATCGCATGTTCACCGGGCCGCTGATCGAAGCGGCGCCAGGCGGAGCGCGCGGCGGCGGCGCCACGCTCACGCCGCTCGGCGCGCGCATTGCCGCGGCCTATCGCGGCATCCAGGAAAAGCTCCCGCTCGCCGCGCGGCGCGAACTCGCGCTGCTGGCGCGGTTCGCCGCGGGTCGCCTTCACGATTGACGGATTCGCGCGCGTGTCCAGCTCCTTTCGGCCGCAGCGGTCTTGCGCTATAGCTAGCCGGCTATAGCGAGTGTACCATCAGGCGCGGTGGCGCTGACGAAGCGGCGGTCGCGCCGGGAAATGCGTCGCGGAAATGAGGCTCATGATGCGGGCACGAATCATCCTGTTGCTTCTGGCCGTCGCGTTTGCGCCGGCAACGCTCGCGGCGGAGAAGATCACGATCGCGGCGGCGTCCGACCTCAAGGGCTGCCTTGACGAAGTAGCGGCCAATTTCCGCAAGGCGCACGCGGGCGACAAGGTCGAGGTCGTGTACGGTTCTTCCGGCAAGTTCAAGACCCAGATCGAGCAGGGTGCGCCGTTCGACCTGTTCTTTTCGGCGGACATCGCGTTCCCGCGCGATCTGCTGAAAGCGAACCTGGCCGTTGGAGAGGTCCATCCGTATGCGATCGGCCGGCTCGTGCTGTGGAGCAGGACGATCGATGCGGGCACGCTGAAGGTTGCCGACCTTACGCGGGCCGACATCCAGAAGATCGCGATCGCAAATCCGCAACATGCCCCCTACGGGCAGCGTGCCGAAGAGGCATTGCGCACAAGCGGTGTCTGGGAGGAAGTCGAGGGCAAGCTTGTCTTCGGAGAGAACATTTCGCAGGCCGCGCAGTTTGCGCAATCCGGCAACGCGCAGGTCGGGATGATTGCCTTGTCGCTCGTTCTCGGGCCGCAGATGGCCGGCAAGGGCAGCTATAGTCTCGTGCCGGACAACCTGCACCAAGCCCTGGAGCAGGGCTTCGTGATCACCAGGCGCGCCGCCGACAGTGCGCTGGCCAAGGCTTTCGCCGACTACATGGTTTCCGGGCAGACAAGGGCAGTAATGGTGCGCTATGGTTTCGCCCTTCCGGGCGAGGCGATCGGTCATTGACACTTGGCGGCGCATTTTCCGATAGCGACCTTGCAGCGATCTGGTTGACCGTCGAACTTGCGGGGATGGTCACCGCCTTGCTGCTCGTCATCGGCAGCCCGATTGCGTGGTGGCTCGCGCGCACGCCGTCGCGCTGGAAGCGTCCCCTGGCAGCAATCGTTGCGCTGCCGCTGGTCCTGCCGCCGACCGTGCTCGGTTTCTATCTGCTCGTCGCGATGGGCCCGCACGGACCCATCGGCGAGTTGACCCAGGCGATCGGTCTGGGCTTGCTGCCTTTCACGTTCGGTGGCCTCGTTGTCGCCTCGGTGATCTATTCATTGCCGTTCATGATCCAGCCGTTGCAGAACGCGTTCGAGGCGATAGGCGAACGCCCGCTCGAAGTTGCTGCGACGTTGCGTGCCGGACCGCTCGACCGTTTCTTCTCGGTCGCGGTGCCGCTGGCGCGCCGCGGCTTCGTTGCCGGCGCGATCCTGACTTTCGCGCATACGGTCGGGGAGTTCGGCGTCGTGCTGATGATCGGCGGCAATATTCCGGGCGAGACGCGCGTCGCGTCGGTGCTGATCTACGACCATGTCGAAGCATTCCAGTACGCGCAGGCGCATCGGCTGTCGGCGCTGCTGGTCGTGTTTGCGTTCGCGGTCCTGGTCAGCGTCGGCGCGCTGACCGCTGTGGGCAAGACAGCAAGACAATGACCGACGGCATCGTTGCCCGCTTCTCGATCGACTATGTGGATTTTTCCCTCGGCGTGGACCTGCGCCTGCCCGGCGTCGGCGTCACGGCGCTGTTCGGGCCGTCGGGGTCGGGCAAGACGACTTGCCTGCGCGCGATCGCCGGCCTGGAACGGCCGCGCGACGGTTATCTCAGCGTCAACGGCGAAGTCTGGCAGGACGATGCCAAAAAACTGTTCGTGCCGACGCACCGGCGGCCGCTCGGATACGTGTTCCAGGAACCGAGCCTGTTCCCGCACCTCAGCGTTCGCGGCAACCTCGAATATGGCTTGAAGCGCGCTGGCGGCGCGACTGAAGGCGACGGACTCGAGCGCACGGCCGAGATTCTCGGAATCGCCGCGCTGCTGGACCGCGGGCCGGAAAAACTGTCCGGCGGCGAGCGGCAACGCGTGGCGATCGCGCGCGCGCTGCTGACGCGTCCGCGCCTGCTGCTGCTCGACGAGCCGCTCGCGTCGCTCGACCTGCGGCGCCGTCACGAAATACTGCCGTATCTCGAACGCCTGCACGAGGAACTCGAAATTCCGTCGATCTATGTCAGCCACATGCCGGACGAAGTCGCGCGCCTGGCCGATCATCTCGTGCTGCTCGACAAGGGCAGCGTAATCGCCAGTGGCCCGCTGCAGGAGACGCTGGCACGGCTCGACCTGCCGGCCGCGTTCACGGATGATGCCGGCGTGTTCATCGAGGCGAAGATCGCCGGCCACGACCAGGCCGATGAACTGACGCGCCTGGACTTCGCCGGCGGAACGATCTACGTGCCGCGGCGGCGTCCGCCAACGGCCGCCGGCAGGGTGCGTTGCCGCATCGAAGCGCGCGATGTCAGCCTCACACTGCAGAAGCAGGGCGGCACGAGCATCCTCAACATCATTCCCGCGACCGTCATCGACATGGCGCCGACCGAGCATGCGGCGCAGGTGCTCGTGCGACTCGACGCCGGCGGAACGCCGCTGCTGGCGCGCATCACGCAACGCTCGTGGAATACGTTGGAACTTGCGCCCGGGAGTCGGGTCTGGGCGCAGGTCAAGACTGTTGTGTTGATCGGTTGATCGAGCGCCGAGGCGAAACGGCAGTCTGCGCTTCCTATCAATCCGTTCGCCCTGAGCGTAGCGCCGCAGGCGCGAAGTCGAAGTGTGGGCTTCGACTTCGCTGCGCTACGCTCAGCGCGAACGGCTTATAGAATGCCGAACGACTTGCGAATCACACGCTGCTAAAACTCCGCACTTCCCGGCACGCGCGGATACGGAATCGCGTCGCGGATGTTCGCCAGGCCGCAGGTGTAGACGACGAGGCGTTCGAAGCCGAGGCCGAAGCCGGCGTGCGGCACGGTGCCGTAGCGGCGGAAGTCGCGGTACCAGCCATAGTGGGCCGGGTCGAGCTTGAACTGGACCATGCGCCGGTCGAGATAGTCGAGGCGTTCCTCACGCTGCGAGCCGCCGATGATCTCGCCGATGCCGGGCGCGAGCACG
>DATIEJ010000049.1:0-10285 GCA_035455825.1 Rhodanobacteraceae bacterium | reverse complement strand
CGTCGGGGAGAGGGAGCCAGGCGATCTCCCTGGCTCCCAACTCCTAACTCCTCACCGTTCTCCACTCAGCTAGCCTTGATCCGCACCCGAAACGCCGCGCCGCCGAGTGTCGGCGACTGGCCGACCGAAAGTTCGCCGCGGTAGGCGCGCACGAGATCCTGCACGATGGCCAGCCCGATGCCGTGGCCTTGCACGCGTTCGTCGCCGCGCACGCCGCGCTGGAGCAGGTGCTCGACCTGGTTCTCGGCGATGCCTTCGCCATCGTCCTCGACGAGGATCTCGAGGCCGTCGCGGCGCGCGCTGGGCGACGGTAGCGGCCGCGCCGTCAGGACGACGCGCCGCTTTGCCCACTTGAAGCCGTTTTCGAGCAGGTTGCCGAGCAGCTCCATCAGATCGCCCTGCTCGCCATAGAACAGCGCGCGCGGCGCGATCTCGAACTCGCACAGGATGTTGCGGCTCGAGTATACTTTTTCCAGGCTGGCGACGATCTCCTCGGCGTAATGCTCGATGCGGATCGGCGCGACGAACGTCGTGTGCCCCGACGTTGCCGCGCGCGACAGCTGGTAGGCGACGATCTGGTCCATGCGCCCGACCTGTTCGAGCACGGTCCAGCGGAACTCCTCTCCTTCGGCGCCCGACTCGAGCTGGCTGCGCATGACCGCCAGCGGCGTCTTCAGGCTGTGGGCGAGATCGGCGAGCGTGTTGCGGTAGCGCTTCAGGTGATCGCGTTCGCTGCTGATGAATTCGTTGAGATTCGCGGCCAGGCCCGACAGTTCGCTCGGATAGCGGTCCGGCAGGCGTTCCTGCTGGCCGTGCTCGACGCGCGCCAGGTCACCGGCGATCCGGCGCAATGGCCGCAGGCTCCAGCGTAGCGTGAGCACCAGCAGCGCGAGCAGCAGCAAGCCGAGGCCGCCGAGATAGACGAGCAGCGTCTGCCGAAACACGTCGAGCTGCGCCTGCAGGTTGGCGGCATCGTCGGCGATGTGCAAGGTCAGGTTGACCGAACCGCGGTTCGGCACTTCCCACATGACGCCGAGGCTGAAGACGTAGACGTCCTGGTCCTTCCCAGGCACGAGCGCGAATGCGCTCTGGCCGGGCTTGAGCGTGACGTCGAACGGCAGGTCCTTGCCGATCGCCGACGGCGAGCGCCAGTGCTCGGCCTTCACGCCATCGACGTCGACCGGCCCGACGACGCCGGCATACAGTCCGCTGCCGGGACGATCGAAGCGCGGCTCCGGGCCGATCTCGGGCGGCGACCAGCGCTTGGAACGCGCGACTTCCGAATTGGCCAGGTAGCCGTAGGCGTAACTCTGCAGGCGATCGTGCAGCGCGCTGCGCAACGTCTCGTAAATCGCCGTGTCGAGGGCGAAGCCGGTAAGACCGAGGAACGCGGCGAGCGCAATGCCGGCCGCGAGCAACGAACGCGTCTGCAACGATAGCGGACGCCGCGCGGCGGAAGTTACTGCCGTGTCCATCCAGCGCGCCCCATGGCCGCCGGTTGGGTCACTCGGCAGTCGCGCTGCTGTCGTTCGCCGGCGCTGGTGTCGTCTCGTTGCGTGGAATCGCGAAGCGGTAACCGCGGCCGCGCACGGTCTCGATCGGCTTCAGCGCGTTTTCCGGATCCAGCTTGCGGCGCAGGCGGCCGATGAAGACCTCCAGCACGTTCGAGTCGCGATCGAAATCCTGCTGGTAGATGTGTTCGGTCAGATCGGCCTTCGACACGAGTTCGCCGGCATGCAGCATCAGGTATTCGAGCACTTTGTATTCGTAGCTGGTCAGGTCGGCCGGCTGGCCGTTGACGTGCACGGTCTGCGCCGTCGTATCGAGCACGATCGGTCCGCATTCGAGCATCGGCTTGGTCCAGCCGCTGGCGCGGCGAACGAGCGCGTTGATGCGCGCGAGCAGCTCCTCGACATGGAACGGCTTCACCAGATAGTCGTCCGCGCCGTGCTTGAGACCCTGCACCTTGTCCTGCCAGCTCGACCGGGCCGTCAGGATCAGGATCGGAAAGCGCTGGCCGGCATCGCGCAGCTCCTTGACCAGCTCCATGCCGGACTTCTTCGGCAGGCCAAGATCGATGATCGCGATGTCGAACGGCACTTCGCGTCCCAGGTACAGGCCTTCCTCGCCATCGGCCGCGGAATCGACCGCGAAACCGTCGCGTTTGAGGCGGGCTGCAAGGGTCTCGCGCAGCGGAGCTTCGTCTTCGACCAGCAGTACGCGCATATGGGCTTCCTTCTTCTTCAGGCGCAAATCCAAAAAAATTCGGCGTCAATCGCCGGCCGGAACATCAATCACTTTTACCTGCCCGTCCCGTGTCAACACCTTGATCCGGTAAACCTTCTGCCTGGCCCCACCCTTGGTTTCGGCCGACAGGACCTTGGCGCCGGTCTCGCGCTCGACCTTCGCGATCGCGTCCTGCAAGGTCATCGGCGCCGCCACGACCGGAATCGCTGTGACGAGGGCGGCAACCGTCAGACCGGCGAGGGCAAGCAGGCGTTTCACGGTAAATCATAGCTCCGGCAGCCGTCGCCGCGACGCGGCGCTCGGGAACATGCGCCACACTATGGCGTGCGCGATTGAATTTAGGCTGAATCAACCTGAACGGCTTGCGCCGGCGACGTTTTTCAGAAGATCTCGCCGACGCAGCAACGCAGACTGCCCCCGGCCTTTTCGATCTCGTCGAGCGCCACGCTGCGCAACGCAAAACCCCACTCGCCGAGCGCATCGCGCTGGCGCTGCGTCAGCGCGGCGGCCGCGGCGGCGCTCATCCAGACGTGGGCCGCGTCGAGCGCAATGGCATTGCCGGCGAATGCCGCTTTCTGCGCGGCATCGATCTGCAGAACGCGCGGCGCATAGACCTGCGCGATCGCCTCGGCGGCAGCGCGGTCGGCGAATCCGTCCGGGGCGATGATCACGGCGCGCGAGGCGAGTTGCGCGAGCACGACATTCGCGTGGTATTCGCCCGGGGCCAGATCGAAGCAGAACGTCAGCTTGAGCCCGAACGCGCGGTGCATCGCCTCGGCGCCGGCGCGGTCGCAGCGCTCGGACAGCCCGCAGAAGCCGATGCCGCGTGCGCGGTCGATGACCAGTGCGCCGGTCAGCTCGGCGACGACCGGATCCGTGGACAAATCCACAAGTTCATAATGCAGCAGGTCGCGGAAGAACGCGCGGATATCCGTGCGCGCCGCCTCGCGCCGGCGCACGCCGTGGCGCATCGCGCCGACGATTGCGCGTCCGGCCACGGTCGCGAACACATTGTTCGGAAAGACGCCATCGGGCGTGGCCGGATCGCCCGGAAACACCAGCGTCGGCACGCTTTCGCGCAGCGCGGCGGCCAGGCGTGCGTGTTCGCTGGCGGCGCGCAGCGGATCGACGGCGCTGCCCATGGCCATGTAGCGGTTGTCGCTCGCCGATTCCGCGGCGAGGGAAAAATCGCTTGGCGCGACCAGGAACGCGGCGCGTGCCGTCGCCGGCGCAGTCGCCGGAAAACGCTCGGCGGAGTAGATGGACAGGAACTCGGCCGGCGAGGTGACGATCATCGGGAAGACAATCCTGGGAGCAGCCGCGGATTCTACGCGGCCTGGCGCTGGATCTGCATCGCCGCAACCGCGCCTGCAACCGCGCCGAAGTCCGCGCCGTCGCGGTGCATGTTCTCGCTCAAGTAGCGGCGGAACGCGCGCGCGCCGGGCAGGCCCAGATACAGTCCGAGCAGATGCCGCCCGACATGATTCAGCGTGTCGCCGCCGTGCACGTGCGCGTCGATGTACGGTTGCATGCGCGCCAGGACGTCGTCGCGCTCGGGCAATGGCGTTCCAAACAACGCCTGCTCGAGCTTCGCCAGGATGTAGGGGTCGTGGTACGCAGCGCGGCCCAGCATCACGCCGTCGACGTGCGCGAGTTGGGAACTTGCCGCGCCGACATCGGCGATGCCGCCGTTGATCACGATGCGCAGGCCTGGGAATTCGCGCTTGAGCTGATGGACGCGCGGATAGTTCAGCGGCGGGATCTCGCGGTTTTCCTTCGGGCTGAGCCCGTGCAGCCAGGCCTTGCGCGCGTGCACGATCAGCGTTTCGAGACCGGCCGCCAGCAGCGGCTCGACGAACTTGTGCAGGTCCTCGTACTCGTCCTGCGCATCGACACCGATGCGGCACTTGACCGTCACCGGAATGCCGACGGCCGCGCGCATCGCCGAAACGCAATCGGCAACCAGCGCCGGCTCGCGCATCAGGCACGCGCCGAAGCGCCCGGACTGCACGCGATCGGACGGGCAACCGACATTGAGGTTGATCTCGGCGTAGCCGAGCTCGGCGCCTATGCGCGCGCACGCTGCCAGATCGGCCGGCTCGTGGCCTCCGAGTTGCAGCGCGACCGGCGATTCGGCCGGGCTGAAGCCGAGCAATCGCTGGCGATCGCCGTGCAGCACCGCGCCGCTCGTGACCATCTCGGTATACAGGCGCGCATGCGGCGCCAGGAGGCGATGGAAATAGCGGCAGTGCCGGTCGGTCCAGTCCATCATGGGGGCAATACATAGCTGCCACGGCGAGACTTTTTCCGCTTTGGCTGAAGTTTCCTGGATTTCTTGTGCCGCGCTCATTCCCGGACCTTCACACTGACTCCCGTCCTTTCCCGTGATTTTGCATCGCTACTGTACCAATGGCGTGCCAGGAATTTCGAGTCACGTACGCAACAATTGCCGCACACGTGTTCCTACGGGAACTCGCGAACCAGCAGGGACACTCGCGGGCAGGCGCTAGCCTGGCTTGTCACTCGCTGCAGCCTGGGCTTCGCGTTCCTGAAGCAGACGCTGCGAGAACGCGCGATATATGGGCGTCTTGCAGACCAATGACGAAAAGGTGCGGCCGAGCAGGCAGGCGCCCATGATCGGCAGCACGAAATCGTGATTGTCGATCAGCTCCGTAGAGATCACCGCGGACGTGAGCGGCGCCTGCGTGACACCAGCGAGATACGCGGACATGCCGAGCAGGATGACTGCGGTCACGGGCGTGTGAGGCAGCCACGGCGCAAGATTGGCGCCGATTCCGGCACCCACCGCCAATGCCGGGGAGAAGATGCCGCCGGGGATTCCCGCGGCATACGACACCGCATTGGCGAGCCATTTGCAGACTCCGAACCACGGCGTAACAGCGTGCCCACCGGCGATGATATCGCGTGCCTGTTCATAGCCGGTGCCGTACACCGCGTCGCCGCTGCCCAGTCCGATCAAGGCGAGCAGCAAGCCGCAGAATGCGGCAAAGGCCGGCGGGGAATAGCGCCGAAGCTTTCCCAACAGGCCCGGTAGCCCACTCGACGCAATCAAGATCGCACGTGCGAACAGACCCCCTGCCAAGCCACCGATGACACCGGTCGCCAGTACGGCAAGCCAGCTCTCGCCCAAGGGAAGCGAAGTAGACATTCTGCCAAAGTAGGCATAGTCGCCGACGAGGCCAAGCGATACCAGGCCGCCGATCATGACCGCCGTCAGCAGCGCGCCGCTGAAGCGATGCTCGAACGCTCCTGCCAGCTCCTCGATCGCGAACATGACTCCCGCAAGCGGTGTGTTGAATGCAGCCGCGATGCCGGCAGCGCCTCCCGCCAGTGCAAATCGCGAAATCGACGCCGCGTCGCGAAAGCCAAACCGTTGCGCGAGCCACACCATCAGCCCGGCGCCGACGTGAACCGTCGGACCCTCGCGACCGACCGATGCGCCGACTACCATCGCAAATAGCGTGAGCACGAGCTTTCCCAGCGCGACCGGCAGCGCCAGGAGGCGTTCCCGAAAAGGTGCATCGTCTTCTCGATCGACAGCGGCGATCACCTGTGGAATTCCGCTGCCGCGTGTCGCACGCAGCGCACCTTCGGTCAGCCAAGCCAGGAGCGCAAACCCGAGCGGCGTCACCAACAACGGCCACCAGCGAGATTTCGCCAGGAGCTGTTTGAACAATCCGTAGCAGAGATCGCCGCCCTTGGCGAAAACGATCGCCGCAAGCGCCACCAATACTGCGCCGATCCACAACGCGGCTCGACGTTTCCAGCGCTGCCCGGAGAGCAGCGCGTGGTGGTCGTCGATGGGCAATATCGGAGATTCGCTACTCACGCACTTTTGCCGTCAGCTCAGGGCTTTCATTACGCTATCCACAGCTCTATCGGCGCGAAAGATTCTTGTGCGCGATTGCAGCAAGGATCAGCAGGCGCTGAAACGGAGCCCGTTTGTCGAAGCTGCAGGATCGCCTCGACTCGGGGCACCGAAAGCGTTCCGGTCAACAGAAACCGCTGAAGTTCGTCAGGAATCGCCGGTGCCACATCCGTGCCCCTGCTTCGTGGCAGGCAGGCACCACGACGCAATTCTATCGCCAAACAAGCTCGTGTCGCACCGCAGTTCCCATGCCGCTGCTGGTTCGCAGGCCGGGTCTGCTGGCTGCAAGCGTTCCTGAAGGCGGGTCAGCGCCTGTCGAGTGAGCCTATGCCGACGGTCGCATCGACTCGTATGCCGGCAGCGACAGCGAATCCTTGAACATCTTCCCCATGGCCAGGTCGGCAACGAACGGAATGCTCATCAAGCGTGTCACCTGATTGCGCAGGAAAATTCCGGCTTGTGTTGCAGGCGCGAATGACTTCGCGAATTTCTGCGCGGCGAGTTGCTTGCTTTCGATCACGGGACGAAGAGAGCGCTCGTAGTTGGAAAAAGCGACCTCATGCTTTCCTTCAGCGAGCTTGAGTTCGCCTGCAAGGATGTATGCGCCCGCCATCGCAAGCGCCGACCCTTGGCCGGCAAGCAGTGAAGGGCAAGCGCAGGCGTCGCCCACCAGCGTCGAGCGCTTGCGCGACCACTTTTCCATGCGAATCTGGCTGACGGCATCGAAATAGATCTCCGTGTGGCCGTCGAGCCTGCGCAGCATCTCCGGGCATTCCCAGCCGACTCCGGCGAATTCGTCCTTCAGCGCCTGCTTTTGCGCCTGCGGATTCGAGTGGGAGATCGGAAGCTTTTCGGGGGCCGCAAACACGAACAGAAAGACCGTGCGCCTGTCCCTCAGCGTGTAGCGCGACACCTGCTTGCCAGGTGAGGAGTAGCTGACGAATACGTGGGGATCCTGATGCGGATAGTCGTCTACGGAAAACGATGCCGCGTAGTAGCCGAGAAATTTCTCGAAACTGCTTTCGGCGCCAAAAAGCAGGTTCCGGATCGGCGAATGCAGCCCGCCGGCTCCAACGACGAGATCGAATCGCTCCGAGTGGCCGGATTGAAACTCTACGAGAACACCCGCTTCATCCTGCTCCAGGCGAATCACCGTATCGCCAAATATCGTGCGCACCTCATCGCCAAGGGTCCCGTATATTTCCTTCGCGAGATCACTGCGCAAGATGCTCAGGTAGCGCCGCCCCAGCATGGATCGAATGGCCCGCGGGCCAAATCCGCCCTTGCGCCTGCCGTGCTCATCGACAATCTTGAGTCCGTCGAAAGGCAGCGCGAGTTGCTTGAGCGCCGGGATGAGTCGCATCTTTTCCGCGACGTCATACCCCAGGCCCCAGAAATCAATGACGTACCCGCCGGTGCGCAATTGCCCGGCTCGCTCGACGAGCGTGGGCTCGAAGCCGTACCGGTGCAGCCAATAGGCCAGCGTGGTCCCGGCGATACCCGTTCCAACGATCAATACCTTGCGGTTCTTCATGGCGCTCTCCGCTTGGGCCCCCGCTCGCAAATTATAGAACCCTGGCAGGAATGACGGCCGGCACTGGCTCATCGTTTGCCGAGGCTGCCGGAGCACTTGTTCGCATTGAAGGGACGCGCCACGAAGGTTTGCTGGCAGCCCTGGGCGCGCGAATCGTTTCCACGCGCCGCGTGCAGCATAGCGTCGATCATCGCGAAATGTCGGCGGTAATGGCCACGCGCGCCGGGACGGTGACGTCACCCGCGCAGCAGGTCGCTTCGATCGTCGATCGCATCGGCGCCGGCGACGCAGTTGCGGCCGGCGTGCTGCACGGACTGTTCACGAGCATGAGCGCCGGACAGCCTCGACTTCGGTCTCGCTTCCGGCTGCCTGAAGCATTCCGTCCCGGGCGATTTCCTCAGGCACTCAGCCGGCGAGGCGACCGATTTCCTTGGCGAGCGGCGCTTCGACGTGCGGCGTTGAGCGACCGGCCGCGCCGAGCGCCGGCGCGGTCACAGCACGTCGCGCCAGCGCGGCGATGCGGCAAACGCGGCATGGATCAGCCCGACGTGCGAATACGCCTGCGGAAAATTGCCCCACATGCGGCCGGTCGACGTTGCGTAGTCCTCGGCAATCAAACCCAGTGGCGTCAACGCGCCCTGCATGCGTTGCATCAACGCTCTGGCCGCCTCCAGGCGCCCGGTCGCGGCCAGTGCCTCGACCAGCCAGAACGAGCAGATGACGAATGCGACCTCCGGCTTGCCGAGCCCGTCGTCATTGCGATAGCGGAACATCCATCCGTCCAGCGACAGCGCGCGTTCGATCGCGTCGACGCTCGAGCCCATGCGCGGATCGCCGCTGGGCAGGAAGCGCAGCACCGGCATCTGCAACAACGCCGCATCCATGTCGAGGCCGCCATAGGTGGAGGCAAATCCCCCGGACTGCGCATGCCAGGCCTGCGCGATGATCTGTTCGCGGATGTGTTCCGCGGCGGCGCGGAATTCCGTGGCGCACGCCGGGCGATGGCGGTCGGCGATGCGTGCCATGCGATCGGCCGCGGCCCAGCACATCAGGCTGGAAAACGTCTGGGGTTCCCAGGCCTTGCGCACTTCCCAGATGCCGGCATCCGGCGTCCCGGCGACGCTGATCGCCTTGCGCGCGAGCCGTTCGATCAGATCGAGCGTGGCCGGCGAGCGCTCGAGCGAGAAGCGGTCGTCCATGTAGATCGGCGTCAGCGCGAGCGCCATCTCGCCGAACACGTCGTGCTGCTGGTGCAGCGCCGCGGCGTTGCCGATACGCACGGGCCCGTCGCCGCCGTAGCCGCTCCAGTTTTCCAGTACCTGTTCCGTCAGGTCGCTGCCGCCGTCGATGCGATAGAGCGGGCGCAGGTCGAGGTCGGGCGAGTTCGCCGCGATGTTGATCAGGTACTGGATGAACTGCTCGCGTTCCTCGAAATGCCCGAGCAGGCGCAGCGCCTCGAGCACGTAATAGGCGTCGCGCAGCCAGCAGTAGCGGTAGTCCCAGGTGCGGCCGCTGCCGGGCGCCTCGGGAATCGACGTGGTCATCGCCGCGACGATCGCGCCGGTGTCCTCGAAACAGTGCAGCTTCAGCGCCAGCGCCGAGCGGATCACGGCCTGCTGATAGGCGGACGGAATGTTGCAATGCTTGACCCAGCGTTGCCAGTACAGCACGGTCTGCCTCAGGAACCGGTCGCAGATCGGCGCGATCGCGTCCTCGAGCGGCGGCCCCCAGGACAGGACCAGATGGCGGCGCTCGGTGAGCGTGAAGGTTTGTCCGTTGAGATAAGTCGGAGCGATGTCCGAGGTCAGACGCAGCGGCGCCGCGAAGCCTTCGGCGCGAACGTGGTTCGATCCCTGCAACAGCTGCGGAACCGCCTTCGACCATCCCAGTCGCGGCTGGAAGCGCACGCGGACCCGAGGCGTGCCTTCGATCGGCTCGACGATGCGCACCAGCTGGGTCGGGCGGAACATACGCTCGCGCTGGCTGAAACGCGGCGCAAAATCCAGGATCCGGAAGCGGCCATCGGCAGCATCGAATTCAGTGGCCAGCACGTTGCTGTTCTCGACGTAGCTCTGCCGGCCGCTGCGTCCATCGGCCGGCGCCACGGAAAATTCGCCGCCTTCCGGATCGAGCAGGCTGCCGAACAGCGGCTCGGAATCGAATCTCGGCAGGCAGCACCAGACGACCGAACCGGTGTTTGCGATCAGCGCCGAAAACTGACAGTTTCCTACCAGTCCGAGTTCTTCGAGTAGCATGGCGTCAACCTAGCAGATCGGGATACGACAAGGAAACCTGAATGGACCAGCGATGAAGACGACACGTTTCGTGATCATCTGGCTCGGCGCGCTCGGCGTGCTGGTCGTCGTCGCGTGGCTGGCGGTCACGCAGACGACGCGTGGCTGGTTCGAAAAGGATCTGGCGTTGCGCGCCGAACTGGCCGTGAGCGGGGCCCGGCGCGCGCTGATCGCCGATGTCCGGCATGGAGCGGTCAGCGACCTGAAGGACCTGCTCGCCGATATCGCGCGCGACGAACGCATACTCGCCGCCGCGTTGTGCAGCCCCGATTTCAGGCTGCTGGTCGCCACGGATGCCTACCCGAAGACATTGTCGTGCGA
>DATIEJ010000048.1:0-11753 GCA_035455825.1 Rhodanobacteraceae bacterium | reverse complement strand
GCACCATTATTCCGTGCTCGCTCACTCAGGCAACGGCACGCTTCAGGTCAATGCGCTGCGCATCACGGACATCCAGGCAACCTATGATTGGTTCCCTGCGACGTGCATAGCCTCGGAGGGTACGGTAGACCTCAACCGATCAATAGTAACCGAGTGCGGCCAAGGTGCCGTCTTCGCCCATGGTTTCTCGGCGCGAGATAGCACGATCAGCAACAGTTACTATGGCGTAGCCGTCGCGTCCCGAGATTCCGAGCCGCAGAGAAGTGTCTCAATCTACAGTTCGACGATAAGCGGCAACCACGTACCCTTTCAGACTTCTTTTAGCTCTAGCTGTGCCGGCCTGAACGTCGTCGGCTGGAACGGCACGATATCGACCGCTACGGTGCTGATCAGCAACAGTACGATTTCCGGCAATTATGTGGTGTCATCGCCGGGCTCTACGGGGTCGGGCGGCGCCGGTTGCATTCGTGCGAAGAGTGCAACGATCAGTAGCAGCACCATTGCTTTCAACCAAGCGAAAAATACTGGCGGTGTTTATGGTGCGGGTGGCCTGATCATCCAGTCGTCCCAAATTACGATCGAGAGTTCCATTTTCGCTCGCAATGACGGGGCAGACTTGAACCTCGACGGATTTCTAACAGGTCAGGCGATAGCGGTCGCCGGGCACAATAACATCATCATGGCGACACCGAGCGTGATGCCGGCCGGCACGATCAGGACGGATCCGCAGCTCCAGCCGCTCGCCGACAACGGCGGGCCGACGCAGACGCACGCGCTTGCGCCGGGAAGCGCGGCGATTGACGCGGGCAGCAATTCATCCGGGCTGGCAACCGATCAGCGCGGCGAGCCGTTTGCGCGCGTGGTCGGCGCGGCGCCTGACATTGGTGCATTCGAGTCCCGGCCTCCCGCAATCAACATCGACCCCAGCTTCACCGGCAGCTGGTTCGATCCGGCGCAGAGCGGTCACGGCCTCATGCTCGAAGTGCTGCCGGGCAATCGCCTGCTCGCGCTGTGGTTCGCCTTCAACCCCGAGGGCACGCAGCAATCCTGGTTCGGCGGCGTTGGAACCTACGCCGGCGACACCGCAGTCATCACTGATGTCGCGTTGCCGACGGGCGGAGCCTGGATTCCGAATTTCGATCCGAACAAGATCGTGCGCAACCCTTGGGGAACGCTGACGCTTGCGTTCACCGACCATGACCACGGCAGGGTATCGTTCGACGCGAAACTCGGTTATGGCGACGGCAGCATGAACCTGCTGCGTCTGACCAACGTGGCGAAGCAAACCGCGTTGAGGCCGATCGGTTCTCCGGGCGCGGTGACCGCCGATGCATCGGGAAATGTATACTTCAGCAGCAGCGCGGACCTGATCTTCAAGCTCGACCCGCAGGGAATGCTCCAGCGCATCGCCGGGAACGGTACTCCCGGGTACTCCGGCGATGGCGGGCCGGCCACGCAGGCGCAGTTGAACTTTCCGTTGTCCTATCCGGAACTCGTGGCCGATCCGGTCAATTTCGCGCCGCTGGTCGGCGGGCTCGCCGTCGACACCGCCGGCCGCGTCTATGTCGCCGATGCCTACAACAACCGGATCCGCAGGATTGATACCAGCGGCATCATCAGCACCGTCGCGGGTACCGGCACGCCAGGCGGCAGCGGCGATGGCGGACCGGCGACGGCGGCGCAGATCCACTGGCCGCAGGGCGTCGCCGTGGATTCGGCCGACAATCTCTATTTCACGACTGCATTCGCCAGCCTGCGCAAGGTCACGCCTGCCGGCATCATTTCGACGCTCGCCGGCGACAACTGCGGCACGGGTTATCGCGGGCCGGGACTGTGCCTGCCCGAACAGATCGCCGTCGATGCGGCGCACAACATATTCGTCCCCGACAGTTACTGCAGGGTGCGCGAAGTCCGCAATGACGGCAGCATCACCACGTTCGCCGGAGCCGACAACGTGCCGAGCAACGGCCTGGCCTTTACTTGCGGATACTCCGGCGACGGCGGGCCGGCGACAAAAGCCGCGCTCAACGGCCCATACGCGGTGGCCGTGGACAACTCCAGCAATGTCTATATCGCCGACAGCGCAAACCATTGCATCCGCAAGGTCGATGCGGCGGGCGCCATCGGTACCGTGGCGGGAATGTGCGACCCCTTGCATGCCGGTTACTCCGGCGACGGTGGATCGGCAACGAGCGCGCGCTTGAACCTGCCACTCGGCGTCGCGCTTGATGGCGCGGGCAATCTACTGATCGCCGACACGGGCAACCGGCGTATCCGCAAGGTTTCGAACGGGATCATCGACACGGTCGCGGGAAGCGGCGCAGCATTGTCGAATTCGTCGAGCGCCGACCTCACGACGGCTTCGGCCAACCCCGGCGGCAATGCCTTGTTTTCACTCGGCACTGGCGAAGTCGGCGGAACCAGCGGGCCGGCGAGCAGCGAAACGCTCGCTTCGACCATGGCGATCGACGCGAGCTTCACGGGCAGCTGGTTCGATCCGGCGCAAAGCGGGCACGGACTCATGCTCGAAGTGCTTCCGGACCAGCGCTTGCTGGCACTGTGGTTCGCGTTCACGCCCGCGGGCAACCAACAGTCGTGGTTCGGCGGCGTCGGAACGTACAGTGGCAATACGGCCACGATCAACGATGTTGCGTTGCCGACCGGCGGCAGCTGGATTCCGAATTTCGATCCGGCCACGATCGTACGCAATCCATGGGGCACTTTGAAGTTCACCTTCGCCGATTGCGATCACGGCAAGGTCGAGTTCAATTCGAAAGACGGCTACGGCACCGGCAGCATGAACCTGCTGCGCCTGACAATGCCGGCGGGGTTGAGTTGTCCGTGACGTGGCGAGGGCTGAGGGCTGAGGGCTGAGGGCTGAGGGCTGAGGCTGAGGCTGAGGGCTGATTCCCCCTCTCCCCATGAGCTTCATCGATGGGGAGAGGGCCGGGGTGAGGGGCAGCTCTGGTTCTCCACCAAGTATTGGAGAGCTCCCCTCATCCGCCTGCGGCACCTTCTCCCCGCACGCGGGGAGAAGGGAAGACAACTCGCCCGCGTCGCTTTGGCCGTTCCTCCCTTCCTTGTCGCCCTCCTAGCCTCTCGTCTCTGCCCTTCCCTCGCCTCTCGTCTCTGCCCTTTCCTCGCCCCTCGTCCCCGGCACTCGCCCCTGCTCTTACAAATCCCGCGCCACGCGAATTCCGACTCTTGCACTTCGCGTCTGCGACGGCGCCGCCAGACGATAGGCCGAGCGCGACTGGTCTTGCGAGCTGCCCCACGAAGCGCCGCGTATCACGTGCTCGGCGCAGCCGGGATTCATCCACGCGCGGCTGTCGGACGGCGCGCGCGTGTAGTTGTCATGCCAGCAGTCTTCGATCCAGACCGAGACGTTGCCTTCGATGTCGCGCAGGCCGAAACGGCTCGGCGCGAAGCTGCCAACCGGCGACGGGCCCCAGAAGCCGTCGCTGTAATGTGGAAACGCCTTGGCCCAGCTGCGCTTGAGGTGCGGTGAGCGATCACCGTCGCCGGTAAGGTTTCCGTATACTTTTCCCGGATTCTTGTCGCCCCACGGGAATCGTGTCGCCGTGCCGGCACGCAGCGCATATTCGAATTCCGCTTCGCTCGGCAGGCGATACTTCTTGCCGGTGCGTGTCGACAACCATTGCACATAAGCCTGCGCGTCGGTCCACGACACGTGCAGCACCGGCAAATCATCGGCGGCCTTCTCGCCGAGATAGTCGTCACGCCAGTTCGCGCCGCGACGATCGATCATGCGTCCGGATTCCTCGTCGTAGACGCTCGACGTGCCGGTTTCCTCGGCCGTCGTGACGTAGTCGGCATCACTGGCGAACGCGCGGAATTGGGCCACTGTGACATCGTCGCGGCCGAGTGCCACGCCGACGGCGAGCTTGACTTCGCGCAGCGGCTCCTCGTTCGCGCGATGGCCCTCCTCGCTGTCCGGCGATCCCATCATGAAGCTGCCGGTCGGCACAACGACAAGCGGCGGCGCGGTGCCGCTGCGATCGAGGAACTTGTCCGTGATGATCTGGCCCGGGCTGAAACTCGCGTATAGCCGCGCGTTGCGCAGGCGCTCATTGAACTGGTCGACGCCGGCCAGATCGGGGCTGAGACCCAGCGCCTTCTGTGCCAGCAACTGGGCCAGGTCCGCGTTGCCGGCATCGAGCGCCGAATTGGCCTGCGCCAGCACGTTGGTCGCGCGCTGCCGGCGAATTCCCTCGATGCGCGTGCGCGTGTCGAGCAGTTCCTGCGACCCCGGCGCCACGAGCGAACCTTCGCTGAGGATCGAATCCGCACCGCTGAAATCGTCCTGCGCCGCGGCTGCGAGCGCGCGATCCAGGTATGCGCGCTGCACCTGCACGAGTCCCTGTTCCGCCAGCTTGTTGGTCGGATCGAGCTTCAGGACTTCGCGATAGACCGCAAGCGCGTTGCCGCCGGCGGGCTCGGTAGCGTGACCCTGGTTGAGCAAATCGGCGGCGCGCGTCAGCAGCGGACCGGTCTGCTTGAGCAACTTCAGCTGCGCCCGCAATGATTCCAATTCGTTACCTTGCGCCGGCAGCAGTTCGAGCTGCGCGATCGCTCGCGAGGCATCGCTTTCGTCATCGCGGTCAAGCGCGGCGTTCACCTGCTTGAGCAGCGCGTCGTGGATCTTGGCCAGTCCGGCGCGTGCCGCCGCGTTTTCCTGATCGGCATCGAGCACCTGCGTGTAAAGCGCGAATGCGCTGGTGTCCTTCGGCTCGACCAGGCGTCCGTCGGCAAGCGCCTTGTCCGCCTTGCGCAGCAGAGCGGCAATCGCCTTTGGCGGCGGCGGCGCCGGCTTCGCTGGCGCTGCTGGCAGTGGCGTTTCGGCCGGCGGCTCCTGCGCCGCCACGGGTTTCGCGGGCGCCGCTTCCTTCGGCGCCGACACCGACATCGGCGCGCTGGAAGGTGGCTCGGCGATCGCCTTCTCGGGCGCAGCGCCGCCGCTGAACGACGGCAGGAACCGCCAGGCCAGCGCAAACGCCAGCAAAGCGATGCCGGCCGCGCTGCCGAGCACGTTCTGCTTGATGACAAAGTCGTTGCCGGGCATTGCCTGCGCGCAAAAAGTGTTCGAGTTGTGGCACCTTAGGCCATTCGCCGCCTGCGCCGCAACCGTTGCGCCGGCTCATGCAAAGACCGGAACTCGCCTCCGGGGTTCCTCAATCTCACGGAAAACGCAGACGCATGCACAGCTGGATCGATACCCCCACCGCGCTCGCAAGCTGGCTCGACGCGCGCGCGATGCCGCAGCTGATCGGTCTGGACACCGAGTTCATGCGCACGAACACCTTCACGCCACGCCTGGCGCTGGTGCAGCTGTGTGTCGACGGGCACATCGCGCTGCTCGACATTCCACGGCTCGGACAGCCGGAACCGTTGATCACGCAGCTTCTCGATGCGCGCGACCTGTGCGTCATGCACAGCGCCGGTGAAGACCTCGAAGCACTCGCATCGATGTTGCCGCGCGGGCCGGCGGCGTTGTTCGACACGCAGATTGCCGCGGCGATGGCCGGACTGGGTTTCGGCCTGAGCTATCAGAAACTCGTCCTGCTCCTGATCGGAGTCGATGTGCCGAAGGGCGAAACGCGATCGGACTGGCTGCTGCGTCCGCTCAGTGCCGCCCAACTCGAGTACGCAGCGCAGGACGTCGTCTGGCTGCCCAAGCTGCATGAAATCCTGGTGGAAAAACTCGGCGCGCTCGGCCGTCTGGAGTGGCTCGCCGAGGATTGCCGGACGCTGGTCGAGCGCGCCAATACGCAACCGGATCCGGAGCCGCAGCGCGCCTTTCGCGGCGCGGCCGACTGGCCGCTCGAGCGTCAGGCACTGCTGCGCCGGATGCTCATCTGGCGCGATGCGCGCGCACGCACGCTCGACAAGCCCAAACCGTGGATCCTCGACGACGCGCATGCGCTGCAACTCGCCTCTCAACCGCCGCGCGATGGCTCCGAACTGTTCGAGCGCACGAAAGGTTTGCGCGCACTGCGCGGGCCACAGCGGCAGGAACTGCTCGACTTGCTGCTGGCGCCGTTGACCGATGCAGACCTCGCTTTTGCGCCGATCCCGGCGCCTCTCGATCTCGAACAGCGGCGCGCGATGGCGGCGATGAAGGACACGATAGTCGCGATCGCGGCGGAACTCGGAATGCCCGAAGGATTGCTCTGTGCGCGCAGGCATCTGGAATCGCTGTTGACCGAGCGTGCGTGGCCCACGGCGCTCAACGGCTGGCGCCGGCCGATTCTGCACGATGCGCTGATGACGCAGATGCCATGACATTGCCCGGGCCCAGGCAGGGCGGCACCAAGAATTCCGTTCGCCCTGAGCGTAGGCCTGAAAGGCCGAAGTCGAAGGGCCCCACATGGCACGTCGACTTCGCTCGCTACGCTCAGTGCGAGCGGTTTTACATGAGCCGGGCCGCCTTCGCTCTCCACTTATGCTTTGGCAGCCGATAACGCGGGCTTGACACACCCACCCCGCATCGGTTCCACTTGGCCCATGCTGCAACGCGCCATCACGACGACGACGACGACCACTACAACGGTGGTGCGGTCGGCCGTGCGCGAATAGCGAACAAGAAATCCCGGCCCCGCACCTCGATCGAGATGCGGGCGCGCCAAGTCCTCATCCCGATCAGCGCGGAGCCCCAGTCGGAGGCCCTATGAAAGCGCTCGATTCGATTGATTCAGCCCCCAGGACTGCGCAACAGCCGCCGTCCGATGGCACCTGCTCCGCGCAAATCGTGGCGCACAAGTTCGGCGGTTCGTCGCTGGCCAATGCCGAGCGCATCCGCCACGTGGCCGAACTGCTGCGTTCGCGTCCGGAGCGCACCCAGGTCGTCGTCGTATCGGCCATGCAAGGCGTCACCGACGCGTTGATCGGGTTGACCGCGGCGGCGGCCGGCAAAGCCGAGTGGCGCCCGCAATGCCAGGCACTGCGCGATCGTCATCTGGCTGTCGCCGGTGAATTGCTCGGTCCGAAAGCGACTGCGATGCAAGCCTGGCTGAGCGAACGCTTCGACGAATTGTCCGAGAAGCTGCATGCGATCAGCGTCCTTGGCAGTGCCGGCCGCGAGATCGCCGATGGCTTGAGCGGCAAAGGCGAAGTCTGGTCCGCTCATCTGCTGCATGCCCTGTTGCGGGCCGGGGGTTCGGACTATGACCTTCTCGACGCGCGCGAACTCCTCGTCGTGCGCCACGAAGAACTCGGCGTCGCGGTCGATTGGGACGCAAGCGCGCAGCTGCTTGCGGACTGGCGGCAAACACACCGCGCGCAGCGCACGATCGTAACCGGCTACGTTGCACGCGAAGCCTCCGGCCGCGCGACCGTGCTCGGCCGCAACGGCAGCGACTACTCCGGCGCGATCTTCGCGGCATTGTGGGACGCGCAGGAACTGCATATCTGGACCGACGTCGACGGCGTGCTCAGTGCCGATCCGCGGGTCGAGCCCGAGGCCGTCACGCTGGCGGCGATGACCTACGAGGAAGCCTGCGAGCTGGCCTACTTCGGCGCCAAGGTGATCCACCCGCAGACGATGGCGCCGGCCATCGCGCGCGGACTGCCGATCTTCATCCGCAACACGTTCAAGCCCGAGCTTGCCGGCACGCGCATCGATGCCGACGGCGACGACGCCGGTCCGGTCAAGGGCCTGACGCTCGCGCACGATCTGGCAATCGTCAACGTCGAAGGCACCGGCATGATCGGCGTGCCCGGCACGGCTGAGCGCGTGTTCGCGGCGCTGCGCGCGGCGCAGGTATCGGTCGTCATGATTTCGCAGGGCTCGTCCGAACACTCGATCTGCAGCGTCGTGCGCGCGGGCCAGGCATCGACGGCACAGGCCGCGCTCGAGGGCGCGTTCGCACGCGAGCTGGCAGCCGGCCAGATCAATCGCGTGCAGTTGTCGGGCGGGATCGCCGTGCTCGCCGCGGTTGGCAACCGCATGGCCGGCGTCCCGGGCACGGCCGCGCGCCTGTTCGATGCGTTGGCGCGCGCGCGCGTGAATATCCGCGCGATCGCGCAGGGTGCTTCGGAGCGCAACATCTCGGTCGCGATCGAAGGCGCCGAGGCAGCCAAGGCGCTGCGCGCGGCGCATGCTGCATTCTATCTTTCTCCACAAACCGTGTCGGTCGGCGTGATCGGACCGGGCAAGGTCGGCGCGGCGCTGCTCGACCAGATCGCCGCGGCGTCGGCGCGGCTCAGACGCGAGGCGAACCTCGACCTGCGCCTGCGCGCACTGTCGTCGAGCCGGCGCATGTGCCTCGACGACCGCGGCATCGCCGGCGAAACCTGGCGCGAGCGCATCGGCGCTGCCGTCGATGCCTGCGACCTCGACCGTTTCGCCGGTCATGTGCATACCTCGCATCTGCCGCACGCGATCATCGTCGACTGCAGCGCCAGCGACGCCGTCGCCGCGCACTACGCGCAGTGGCTGGCCGCCGGCATCCACATCGTCACGCCGAACAAGCAGGCCGGCGCCGGTCCGGTCGAACGCTATCGCGCGATCCGCGAAGCCGCGGCCAAGGGCATATCGCGATTTCGCTACGAAGCAACCGTTGGCGCCGGGCTGCCGATCATCAGCACGCTGCGCGACCTGCTCGACACCGGCGACGAGATCCTTGCCATCGACGGAATTTTTTCCGGGACCCTTGCCTGGCTGTTCAACAGCTACGACGGCAGCGTGCCGTTCTCGAAGCTCGTGCATCAGGCGCACGCGCTCGGCTATACCGAGCCGGACCCGCGCGACGACCTGTCCGGCACCGACGTGGCACGCAAGCTCGTGATCCTCGCGCGCGAAGCCGGCTGGGAGCTATCGCTGGCCGACGTGAACGTGGAAAATCTCGTGCCGCCGTCCCTGCGCGGCAGTCCACCGGACGAGTTCATGGCTCAGCTCGATCAGCTCGACGCAACGATGGCGCAGCGTCACGCCGGCGCGTCGGCCAACGGCCACGTGCTGCGCTACGTGGCGAGCCTGAAACGCGATGGCAGCGCGAGCGTCGGTTTGACCGAACTGCCGCGCGGGCACGCGTTCGCGAACATCCGCCTGACCGACAACGTCGTGCAGTTCCGCACGAAGCGCTACTGCGACAATCCGCTCGTTGTGCAGGGTCCGGGAGCCGGACCCGAGGTCACTGCTGCCGGCGTTTTCGCCGACCTGTTGCGCGTCGCTGCCGCCCTCGGAGCAAGAGTATGAGCGCAGTACCTGCGTCCCTTGATGACCTGTTCGCCCTGAGCCCAGGCGCGAAGCGCCGAAGTCGAAGGGCACCCGACGTCGCTTCGACTTCGCTCGATACGCGAGCTACGCACAGCGCGAACGGTATTGTGAACGTTCCCGGTTCGCGTTCGAGTTCAGACAATGCATATTGAGGCGGCCACGGCGTTCGCGCCTGCTTCGGTCGGCAATATCGGCGTCGGCTTCGACATACTCGGCCACACGATCGTCGGCCCGGGCGACAGCGCGACCGTGCGCCGGATCAAGGCGCCGAAAGTGCGCATCGCCGCGATCCGCGGCTGCAATGTCGAGCTGCCGCTGGAAGCCGCGCGCAACACGGCCGGCGCGGCGCTGATCGCCATGATCGAGGATCTCAAGCCGCCGTTCGGCTTCGAGATCGAACTCGACAAGGGCATTGCCTACGGCTCCGGCATGGGTGGATCGGCCGCTTCCTGCGTGGCCGCGCTGGTTGCCGCGAACGCGCTGCTCGATTCGCCGCTGACGCGCGCCCAGCTGTATGCGTACGCGCTCGCCGGCGAGGCCGTGGCCAGCGGCGGGTTTCACGGCGACAACGTCGGCGCGATGCTGCTCGGCGGCATCGTGCTGGCGACTCCCGACCGGCTCGTGCGCATACCCGCGCCGGCGAAGTGGCATTGTGTACTTGTCCACCCCGAGGCGACGCTCGAGACCCGGCGCGCGCGCGAGGCATTGAAGGGCGCCTATGCGCTGACCGAGTTCATCGCCCAGAGCACGAACCTCGCGCTCGTGCTCAGCGGCTGTCATCGCGGCGATGCGGACCTGGTTCGCGCCGGACTGCGCGACGTGCTGATCGAACCTAGGCGCGCGGCGCTTATCCCCGGTTTCGGCCGCGTCAAGCAGGCGGCGCTCGACCATCGCGCGCTCGGCGCAAGCATTTCCGGCGCCGGGCCCAGCGTGTTCGCCTGGTTCGAGTCGCTCGTCGCCGCCGAGCTCGCGGCGCCGGCAATGCGCGCTGCCTTCGCGGCCAGCGGCATTGCCAGCGAAACTTTCGTCTCGCGAGTCAACGGTCCGGCGGCCGGACTCGTCACGTGAAATTCCACAGCACGCGCGGCGATGCCATCGAGGTCAGCCTGAGCGAGGCGATTGCGGCCGGCCTCGCGGCCGACGGCGGTCTCTACGTCCCGCACACCGTGCCGCGTCCGGGCATCGGTGAATTCGCCGCCTCAGCCGCGCTGCCAGCCACTGCGGCGCGGCTGCTTGCGCCGTTCTTCGCCGGCGATGCGCTGTCTTCCGGACTCGATGCCATCTGCAACGAGGCTTTCACTTTCCCGGCGCCGATGCGCGAACTGGCGACGCCGAACGATCAGGTCCTCGAGCTTTTCCATGGCCCGACCGCGGCCTTCAAGGATTTTGGCGCGCGCTTCCTGGCGGCGAGCATGCGCCGCATTCCACGCGACACGTCGGCACCGCTGACGATACTCGTCGCGACTTCCGGCGACACCGGCGCGGCGGTCGGCGCCGCGTTTTCGGGCCTGCCGGGTTTCCGCGTCGTGATCCTCTATCCCGACGGCCGCGTATCGCCGCGCCAGGCGCACCAGCTCGGCTGTTTCGGCGGCAACATCACCGCCCTGCGCGTTGCCGGCTCGTTCGATGACTGCCAGCACATGGTCAAGCAGGCGTTTGCCGACAACGAACTGCGCGCACAGGTGCCGCTCAGTTCGGCCAACAGCATCAGCCTCGGGCGCCTGCTGCCGCAGATGGCGTATTACGCACACGCTGCGCTCAGCCACTGGCGGCGCCGCAACGCGCTCCTGAATTTCGTCGTGCCGACCGGCAACCTCGGCAACGCTTTTGCCGGCGTTCTCGCGCGCGCGCTCGGGTTTCCGATCGGCCAGATCGTGCTCGCCTGCAATGCCAATCGAGTGCTCCCGGATTTCTTTGCCGGAGCCGACTATGCGCCGCAGGCAAGCGTCGCGACGCTCGCGAACGCGATGGACGTCGGCTCGCCGAGCAACTTCGGGCGGCTGCGCTGGTTCTATCCCGACCCGGCGGCGCTGCGCCGCGAATTTCGCGCTTTCAGCGTCGGCGACGAGGAGATCCGCGCGACGATCCGCCACCACCACGAGCGCTTCGGCGACATCTACTGTCCGCACACGGCAACGGCAGTGCATGTGCTCGAACGCTTGCGCTCGACCGGCCAGGACGGCGACTGGGCAGCCGTTGCGACCGCACATCCTGCGAAATTCGACAGCGTCATCGAACCGCTGATCGGGCAGCAGGTCGAAGTTCCCGACGCGCTGGCCGCCCTGCTGGCGCGCCCTGCCCACGCCGAATCGCTTGCTCCGGACTATTCCGCCCTGCGCGGCCGCCTGCTGGCCGATTGAGCCGCCAGCGTCCCGCGGGCTTGGCGCGCTGCACCACACGCGGTATCATGCGCGCCCCGTGCCGGACCAGACCGGCACCGTCGTTCACGTGGGGCGGTAGCTCAGCTGGGAGAGCGCTGCGTTCGCAATGCAGAGGTCGAGGGTTCGATCCCCTT
>DATIEJ010000047.1:0-8084 GCA_035455825.1 Rhodanobacteraceae bacterium | reverse complement strand
TATACGTGGGTCGCCAGCGCCAGGACCAGCAGCGGCCAGAGCATGCTCGCGCTGATGTGCGACTCGCCGACCAGGCGAACCGTCGAACCCTGGTGCAGCGTGTTCCACCAGGTCACCGAGTAGTGCACGATCGGCAGGTTGACGACACCCACGAGTGCGAGGAACGCAGCGGCGCGCGCCGCCTGGCGCGTGTCCTCGATTGCGTGATACAGGCCGATCACGCCGAGGTAGAGGAACAGCAGCACGAGTTCCGACGTCAGGCGCGCGTCCCACGTCCACCACGTCCCCCACATCGGCTTGCCCCACAGCGATCCGGTCACGAGCGTGATGAACGTGAACGCCGCGCCGACCGGAGCGGCCGCCATGGCCAGCGTTTCGGACAGCTTGATGCGCCACACGAGCGCGATGAAGCCGTTGGCCGCCATGAAGATGTAGCCGAACAGGCTCATCCACGCACACGGCGCGTGGATATAGATGATGCGAAACGAATCACCCTGCTGATAATCGGCCGGCGCCATTGCCAGCCCGCCGTACAGGCCGACGATCCCGCTGATCGCCGCAAACGCGTACAGCCACGGCAGCCACCAGCCGGCGAACCGATAGAAGTACGGCGGCGAGCCGAGCTTGTGGAACCAGAGTACGAGCGGATTCATCGATCAGCAGTTCGCAAAATCCAACAGAAGATCAAAAGATGCACCACGAAGGCACGAAGGACACGAAGAAGAGCAAACAGAAGAATGGGGGATCATGTTACCCGCTTGCACTGCGGAAGTGAGCATGCCACGGGGCCAACCACCGCGAACCTGACCTACATCAAAAAAGCTCTTACTTCGTGATCTTCGTGTCTTCGTGGTGAGTCTTTTGATCTTGCCTCACGTCAGCGAAATCTTCAGCGCCGTCGCCGACGCCAGCGGCGCGAGCACCAGCGCCATGACCAGCCATGCGCCGAGCCACAACAGCGGAGCGCCATACGGAAGACTCAGTTGGGCCGCGTTGCATGCGCCGGCGCCGAAGATCAGCACCGGCACGATCAGCGGCAGCACGAGCAGCGTCAGAAGCATACCAGAGCGGCGCATGCCGATCGTCAGTGCAACGCAGACGGCGCCGATCAGGCTCAGCAGCGGCGTCGCCATCGCCAGCGCGGCGATCAGCACGGGCAGGACCTGGTCGGGCAGGTGGAGCAGCTGCGCGAGCAGCGGTGCAATCACGATCAGCGGCAGCGCCGTCGTCAGCCAATGGATCGCAATCTTGCAGGCGAGCAGCACAGACAACGGATGCGGGGACAGCACGAGCTGCTCGAGCGAGCCGTCTTCGAGGTCGCTGCGGAACAGCGTGTCGAGCGATAGCAGGCCGGCCAGCAGCACGGCGACGAAAATCGTGCCGGCGGCGATGCGCGCCAGGGTCTCGGCTTCCGGACCGAGCGCGAACGGAAACAGCGCGACGACGATGATTGCGAACATCAGCGGATTCAGAGCATCGCCGCGACGCACCCAGGTCAGTGCGAGGTCGCGTCGCAATATGGCTACGCAGGCGGCCGTTGTGGTTCCGGGTTTCATGCGCGGGGCGAGGGCTGGGGGCTGAGGGCTGAGGGTTGCGCGCCACCGGCAGTCATGGTTGTTCCGGACTTCATCGCGCGGCTCCGCGCTCTGCGGCTGCCGGCTCCCGGCTGCCGGCTCCCGGTTTCAGCGCGATGCGGCGCGGCGTACCGGACGTGTACGCGTACGCTCCATGCGACGTAATCAGTGCCGCACCGCCACGCCGCGCATGGTCGTCGAGCACGCGGTTGACCAGTTCGATGCCTTCGCGATCGAGATTCGCGTAGGGTTCGTCGAGCAGCCATAGCGCGGCCGGCACGAGCAGCAGGCGCGCGAGTGCGACGCGCTTGCGTTGTCCGGCCGAGAGCATGCGCACGGGCTGGTCCTCGTAACCGTCGAGCCCGACGCTGGCAAGCGCGGTTTGCGGTGTGATGCCGGCGCGGATGCCGCCGATACCGACGGCGAAGCGCAGGTTCTGCAAAGTAGTCAGTTCCAGCTTCAGTCCGAGCAGATGGCCGAGCAGCGCGACCTGGTGCGATAGCTTGGCCAGCGTCAGCGGCGCGCCGCGCAGCAGCACATCGCCGGCGGTCGGCTCGAGCAGGCCCGACAGTACCTTGAGCAGGGTCGTCTTGCCGGAGCCGTTGTCGCCTTCCATCAGCACGATCTCACCGGGACGCAGCGAGAAGTCCAGCGGACCGAATACCGGCTCGTCATTGCGCGCATAAGACAGCGCGCGCACTTGCAGCAGCGGCGGTATTTCGGTATCGATCGATTCGCTCATCCGCGGCGATGCTACCCGGAAGCTTGCAAGCGCGCCACGCACGCTCGGCAAAAGCAGGTTGCAAAGAGCCGGTCCGGAGGAACCGGCTCGCAAGATCCGTTGCGCCCGGCTTGGCCAGCTGCGCTGCGAAATCCGCCGTGGCAGGCCCTGGCCGCCGGCCGTTCGAAACCGAAGCGTCGCCGATACCTGAACGCCTGCAGCAATGACGGATTACACGCCGCGACGTTAGACTGTGGCGTGTCGCAGGAGAGGACTGGATGAGATCGGGTTTGAGGTCGGGCGCAACAATCGCCGCGCTGGGCGCGGCTGTACTGGGCTCCGCAATTTGCGCCGCTGCGTCCGGGCAATCCGACTTGTCGGGCCGTGCAACCTATCTGATTGCGTTGGCTGATGCGCCCTTGGCAGCGCGCGCCGCCGCTCGCATGCAGGGACTGGGCATGACGGCGCCGGAGGAAAAGCGCGCGGTCCGCCGCACCATGCTGTCCGCCGATGGCGATGCCTACCTTCAAGTGCTCGACACCGCGCGCGCGAACCTCGTCGACCGGGCTTCCCGGAGCATCGGCCGCTCGTTGGCGCCGCGCGAAGTCTATCGCTATGCCAGCAACGGGCTCGCGCTCGAGCTCAGCGCCGACGAAGCGCAGCGCATAGCGGCGCTGCCCGGCGTGACGATGGTGCGGCGCGAGCGCATTCTGCACGTGCATACCGACGCAGGTCCGCAATGGCTCGGTGCGAATCAATTGTGGAACGGACAAGTTGCGGGCGTGCCGGCGACGAAAGGCGAAGGCGCCGTCGTCGGCGTCATCGACACCGGCATCAATCCTGGCCATCCGTCGTTCGCGGCGACCGGTGGCGACGGTTACACCGCAGCGAATCCGCGCGGACATTTCTACGGTCTTTGCGCTACCGGACAGGCGCAGTGCAACGCCAAGCTGATCGGCATCTACGATTTCACCAACGAAGGCACCAAGGGCACCGACAGCACGGGGCATGGCAGCCATACGGCCGGCATCGCCGCTGGAAACGCGATCACCGACGCGCTGCAGGGGTACACGGTTGCCTTGCCGCGCAATGTTTCCGGTGTCGCGCCGCACGCGAATCTCATTACCTACAAAGCCTGCGACCTCGAGCCGATCGATTCATCGTCCGACGGCACCTGCGCGGAATCCGCGCTCGTCGCGGCGATCGACCAGGCGACCGCCGATCAGGTCGACGTGATCAATTTTTCGATTGGCGGTGGCACATACGATCCGTACGAACTGCTCGCCGATCCGACCAGCGATGTCTATGCGATGTTCCAGGCGCGCGCGGCCGGCGTGGTCGTCGTCGCGTCGGCCGGCAACGACGGTCCGGACGCACGCACGCTCGGCGAGCCCGGCAACGCGCCATGGGTGATCGGCGTGGCCAACGCCAGCCACAATCGCCGCTTCGCCAATTCGCTAGGGACATTCAGCGGCGCGCCGAATCCGCCGGCCACGCTCACCGGCCAAGGCTACACGTCCGGCTATGGGCCGGCGGCGATCGTCTACGCAGGCAACTACGGCAATGCGTTGTGCGGCGTCGGCGACACGCAAGGCGTGACGCCGAACGGCGGCAGCAACCCGTTCGCGCCCGGCACGTTCCATGGCGAGATCGTGATCTGCGATCGCGGCACGTATGCGCGCGTGGAGAAAGGCTACAACGTCAAGGCCGCCGGCGCCGGCGGCTACATCCTCGCCAACACCGCGAGCGATGGCGAATCGATCATCAGCGACGACCACTTCCTGCCCGCGGTCCATCTCGGCTACGCGGACGGCCAGCAGCTGAAGGCGTGGGTCGCCTCGGCCGGCGCGCACGGCGGCACGATCAGCGGCGTGACAGCCGCATTGAGCGCCGCCTACGGCGATATCCTCGATGCATCGAGTTCGCGCGGGCCGTACGGATTCGGCGGCGGAATACTCAAGCCGGACATCACGGCGCCGGGCGACAACATCCTGTCGTCGACGCAGACCGGCAACGGCCTGGCGCTGCTGAGCGGCACATCGATGTCCAGCCCGCATGTCGCCGGTTCGGTGGCGCTCGTGCTCGCGGCGCATCCGGGCTGGTCGCCGGCACAGGTCGAGTCGGCGCTGATCGGCACGGCGCTGGCCAACAGCGTGCGCGAGCAGGATGGCGTGACACTGGCGCCGGCGATCGATGCCGGCAGCGGCCGCGCGCAGCCGGCTGCGGCGGCGAAGGCCGGCTTGTATCTGCCGCTCAACGCCAACGATTATTTTGCCGGCAGCGGTTCGCTGGCCAATCCGGCCGCGCATGGCGATCTTCGCAAGGTCAATCGCCCAGGTCTCGAAAGCGAAGATTGCCCGCAGCACTGCACGTTCACGCGCACCGTCGCCGACATGTCCGGCGGCGGAACCTGGCAGGTCAGCACGACTGCCGCGACCGGCGCCGCGATCAACGTCACGCCGAGCCTGTTCACGCTGACGTCCGGTGCATCGCAGGCGCTGAACATCAACGTCGATGTCAGCGACCCGGCCTTGGCGGGCAGCTGGGTCGATGGCCGCGTCGTGTTGCACAAGACCGGCGGTGGCAGCGATGCCGGCGATATCGCGCTGACCATCGCGGTCTATGCCTCGCCGGGCGCGGTGCAACCATCCCAGCTACTCGTGGCCAATGCTCCGGGCGGCAGCACGACAATCCATGTCAGCGGCCTGCCCGAGCTGCCGAAGGCGACGTTCACGACGGCGTCGCTCGCGCCGGCCGTGCAGACCAAACTGGCGATGGGCGTCGATCCGGCGCCGGGCAACGTCTACGGGACATTCCCCGGTCCCGGCAAGCAGTTCGTGCTTTTTCCCAATGTATACAACCAGGGCGTCGACACGGCTTCGTACGGCCGCGTGTTCATTGTCGAGATCGCGTCGTCCGATGCGCCGTCGACCCGGCTGTTCGCGGGCATCGACAGCAACGGCAACGGCCAGCCCGACGCGGACGAGCAAACCTGCGCAACCACGGTGCAGGGTGTCGTGGCGCCGGTCGCGCGCTGCGTCGTCGACCTGCGCCACGCTGGAGCAGTCAATGTGTGGGTGCTGGTCGAGGTGCCTTCGGGCAATGCCGAAGCCACATACACGGTCAGCCTGAGCAGTGGCATTCCGGCGCTCAATATCCTGGTGCCGCAAGGACCGGTGGCGCAGCAGCTGCACGTCGTCGGGCCTGGTCATGTTCCCGCAGAGGCGAATTTCCCGCTGCGGCTGTTCTGGGGGCCTTCGAGCGCGAGCGATGCGAGTACTCCGCTTACGGCCGGCACGTATTACAGCGCGATCCTGATCGACGCTGCGCCCGGCGTGACGCCGAGCGCCACCGGCAGTGCCGGAATCGTGCCGCTTTCGATTACGCGCAACCCGGGTGGAGACGATGTCGCCGATGTGCTGTTCCCCGGTCTGCTGCGCACGTTCGATTTCTGGGGCCCGGAAACCCTCCAGCACATGTTCATCGACGTGCCGCAGGGTGCAGCGAGCCTCGAGGTCGATACCGATCTGGTGTCGTCGCTCACTCCGTTGTCGTTCACCCTGATCCGAACCGACTTCCCGCCCAGCTCGGCTTCTTCACAGGTTGCTGCAGCGCCGGCCGGTCCCGTCGCCGCTGGCTGGTCGCTCGACAGTATCAGCCACAGTCGTCAGATCTCGGTCCCGGCGTCGCCAGGGCGCTGGTATGTCGTTTCGCAATACAACAGCACCAAGGGCACGGGATTTTCGCTCAGCGCGAAACTGACCTATGGCGGTACGCCGCCGCCGACTCTGACGCCGGGCAACTACTTCGATCCACAGCGGCCTGGCCATGGCATCTTCATCAGCCAGGCCGGCGGCCAGCAGGTCGTGGACTGGTATACCTATCTGGAGGACGGCACGCCGACCTGGTATGTCGCGCAGGACATCGCGCCTGCTCCGAGTGTCGGCACGTGGACATCGACGCTCTACCGCGTGACCTGGGATGGCGGCGCCGGCACGCCGACGCCGGTCGGCGACATGACGTTGACGGCGACCGCGGCTGATCGCCTCATGTTCTCGTGGCATCTGTATGGCCAGACCGGCAGCGAGGCGATGCAGCTGCTCGCGGCGCCCGCGTGCGTCAGCGCCGGCGGCAGCGTCAATCTCAACGGCGAATGGTATCCACCGGCGCAGCCGGGTTATGGCTTCGATGCGCTGGCCCTGCCAGACCAGCAGTTCGATGCGTTCTACATGTACGACGACACCGGCAATCCGCGCTGGGTCGTCGGCAGCAACGGGCCATTCGCTGCGTCGAGTACCGTGCCGATGGTGCAGTCGAACGGATTCTGTCCGCTGTGCGCGTATGTTGCGTACACGACGCAGCCGGCGGGCGACTTCACGGTCAAGTATACGAACGCGACGCAGGGTCACCTGACGACGGCGATCACGCTCGGCGCTCCGCTCAGTGGCGCATGGAACATCGATCAGCCGATCACGCGCCTGACGGGCGTCGCGACATGTCCATAGCCTGACAGCGTCGCTTTTCAGCCCTCAGCCCTCAGCCCTCAGCCCCCAGCTCTCAACCCTCACCCCAACGGCAACAGCCGCGCCGCGACCAATGCATCGGCCTGGTCGAGGTCGATTTCGTCGAGCGCCGTCTTGCCCGCCGTCAGCTCGCGCAGGATGGCGGCCTGGACCTCGCCACGCGCGAATGCGGTTGCGTACGGCAGGCGCGAGAACGTGACCATCCAGTAGCGCGGCACGAAGCGCCCGGGATGGCGCGCAGCGAGCGTGCGTTCGAGCGCGCGCATCAGCAGGAAGCGCGCGTCGGCTACGCTGTCGCGCATCTCGACGTAGTTCTCCAGCGCCATCGCCGCTATCGCGTCGGCGTTCGGTTTGCGCCGGCGCTGGAACTCGGCGAAGACGCCGGTCGCATCGGTGGTCGCATCGTCCATCAGATCCGCCAGCTCGACGGCGTCCTCGAATCCGCAGTTCATGCCTTGTCCGTGGAACGGCACGATCGCGTGCGCGGCGTCGCCGAGCAACAGAGCGCGCCCGTCGATGTGCCAGCGATCCAGGTACAACGTGCCGAGCAGGCCGGTCGGATTCGCGGCGAAGTCGTGCTCGTAGTCCGGCATCAGCGGCACCGCGTCGGCGAAATCGCGCGCGAAGAATTCACGCACGGCCTGCGGCGAGTCGAGGCTGTCGAAACCCGGCGCACCGCCCTTCGCGTGATTCGACAGGAACAGCGTCACCGTGAAACTGCCCTCGGCATTCGGCAGCGCGATGCACATGTAGTTGCCGCGCGGCCAGATGTGCAGCGCGTTCGGCTTGCGGCGGCGCTGGAATTCGGCGAACACGGCCGCCGCGTCGTCCGGCGCGGCGCTCAACAGGTCGGCCAGTTCGACCGCGTCCTCGAAGCCGCAGTTCATGCCCTGGCCGTGGAACGGCACGATCGCATGGGCGGCGTCGCCGACCAGCAGCGCGCGTCCGCCGAGGTGCCAGCGATCGAGGTACAGCGTGCCGAGCAGGCCGGTCGGGTTGCGCAGGAAATCGACGAGGTATTCCGGCATCAGCGGCACCGCGTCGGCGAAATCGTGCTCGAAGAAGTTGCGCACGGCCGCTGCGGTCGACAATGTCGCGAAGCTCGGCGCGGCGGCGTCGCGCGACGCGTTGGCGAGAAACAGCGTGACCGTGAAGCTGCCCTCGGCATTCGGCAGCGCGATGCACATGTAGTTGCCGCGCGGCCAGATGTGCAGCGCGTTCGGCTCCATCGCAAAGCGGCTGCGGCCCGGGTGCGCGTCGAGTGCG
>DATIEJ010000046.1:0-5846 GCA_035455825.1 Rhodanobacteraceae bacterium | reverse complement strand
CGTTGAAGAAGCTCGTGCCGAAGAACTTGTCGGTCAGCAGCATCGTCACGGCGCCGGCGAGGACCGGCATGACCGCGATCAGCAGGAACGCCGTGATCAGCCAGGTCCAGACGAACAGCGGCATCTTGAGCAGGTCCATGCCCGGGGCGCGCATGTTCAGGATCGTCGCGATGATGTTGATCGCGCCCATGATCGACGAGATGCCCATCAGGTGCACGGCGAACACCATGAACGCGACCGAGGCGCCACCCTGGATCGACAGCGGCGGATACAGCGTCCAGCCGCCGGCCGGCGCGCCACCCGGCATGAACAGCGTCGACAGCAACAGCGTGAACGCGAACGGCAGGATCCAGAACGACCAGTTGTTCATGCGCGGCAGCGCCATGTCCGGCGCGCCGACCTGCAGCGGGATCATCCAGTTCGCCAGGCCGACGAAACCCGGCATGATCGCGCCGAAGATCATGACCAGCGCGTGCAGCGTGGTCATCTGGTTGAAGAAGTACGGCTGCACGAACTGCAGGCCGGGCTGCATCAGCTCGGTGCGGATCACGCCGGAGAACGCGGCGCCGATGCACGCCATCGTGAACGAGAAGACCAGGTACAGCGTCCCGATGTCCTTGTGGTTCGTCGAGCACACCCAGCGATTGAAGAAGCCGTGCGGCTTGTGGTCGTGATCGTCGTGGTGAGCGTCGTGATGTGCGGCGTGCGTTGCCATAAAGGACCTCTTACAGAATTCTTGCGGGTATCCGCAGACGGATAACGATCAGCCTTTCGGCGCCTGGTTCGGTTCTGAGGAAGGTGTCGCCGCAGTCGCGGCGGCGGCCGGCGGCGGCGCCAGCGCGGCTTCCTGAGTGTCGAGCCACTTCAGGAACTCTTCCTTCGGCACGGCCTTGACGACGATCGGCATGAAGCCGTGATCCTGGCCGCACAGCTCGGCGCACTGGCCGCGGTAGACGCCGGGATCGTGGATCTCGGTCCAGTCGTCGTTGATGATTCCGGGGATCGCATCCTGCTTCCAGCCGAGTTCGGGCACCCACCAGGCGTGGATCACGTCGTCGCCGGTGACGACGAAGCGGACCTTGGTATCGGTCGGCAGGACCAGCGGATGGTCGACATCGAGCAGGTAGGTCTGCGCGCCTTCGCTCTTGACCGCCCACGGATCGAGGCCCGACTTCAGCTGCCGCGTGCGGTCGCTCTCGCCTTCGAGCTTCGAGATGAAATTGACGTGGTAGGCCTTCTCGCCCCAGTTGAGGTATTCGTAGCGCCACTTCCACTGGTAGCCGGTGATTTTCACCGTCATCTGCGAATCTTCGGTGTGCGCCATGTTGATCATGACGCCGGTCGCCGGCGCCGCGAGGACGACCAGGATCAGGATCGGCACGACCGTCCAGACGATCTCGGCCTTGGTGTTGTGGCTCCACTTGGCCGCAACGGCGCCCTTGGATTTGCGGAACTTGAACATCGCGATGATCATCGCGCCGAACACGATCACGCCGATCACGCAGCAGACGTAGAACGCCCACATGTGGATCTGGTAGACGTCCTGCGACGTCTTGGTCACGCCCTTGGTCATGTTCAGCTGCCATGGCACCGGCAGGGCCGAGACGGCGCTGCTCGCCATCGCCAGCAGTGCCCCGAGGCCAATGCCCACCCGCTTGCTGGAATCAAGAAACTTCATCGGTTGTCACCTTGAATCGAAATTCGCTTTGTCGCAGCGCGCGCCCGCGCGATGCAAATCCTGTTGCCGCCCGGCCTGACCCGCCGCTGCGATACCTTGTCCGTGCCGTACGCGTCCCGCACTTTCCGCGTCAACGGGTCGCTGCATCGGCGCCGCCGTCGCCCATCTGTGCCAGCAACTTCGTCAGCCGCAGCGCCAGGTCGCTGCGCTCCTCGTCGTTGAGGAACGCGCCGATCTCGGCTTCGCGTCCGTGCGAGCGCACCAGCAGCCGGGTCGGCGCACTGCGCCAGGCCCCCGGCACCAGCGCGACCCGCGCCCAGTACGGATGGAAGCGCGCCGGCGCGCCTCCGTCCATGTTCGCAATCTCCAGCCGCGTCGGACTGACGACGACAATCTGACCCGACGCCGACGCGCGCCAGACCCGGCTCAGGCAGTAACCAACCAGAGCCAGCTCGACGAGCGCAAATAACGGCGCAAACACGTTGCCGCCCCACGCGGCCAGCAATGCAAATCCGGCCGTGGCGACACTCTGCGCCGCCATGAACAGCCACAAACCGGCGCGCGACAACGAGCGATGCGGCAAAATCACCATCGAAACCGCGTCGCCCGGCGTAAACGCTGGGGTTTGCTCGATCATGCAGTTACGGCGCTATCCAGCCCGCAATGATAGTGAGCGGGTCGCGCGCGGGCAAGCGCGACAGGCACCTTGGCGGGCCTTTTGAGTCGCTCAGGGAAGTCCTGGCGCCTCGCTCTTCCCCCTCTCTCCGCATCGCGGGGAGAGGGTCGGGGTGAGGGGTGCGTGCCTGGCGATAGCACCTGCGCGCTGATTTGGCTGCTGTTTTACTCACCCCTCACCCCGGCCCTCTCCCCGCTGGCGGGGAGAGGGGGAAGTGCCCCGCGCCATTCGAGTCGACGAGACTTGCCCTAGTCCTTGGTCCCCCTCGCCACTCGCCCAGGCTCAAAAGGCCAATATCCACTCTGCTAAACTTCGCGCCCCGCGCCATCGCGGACTGCCGATCGATCCCGAATGACTGACGCGATCCTCACCTCCGAGCTTCCGGCCGTGCCCGACGCGACCCAGGCACGCATGACCGCGGCTTATTGCCGGGACGAAACCGAGGCGATGAACGAATTGCTCGGCCAGGCCACGCTGCCGGACCCCGAGCGCGACGCGGTGCTGGCGCGGGCCACCGAACTCGTCGCCCGGGTGCGCGCCAAGGCCAGCCAGCAGTCGGCGGTCGAGTCGTTCATGCGCGAATACGACCTGTCGAGCGAGGAAGGCGTCCTGCTGATGTGCGTGGCCGAAGCCCTGCTGCGCATTCCGGACAAGGCGACGGCCGACAAGCTGATCTCCGACAAGCTCGGCGAGGCAAACTGGGAATCGCACCTGGGCAAGAGCGACTCCGTGCTCGTCAATGCCGGCACCTGGGGACTCATGCTGACCGGCAAGCTCGTCACGCTGGCCGATGAAACCCAGCGCAACGTCGCCGGCGCATTCAAGCGCCTGGTCGGCCGCGCCGGCGAGCCGGTGATTCGCCTGGCCGTGCGCCAGGCCATGCGCATCATGGGTTTCCAGTTCGTCATGGGCCGCACGATCAAGGAAGCGCAGGAGCGCTCGCTCGAAAAGGAAAACCGCGGCTATCGCTATTCGTACGACATGCTCGGCGAGGCGGCGCTGACACAAGCCGATGCCGAGCGCTATCAGCGCGCGTACATCGATGCGATCGCCGCGCTCGGTGCGCGTGGTCCGTACAAGTCGGTGCTCGACGCGCCGAGCATCTCGATCAAGCTGTCGGCGCTGCATCCGCGCTACGAAGTGGCCAAGCGCGCGCGCGTCCAGGCCGAACTGATTCCGAAGCTGCTCGAACTCGCCCAGCTGGCGAAGAAAAATGCGATCGGCCTGACCGTCGACGCCGAGGAGGCGGACCGGCTCGAATTGTCGCTCGAAGTCATCGCGGCGGTGCACGCCGATCCGTCGCTGGCCGGCTGGGACGGCTACGGCCTGGCCGTGCAGGCCTACCTCAAGCGCGCGCCGTTCGTCATCGACTGGCTGGCCGAGCAGGCGAAAAGAAGCGGACGCCGCTTCTGCGTGCGCCTGGTCAAGGGCGCGTACTGGGACTCGGAAATCAAGCGCGCGCAGGAAGGCGGCCACGCCGGCTATCCGGTCTACACGCGCAAGCCGAACACGGATGTCTCGTACCTGGCCTGCGCGCGCGCCTTGTTCGCGCACGGCGATGCGTTCTACCCGGCGTTCGCGACGCACAACGCGCACACGATCGCCGCGATCCACCACCTCTCGCGCGGCCGGCCGTTCGAGTTCCAGCGCCTGCACGGCATGGGCGCCGACCTGTACGACGAAGTGATCGGCGAGAAGAATCTCAACGTGCCGTGCCGCGTCTATGCCCCGGTCGGCAGCCACGAAGACCTGCTGCCCTATCTCGTGCGCCGCCTGCTCGAGAACGGCGCGAACACCTCGTTCGTCAACCGCATCGTCGATGAGTCCCTGCCGATCAAGGATCTCGTCGCCGACCCGGTCGACACCGTGCGCGGCTTCGCCTCGATTCCGCACCCGCGCATCCCGCAACCGGTCGGCCTGTTCGAGCAGGTCAAGACCGGCGAACAACGGAAGAACTCCATGGGCGTCAATTTCGGCAACGACAACGAACTGCGCGCGCTCGCCGAGGCGGTCGCGAAAGCCCCGGCGAACTGGAGCGCGACGCCGCTCGTGCCCGGCGCGAAACTCGCCGGCGAAACGCAGAACGTCACCGATCCGTCCGATCGCCGCCGCGTGATCGGCACGAAGCAGCAGGCCGACGCCGCTACGGTCGAACGCGCGCTCGCCAACGCCGTCGCCGCGCAGCCGGCCTGGGACCACCTGCCGGCCGCGTCGCGCGCGAAGATCCTCGAATACGCCGCCGACCTGCTCGAGCAGCGCCGCGCGCAGTTCGTCGCGCTGCTCGTGCGCGAGGCTGGCAAGACGCTGCCGGCGGCGGTTTCCGAAGTGCGCGAAGCCGCCGACATGTGCCGCTACTACGCGGCGATCGCGCGCAAGCTGTTCGGCCATCCGGAGGAACTGCCCGGACCGACCGGCGAATCGAACCAGCTGTCGCTGCACGGCCGCGGCGTGTTCGTCTGCATCAGTCCGTGGAATTTTCCGCTCGCGATCTTCACCGGCCAGGTTGCCGCCGGACTCGCCGCCGGGAACGCCGTCATTGCCAAGCCCGCCGACCAGACCGTGCTGATCGGCCATGCCGCCGTGAAGCTGCTGCACGAGGCCGGCGTGCCGGAAGGCGTGCTGCAGTTCGTGCCGGGCAAGGGCTCGATGATCGGCAGCACGCTGCTGACCAAGCCCGAAGTCGCCGGCGTCTGCATGACCGGCTCGACCGAAACCGCGTGGACGATCAATCGCACGCTCGCCGCGCGCGACGCGCAGATCGCCGCGCTGATCGCCGAGACCGGCGGCCAGAACGCGTTCATCGCCGATTCGTCCGCGTTGCCGGAGCAACTGGTCAAGGACGCGATCGCGTCGGCGTTCGACTCGGCCGGCCAGCGCTGCTCGGCGGCGCGCGTGCTGTTCGTGCAGGACGACATCGCCGACAAGGTCATCGCGATGCTGTCCGGTGCGATGGACGAACTCAAGGTCGGCGATCCAGGATTGCTGTCGACCGATGTCGGCCCGGTCATCGACGAGCCGTCGCGCAAGGGCCTGGCCGACCACGCGGCGCGCATGGACGTCGAAGCCACGCTGATCAAGCAGGTCGCGCTCGGCCCCGAGTGCGCCAACGGCACGTTCTTCGCACCACGCGCCTATGCACTGAAGTCGCTGTCGCAGCTCACGCACGAAGTGTTCGGCCCGATCCTGCACGTGATCCGCTGGAAATCCAGCGAACTCGACCAGGTCATCGATGCGATCAACGCGACCGGCTTCGGCTTGACGCTGGGCATTCACAGTCGCATCGACTCCACCATCGCGCACATCACGCAGCGCGCCAAGGTCGGCAACTGTTACGTCAACCGCAACCAGATTGGCGCCGTCGTCGGCGTGCAACCATTTGGCGGCGAAGGACTCTCCGGCACCGGCCCCAAGGCTGGCGGACCGCATTACCTGCTGCGCTTCGTCACCGAACGCACGCTCACGATCAACACGACGGCGGCGGGTGGCAATGCG
>DATIEJ010000045.1:0-2078 GCA_035455825.1 Rhodanobacteraceae bacterium | reverse complement strand
GAGCTGCGATTCGAGCAGCAGCGCCTCGCCTTCGGTGCGCGTCAGCGTCACCTCGATCCGCGCGATCTGCGCGATCATCGCCGCGATGCGGGGATCCATCTTCGGCTTCAGGAAATAACTGCCGACGCGCTTCTTGAGATTGCCGGCCTTGCCGACATACAGCACGTCGTCGGCTACGCCGATCATGCGATAGACCCCCGGCGAGCCGGCAAGCCTGCGCACGAATGCCTTGCCGTCGAACGCGGCGGCCTGGTCCGGTTTCTTCATGGCCTAAGAGGTGTAGCCGGTCAGGCGATCGTCAAGTGGCGGACCTGTCCGGTGGCGAGGTCGATGCGCACGACTTCGTGCGCATTCGTATTCGCGACCCACAATGCATTCGCGGCCAGCGAGATGCCGGACGGTTCCAGCAGGTGGTATGGCAGGTTCAGCGTGCGCAACTCGCCGGTGCGCAGGTTCAGCGCCTTGATCTTGCAGTTGTAGCTGTCGGCGACGAAGGCAAGGCCGCGTGGATCGACGCAGATACCCAGGGGATTCTGCAGCCGCGCGGTGTCGCGCTTGCCGGCGACATCGCCGAAATCGTACGGACCGGCGCCGATCATCGTGCTGACGCGGCGTTCGGCCAGGTCGATGACACGCACGGCCGAACTGGCCGCATCGACGACGAACAATTGGTCGCCGGACAGCGCCATGCCGCTGGGCTGGGCAAAGCTTGCATCGATCGCGTCGCCGTCGCCGATGCCGAGGCGGCCGTTGCCGGCCAGCACGCTGAGCTTGTTGCGAGCCAGGTCGAGTTGCCAGATCTGGTGCTGGCCCGAGACCGCGATGTACAGCTTGTCGTTCGAGAGCGCCAGGTCGCACGGCGCCGACATGCGCGTCTGCTTCGGGTCGTGCGTGTCGCCGGCCAGGTCATGTCCGAGCATGCCGGTTCCCGCGATGCGATCGACGTCCCCGCTGGCCAGGCGCACGCGGCGCACCGAGTGGTTGCCGGTGTCGGCGACGTAAAGCCACTCGGACGTCACGGCAAGTCCTTGCGGCGCGTTGAACATCGCTTCCCGCCCGCGGCCGTCGCCGTAGCCCGGATTGCCGGTGCCGAACTGGCGCACGATGCGGCCCTGGTGATCGGTTTCGAGGACGCGGTGATTGCCGGTATCGGCAATCCACACGCTCGAGGCGGTCGCGACGACCTTGCCCGGAAACTGCAACGGCATGCGCGGCTCCGGGCGCACGGTTGCCACGCTGACTTCGTACATTCGCTGGTCGCTGGCCGCGGCTTCGTCCAGCAGCCTGGCAACGAGCGCGTCGGCCTCGGCGCGCTTGCCTTCGCCGACGAGCAGGCCGGCAAACTGGCCCTGCGCATCGACGAACGCGAACGTCGGCCAGGACTGTACGCCGTATTCGCGCCACAGCAGGTAGTTCGGGTCGTTCGCGACCGGATTGCGGATGTGGCAGCGGTTGACCGCCTTGAGCACCGGCGCGGACTGGCGCTGGTAGTCGTATTTCGGCGTGTGCACGCCGATCACGCTCAGCCCGTCGTGGTACTTCGACTCCAGGTAGCGCAGGTCGGCGAGCGCATTCGTGCAGTTGACGCTGTCGTAGGTCCAGAAATACAGCAGCACGACGCGCCCGCGCATCGCGGCAAGCGAAGGCGGTTCCACGGCGTTGATCCAGTCCAGCGAATCGGGCAGTTCCTGCGCGACGACGCGTGCATTCATGTCGATTGGGTTTGGCGGCTCGATCGGTACATTATGCGCTCAACGCAGCCTCGCGATCAGCCCCTGCGCCCCGGCTTCGGCCAGTTCGATCACTTTGCGAAAGTCCGCCGCCGCGCCGTAGTACGGGTCCGGGACCTCATCCGGCGGCGCCACCTGCGCGTGGCGCAGGAACAGTTCGAGCTTGTGCGCGTGCTGGCCCGGGCAGAGCGCGCGCAGGGTCCGCAGGTTGACCCGGTCCATCGCCAGCACATGATCGAACGCCTCGAAGTCCGCGGTGCAGACCTGGCGCGCGCGGTGCGCGGCCAGGTCGTATCCGGCGGCGCGCGCGCTGGCGATCGAGCGCCGGTCGGCCGATCCGCCGACGTG
>DATIEJ010000044.1:0-10564 GCA_035455825.1 Rhodanobacteraceae bacterium | reverse complement strand
CGCGCCGGCGTGGATCCGATCACGCCGGAATTCATGCTGCGCCTCGGCCGGGCGATCGGCCGCGTGCTCGGCGACGGCAATGCAACCGTGCTGATCGGCAAGGACACGCGCATCTCCGGCTACATGCTCGAATCGGCGCTCGAAGCCGGCCTGGTCGCGGCCGGCGCCGACGTTCGCCTGCTCGGTCCGATGCCGACACCGGCGGTCGCCTACCTGACGCGTGCGCTGGGCGGCACGACCGGTATCGTCATCAGCGCGTCGCACAATCCGTATTACGACAACGGCATAAAGCTGTTCTCGGCGCAGGGTGAAAAGCTCGACGATGACGTCGAACTGGCGATCGAGCGCGGACTCGAGGCCGTCGCGGAGCCGCACGCGCCCGAGCGCATCGGCAAGGCGGCACGGGTCGATGACGCCGCGCAGCGCTACCTCGCGTTTTGCCTGCGCACGGTTCCCGGCGTCGACCTGCGCGGCAAGAAGATCGCCGTCGACTGCGCCCATGGCGCGACCTATCACATCGCGCCGAAGCTGCTTGCCGATCTCGGCGCCGACGTGATTGCGATCGGCGTGCAGCCGGATGGCTACAACATCAACAAGGATTGCGGCGCAACGCACATGCAGGCGCTGCAGCGTTGCGTGCGCGACAACGCCGCCGACTTCGGCATCGCGTTCGACGGCGATGGCGATCGCGTGCAGATGGTCGACCATACCGGTGCGATCGTCGATGGCGACGACCTGCTCTGGATTCTCGCCAGTGATCGCCACGCGGCAGGCACGCTGAAAGGCCCGGTCGTCGGCACGTTGATGACCAACTTCGGTGTCGAACGCGCGATCGCCTCGCTTGGCGTGACGTTCCTGCGCGCCGACGTCGGTGATCGCTACGTGCTGCAGGCCTTGAAACAACACGGTGGACTGCTCGGTGGCGAAGCGTCGGGGCATCTGTTGTGCATGGACAAGGTCACGACCGGCGACGGCATCATTGCGGGGCTGCTCGCGCTCGACGTGCTGCAGCGGCGTGGAACGACGCTTGCCCAGGCTCGCGCGAGCCTGCACCGGGTGCCGCAGACGACGTTGAATGTTCCTGCCGCCGGAGGCGCGGCCCTGGTCGCGCGCGACGGGGTGCAGCGCGCCCTGGCAAAGGCGCAGCAGACGCTGAGCGGCCGCGGCCGCGTCGTGCTGCGGCCATCGGGCACCGAGCCGCTCGTGCGTGTCACCGTCGAAGGCGAAGACAGCGCCGAGGTCGGCGCTCTGGCCAGCGCGCTGGCTGACGCCGTAAGATCGGCGAGCGAATCCGCTGCCTGACCACACACGATCGACCAACGCAATGACCGCGCGAATTCCTACGCTAGACATCCGCAGATACGATTCCGACCGTGCCGCTTTCGTCGCCGAACTCGGCGCCGCTTATCGCGAATGGGGTTTTGCCGGTATCCGCGGTCACGGCATCCCGCAGTCGCTGATCGACGATGCCTACGACGCGTTCGTTCGCTTCTTCGCGCTGCCGGGCGACGTGAAGATGAAATATCACCTCAAGGGACTCGGTGGCGCGCGCGGCTACACGCCGTTCGGCATCGAGACGGCGAAGGATTCGCGCTATCCGGACCTCAAGGAATTCTGGCACATCGGACGCGAACTGCCGCGCGACTCGAAATTCGCCGACATCATGCCGCCGAACGTCTGGCCACCGGAAATTTCCGGCTTCCGCGAAAGCGGGTACGCGCTGTACGAAGCGCTCGACGCGCTCGGCACGCGCGTGCTGCGCGCGTTGGCGCTGCACATCGATTTGCCGGAAAACTTCTTCGACGACAAGACCAACGTCGGCAACTCGATCCTGCGGCCGATCCACTACCCGCCGATCACGTCGCCCGACATTCCGAACGTGCGCGCCGGTGCGCACGAGGACATCAACTTCATCACCTTGCTGGTCGGCGCCAGCGCGGCGGGGCTGGAGGTCAGGTCGCACAACGGCGAGTGGGTGCCGTTCACGGCCGAGGCCGACACGATCGTCGTGAACATCGGCGACATGCTGCAGCGCCTGACGAACCACGTCTATCCGTCGACGACGCACCGCGTCGTCAACCCGCCGGGCGAGCAGGCGCGCAAGCCACGCTACTCCGTGCCGTTCTTCCTGCATCCGAACCCGGATGTCGTACTCGATCCGCTGCCGTCGTGCATCACGCCGGACAATCCGCGCCGCTACGACACGTCGATTACCTCGCACGAATACCTGCTCGAGCGGCTGCGCGAGATCAAGCTGATCTGACCCCGCGGCGCGGTCGCGCTGGCGCGATCAATCGTACCCTGCGCAGCCGCCCTCGAAGTCGTCGTGGAACAGCAGGGCGGGAGTGCCGAAGCACTGCGAAAACTCCGACGTGTTGCCGTCCGGATCGGTCGCCGTGGCGGTGAAGACACTGTGCCCGTTCGGAATCGCGAACATCGCCGAACCGCTGCCGAAACTCGCGTTGCCCGAGACATCGGTAAGCAAGTCCCGCGCACCGAGAAAGTTGCGTCCCTCGCCGGATCCGGTCGGATGGCAGCCCAGGCCTGAGAAAAACTCGACTCTGTAGGTCTTGGCCGGCAGGCTGTTCAACGTTCCGGCCAGGTCGACCATCCCGGCCGCGACTGGCGCGGCAGTGATGACCGGATGGTTTTGCAGGTTGTTGCTGCCTGTGTCGAGGTCGCCCACGTCATTGGCGACCGGTGTGCCGTTGTGATTGAGCGAAATGCCGAGCCCGGCGTTGGAGAATATCGAATTGCCGAGCATCGCCCAGCCGACGTAGCCGGGCCACATGTCGATGCCCTGGCCGCAGTTGAAAGCAATCGTGTTGCCTTCGCCGGGATTCGGGCCGCCGATGATGCTGCCGGCGCTCGGCGTCTGAAGGAATATGCCGCTGCCATGATTCGAAACTGGCCGGGTGCCGCTGGCGTCCGTACCGATGCGGTTGCCCTTGACGATCGTCCCGGCCGCGCCGTCGCCGAGGTAGATGCCGGTGTTGTTGCCGGAAATGACGTTGCCGGCGCCCGGTTGCGAACCGCCGATGATCGTGCCGGTCGGCCCGTTGTTTGTTGCGATGCCAAGATTCCCGCCGAGCCGTCGCGCGCCGGTCGCATCGATGCCGATGTAGTTGCCCTGGATGACGGTGTCATGGACGCCGCCACCGAGGGTGATACCGAGACTGGTTCCGAGGATCACGTTGCCGGCGCCGGATTCGGAGCCGCCGATCTTCGTGGCGTTCGCCTGGCCGACTGGTCCGAGTTCGATCGCGTTCGTGGCAGTCGCCGGCTGCAGCGGCTGCGTGCCGGTAGCGTCGACGCCGATGTAGTTGCCCTGGATCAGATTGCCGGTGCCACCAGCCGCGACCGTGCCGGCGCTGCTTCCGCCGCCGCCGGCAATCACGTTGCGTGCCTGCGGCGTCGTGCCGCCAAGCCGGTTGCCGGTTCCGTTCAGGCGGATCAGATTGAGATTGGCGGCCGCTGTTATGGCAGTGCCGTCGGAGTCGGTGCCGATGAAGTTGCCCTCGATGACGACGTTGTCCGCAGGACTCGAAAAGCCGACACTGAATGCCTGGTTCCTGGTGTTGCTGACAACCAGTCCGCGCACGGTGGTCCCGCTCGCGGCGATGCGGAAGGTATCGGTGAACGTCGGCAGCAGCGCGGCGCTGACTTCGATCAGCAGGACGGCGTTGTCGCCGACCGGCAGCGTATTCGCGCTGCTGCCGGTCTGCGTGTACCCGTCGATCGTCACGACCTGGCTGATGTCCGGCAACTGGCTGGCAAGAGCGATCGTGTGCAAGCCGGCGCCGGGAATTGCAAAATGGATCGCGTCGACCGTCGGAAACGCCTGTCCAGCCGCGCATTCGCCGGCGGCGCCGCCCGAAGCTGTGTTCGTATTCGCTGCCTTGATTGCCTCGCGCAGCGTGCACTTGCCGTCGGCGGCGTTCTCGCCGTCGCCCACGTCGTTGACGGTGATCGTCGTCGCCTGGGCGGACCCCAGAGACGCAAGCACCAGTGCCAGTACGACAGTGCTGCGGTGCGATGAATGAATAGTGCGTGGCGTCATGGCATTCGTCCTCCATATTCCTGCGGGGCCGAGAAGCGCCGAGCCTTTGGCGGAATTGCGCAAAGCGGATTCGTGCACGGCGTCGAGGCCGCGGTCCTGCCGACGAATGATTCGAGCCAGCATGATTTCTCCCAGTAGTTGCCAGGTGAAAAAGCAGCGACGTTCAAGCTGCCAGGTTCGGAAATCCCAGTCACGGCACTCAGTCGAAGTTGTTGTGGAAGACGCGATCGATCGTGTCCTTGTACGACAACGCCCACAATTCGCGGCCGTGCGCGCCGTCATCGGCGGTGAAGTAGATGTTGTCGCCGACCAGCGTGATCTGCTCGGGGCTGGAACTCGCCGCACCCGGGGCGATGTCGGCGAGCGGCACATCGGCGGCGCCGGATGCGGAATTGAAGCGGCATAGCTCGCGGCCGGCCGTCGCCGTCCAGCAGGACATCAAGGCGTCGCCGCCCGGGAATACGTGCAGTTGATCGATGCCGCCGGAATTCGTTCCGCTCGCTATGACAAAGAGGCCTCCCAATATGGCCTCGAAGCCCGGACGCACATCCTGGATGCAGAGTTTGCTCGTGGTTCCTTCGCAGCTGTAATAGATCAGGTTGCCGTCGAATTCCGCGCGCGGCGGATCGGGCCTGGTGCCACTGCCGGGAAACGTCTGCGTCTGCAGGCCAACGAGGCTGTACATCGGGTTGTATCCCGAAGACAGCGGAACTGCGCTGTCCAATGTGCCGTCGCTGCGCCACATGCGGCGGTTGTACGTCGGCGGCGAAAAGGCGCTGAACACCAGTGCATTGCCGATACGCGTCAGCGACAAGGGCTGCGAGCCGTCGCTGCCGGAATTCAAGTCGCCCAGCGATACCGTGCCCTGCGCCGTGCCGTCGCTGCACCACGGTTCTTCATCGTTGGCGCCGTCCTGCTTTGCGGAGAAGCAGGCGTAGTTGCCGATCGAGACAAATCTCGTCGGGCTCGATCCCGGCGCGCCCGGGACGATATCGCGGAGAAAAGTCGTGCCCGCCGCCGTGCCATCGGTGCGCCAAAGCTCGCTGCCGCGCGGCGCATCGCTGGCCTGGAACAACACCTTGCTGCCGGCCGCGGCAAATCCCGGCACGCCGGGCGCGCAACCGCCATAGCTGATTCCACCCGGATTGATGTCCACCGTTCCGGCGTCGGTGCCGTCGCTGATCCATGCGCCGAAGCCCTTGCCGTCCGACCCGCTGGCGATGAAGTAGATGTGGTTGCCGACCACCGACAGGCAACTCGAGTAGATGAGGTTGGTCCCGGGGCCCAGATCCTTGAGCGGGTGAGTCCCGGCCGGCGTTCCATCGCTGATGTAGAGGACCTTCGGCGTTGGCGAGCCGGTTGGCAGTGCCGCGAAGACCAGCTTGCCGTTGAACGCGGTCAGTTCGGTTGGATTGGATCCGGTCGCGCCGGCCGCGAGGTCCGCGACGAGTTCCGCGCCGATGTTCGGATCCGCGACTCGCCACAGTTCGCGCCCGGTCGTCTCGCCGAACGCGCTGAAATACAGGGTGCCGCCGACGTTGATGAGCGATTGCGGATTGCTGTATCCAAGGTCGGGCGCGATATTTTTCAGCAGGCCGAAGGTGGCACTCGTGGGTCCGGCGATATACGGTTCGTTGCCGTTGAATCCGTCGTTGGCGGCCAGGATGACCTTGTTCGTTCCGATGGCGCCCAAAGGGCCGGCACTGACAAAGCCTGCGCTGCCGTAGTTGGTGATCACGTTGGTACCGGCCATGGTGCCGTCGGTCACATACAAGCGCTTGTTGGAAAAGTCGATGAAATAGGCCAGCGAGCCGCTGACCGTGAGTGAGCTGACGCTGCCTCCGCTGAAGATCGAAATCGCTGTCGCGCCGCTCGTGCCGTCGCTGACATACAACGATTCGTTCGAGAAATCGCCGATCGGACTTGCAGCAAACAACAAGCGCAAGCCGGCGGCCGTGTTCAGCGTGATCAGGCCATGCGGGTTCCCGCTGCAGGTTCCCGTGCAGATGTCCTTGAACCGCGTCGTGCCGGTGGTCGGGACGCCAGTCGTGCTCCATAGCTCGGTGTCCGACGGGAAGCTGCTCGCGCTCGACGCTTGAAAGAAAATGCGCGAATTGAATGCCAGCGGAAGGGCCGCAGAGGAACCGCTCGAGCCCATCAGGATGTCCTTGAGCAGGCTCGTGGTCGTCGACGTCGTGATCCAGGGCTCCGCGCCGGTCGCGCCATCATTGGCCGTGAAAAACACCGTGTCTCCGGTAAGCTGCGCGAATTGCGATGGCGAGGAACTGCCGGTGCTGTTGATGTCGGCCCGCAGCACGGTGCCCGCGCCCGTGCCGTCGGTCATGTACAACTCGGTTCCGGTAGCCGGCTCGGTGGCGCCGAAATAGACCTTGGTCTGCCCCGCGCCGAAGCCTTTCGGAGACGAACTCGCCGTGCCGATATTGATGTCCTTGACCAGCGACGTGGTGCCACTCGTGCCGGCGGTCCTCCACAGTTCAGTCCCGCTGTCGGCGCTCGTCGCAGCGAGATAGCCAACCGTCGGCGCCGCGCCGGTGAAGGCCATCGCCACGGCCGAGCCGCCCTGCGCTCCGGGATTTGATCCCACGGCGCCGGGATTGATGTCGCGCACGAACGTGACGACGCCGGCGTTCGACACTTTCCACAATTCCGCGCCGCGCGCGCCGTCGTCCGCGGCCACGTACAGCGCGCCGAGTGCAAGCGCGTTGCCGGGATTGAGCGGCGTCGGATTGCCGCTGCAGGCGCCCGGGCAGAAGTCGTACAGCAAGTGCGTGTTGGCGCTGGTGCCGTCGGTGATCCAGAGCTCGCGGCCGTGCACGGGGTCGAACGCCACGAATACCGTTTGCGTTGCGCTCAGGCGCACGAAACTGGCGGGGTCGGATCCGAGTACCGGTCCATTGCCGGTATTGATGTCGGCGACCAGGACCGGCGTCGGGGGTTGCGCGCTCGCGTTGATCGCGGCAAGCAGGAGCATTGCAGCGCACGCACGCAGGTTGGTCGCAGGCATGTTCATGGGCTCTCCCGGGCGGGCCTTCGAGATCGCAAGCCGGCTCGCTTTTCACGGAGCAACGTACGCTTTGCTGACGATCCAGTCCTGACGGCTTTGGGAAGGAATTCGGAAGGATTTGTTCCGGCAGCCTGCAATGTGCGTTGTAGAATGCCGGTACAGCAGGAGCACGGTTGCCATGAGTGCGAGCGCGAACACGTTGCCGCCGTCGCCCGGGGAGTCGCCGAACATCTGGGCATTCGGCCGCGCCGAGCTCGACGATCACCGCCACGAGCTGCGCGTGGACGGGCATGCCGTAGCGCTCGAGGCAAAGCCGTACGCTCTGCTGCGCTTCCTCTTGCAGCGCGCCGGCGAGACCTTGTCCAAGGACGAACTGATCGACGCCGTCTGGCCCGGGCGTGTCGTTACCGAAGGCGTGCTCGCCAAATGCGTCACCAAGCTGCGCAGCGCGCTTGCCGACGACGACATCATCAAGACCGTGCACGGCTACGGCTATCGGCTGGCGGTGCCGGTCAGCGCACGTGCCAACGCGGCGTCCGCGTCCGCATGGTCGCCACAGGCCGGTGAAGCGCTGCCGACCCGCCCGAACTGGCATTTCGTGCGCGAACTGCGCGGTGGCGGCTTCGGCCAGGTCTGGCTGGCCGAACAGGCGAAGACGCACGAACGGCGGGTTTTCAAGTTTGCCGGCGACGGCGCGGAGCTGCACGCGCTCAAGCGCGAGATCACGTTGTACCGGCTGCTGCACGACAGTCTGGGCGAACGAGCGGATATCGTGCGCATCATCGACTGGAATATCGACGAGCCTCCGTATTTCATCGAGTCGGAGTACATTTCCGGCGGCAACCTGATCGAATGGTGCGAGGGACGCGGCGGCGCCGATGCGGTTCGCCGCGACGTGCGCATCGAGATCATCGCGCGGATTGCCGACGCGCTGTCCGCCGCGCACTCGGTCGGCGTGCTGCACAAGGATCTGAAGCCGGCGAACGTATTGCTCGTCGACGATGGCGAGGCATGTCCGCGCATTCGCCTGGTCGATTTCGGCAGCGGTCGTGCGCTCGAGCCGGAGCGGCTCGCTGCGCTCGGCATCACGCGCCTGGGCATGACGCAAACGCGCGCCGAAGGCGACTCGACCAGCGGTACGCCGTATTACCTGGCACCGGAACTTCTCGCCGGCAAGGCGCCGACCGTTCAGGCCGACGTCTACGCACTCGGCGTCATGCTCTATCAGTTGCTCATCGGCGATTTTCGCGCGCCTCTGGCGCCGGGATGGGAACGCGATATCAGCTCGGAACCGATCGCCGGCAGGGCGGCGCTCACGTCCCACGAACGCGCCGCCAACGAGACAGCGATCGGCGACGAACTGCTGCGCGAGGATATTGCCGCGGCTGCCGACGTCGATCCGGAACGCCGTCTTGGCGATATCGGCGAGTTGGGGCGGCGCCTGCGTGCATTGCCGGAGCGCGCTGAACAACGCGAACAAGAACGTACCGCGGCGGCTCAGGCCCGGCGGCAGAAGGAGCAATTGCTGCGCTGGCGCGCAAGCCGGCGCTGGCTGCTGGCCCTGTGCGCGCTTTTCGCCGTTGCGGCGATCGTGGTCACTTCGCTGTATCTGCGCGAACAGCGCTCGGCGGCGATTGAAAAAGAGGTCAACAGTTTTCTCAATGACGATCTGCTCGCCGCCGCTGACCCGTATGCGACACAGCGCAGCGACCTGCGCGTGCGTGACGTGCTCGATCGCGCGCGCGCGGCCGTCGGCCAGCGCTTCGTCGGCCGGCCGGCCGAGGAAGCAGCGATCCGCACGACGCTTGGCAACAGCTATCGTGCGATTGGCGATTACACCGAGGCGCGCCAGCAACTCGACCGGGCCATGTCCCTGATACGCGACGAACGCAGTGCGCAGGCACTTGCGCTGCGCCGGGCGCTGGCCGATCTCGCCGTTCTCGACACGCGCTATGACGATGCAGAAAAATCGTACGCGGCCTTGCTTGCGGACCTCACCGGCAGCGACGGAGCCGACAGCGATGCGGTGCTGGAGATAAGGCTTGCACAGGCGCATCTGCAGCTCAGGCGCGGGCACAGCGAAGATGCAGCGACGGCACTCGAAGCGTCGCTGCCGCGCGTGCGTCGAAGCAACGGGACGCATTCGGAGCGGACCCTGGACGCGCTGACCGACCTCGGCGAGGCGTACCGCAACACGGCGAAATTCGACCAGGCCGAAACGGCCTATCGCGAAGTCTACGACGAACGTCGGCGGAATCTCGGCGACGCTCATTCGCTGACCCTGGAAACGTTGCAGCACCTGGCCCAGCTCGAGCGCTCGCGCGACAGGCTCGACAAGGCCGTCGAGCTCGAGAAGACCGTCGTTGCGGGCCGCGAGAAGACATTCGGCCGCGAACATCAGGAGACGCAGAACGCGCTGAACGAGCTGGCCAGCATGTATCAGGACCAGAAGAAGTTCGATCTCGCGGAGCCGTTGTTCCGCGAAGTGCTGGCCACGCGCGAACGCACGCTCGGCGAACGCCACGAGCACACGCGCAACAGCATGAACAACCTCGGCCTGCTGCTGTCGCTCGAAGGCAAGCTCGACGAGTCAGAAGCGTTGTTTCGCCGCGTGCTCGCGATCGAGACGCAACTGCTCGGCGCCGACGACCTGCAGGTTCTGATCCTGATGCACAACCTGGCCGGCCTCGAGCGCGACCGCAAGCAGTTCGACGCCGCAATCGAGCTGCACCGTGAAGTCGTCGAGCGCGCGACGCGCACGCTGGCACCGGGCCGGCCCGAAATCGGGCTTTTCCTGGCCGGGCACGCGCGCACGCTGCAGGCGCAGAAACAATTCGCCGCGGCCGACGACGCATTCGTGCGCGCACGCGTGATTCTCGTCGGCGCCTACGGCGCGGAGCACGCGCGTGTCGCCAAAATCGATCAGATGCGCGCGGCGCTGTATCAGGAGTGGGGACGGCCGATGCCTGCGCTGGAATGAACTGTCTGGTTGCGTCTCCCGGCCGTCGCGGCAACACAGCCGGGCGACTGCGGGCGGTCTTGCGCAACCCGCTCAGTTTTTCCCGGCAATCGCGATGAAGCCCTCGATCGGCACCTTGCGCTCGAATCGCAAGTCGACCTTCTCGATGGTGCAACTGCTGAAACCGGCACTGCGGCAAAGCGCCTCGATCGAACTGACGGTGTGGGCGTAACGCTTGCTCCGGCGCAATACCAGGGCGGGTTCCGATTCCTGCGCCATCTCGCACGTGAAGATGAGCCTGCCGCCGTTGCGAATCGCCTTGAACGCCGCGGGTATGACTTCGGACAGTTCGCCAACGTAAATGAACACGTCGTTGGCCGTTATGTAGTCGTAGCTGCCTTCTGCGGTGGCACGAAGTTCGTCGAGCAAATCGGCCTGGCGCAAATCGGTGTAGATCGCGTGATTGCGGGCTTGCTCGATCATCTTCGGGGAAAGGTCCACGCCGACAAACGCCTTGCCG
>DATIEJ010000043.1:0-3080 GCA_035455825.1 Rhodanobacteraceae bacterium | reverse complement strand
TATTGATCGCGAGGAAAAAAATGGATTCCCGCTTTCGCGGGAATGACGGCAGGGTTTTTGATCCTGCAAGGCTCTTGTGTCTACTGCGAGCCTTTGGCCACAGCGAAAAACAAGGCCGGCGATTGCCGGCCTTGCGCTGTTACAGGGCTCTCTTGGTATGTGCTAACCCTTGTACAGGGTCCCGGCCGTCTTCGCCGCGTGCGTGGCGAGCGCGTCCATCAGTGGCGGACTCAGGCAGTCGTACGGCTCCAGGCCGATCTGCTTGATCCGGCTGCGTACGTCGCCCATTTTGGCGGGGTCGAAGCCCGATTCGATGATCGACGAAACGAACGCCGCGAATTGCGGTTCCTGCCAGCCGGTCTGCGGCGACAGTTCGGTGTGGACGAAGTCCAGGCCGTAGAACGCGTGCTTGTTGTTCTCGATGCGGCCGTACATGTGCACGCCACAACCGGTGCAGGCATGACGCTGGATCGTCGCGTTCGGATCGACGACTTTCAGCTTGTCGCCGTTCTTCGTGACCTTGACCTTGTCGCGCGAGACGACGGCAACGACCGAGAAGTTGGCGCCTTTCGGCTTCCAGCACTTCGTGCAGCCGCACGCGTGGTTGTGCGCCGTCTGAGCGCCCACGCTGACTTCGACCGGATTCGTCGTGCATTTGCACACAAGCGTTCCGCCCGCAAAATCCTTGTTACCCGGCTTGATGCCGTTGTCTACCGTTGGATGAATGGAAACCATGAATCTACCCTCCCGATGTTGTGAGACTGCAGAACGCTTGCCACGCGAAATCCTCGCCGCCGGTCAGTACCTGATGACCGAGCGGATAACCTTGCCTTCATGCATCAGATCGAACGCTTCGTTGATCTTGTCCAGGGGCAACGTCTCGGTGACGAATTCGTCGACCTTGAGTTCGCCGGCAAGATACCGATCCACGTAGCCAGGCAATTGCGAGCGGCCCTTCACGCCGCCGAACGCCGAACCGCGCCAGACCCGGCCGGTGACGAGCTGGAACGGGCGCGTCGATATTTCCTGTCCCGCGCCGGCAACGCCGATGATCGTGGATTCGCCCCAGCCCTTGTGGCAGCACTCGAGCGCCGCGCGCATGACGTTGACATTGCCGATGCACTCGAACGAAAAATCCACGCCGCCGTCGGTCAAGTCGACGATGACCTGCTGGATCGGTTTGTCGTATTCCTTCGGGTTGACGAAATCGGTGGCGCCCATGGCCTTGGCCATTTCCCACTTCGACGGATTCAGGTCGATGGCAATGATCCGCGAGGCCTTGGCCATCACGGCGCCCTGGACCACAGCCAGGCCGATGCCGCCCATGCCGAATACCGCGACCGTCGCGCCCGGCCAGACCTTGGCGGTGTTGAACACCGCGCCGATGCCGGTCGTGATCCCGCAGCCGAGCAGGCAGACCTTGTCCAGCGGCGCCTTCGGATTGATCTTGGCGAGCGAAATCTCCGGCAGCACGGTGTGCTCGGAGAATGTGCTGCAGCCCATGTAATGCAGGATCGGTTTTCCCTTGATCGAAAAGCGCGACGTGCCGTCCGGCATGACGCCCTTGCCTTGGGTGATGCGGATCTTCTGGCACAGGTTCGTGCGGCCGGACTTGCAGAACTTGCACTCGCCGCACTCGGGCGTGTACAGCGGAATCACATGATCGCCGGGCTTGACGCTGGTCACTCCGGCCCCGACTTCCTCGACGATACCACCGCCTTCGTGGCCCAGGATTACCGGGAACATGCCCTCGGGGTCGGCGCCGGACAACGTGAACGCGTCGGTGTGGCATACGCCCGTGGCGACGATGCGAACGAGCACTTCGCCTGCCTTTGGACCTTGTAAATCGACTTCCTCGATGCTCAGGGGTTTGCCTGCTTCCCAGGCGACCGCAGCTCGGGTTTTCATCGCTTGCTTCCTCGAGTGGTGATTTCTTGTTGTCTTCTTGTTTTTTGGAACGCGTCGCCGCGGCGATCCAGTGCCCGACTCAAGCGTGCCCCTCTATCGAACACTCTGCAAAGCAGTATGCATGCCAGTACGGAGCCGATTCGCATTTCTCACGCGCATCAATATCTTGCATGCGCTCGCGGGGTCCGACGCCGGTACCGGTACAACCGGCTGTTTCTGATCCGCAACAGTGCGTGCCACAAAACTGTGGCACCGTCGATTTGCTCTTGCTTCAGTGCCTGTCGCAGCGGGCGCCCGGGCCGGCTGGCGACTATGCCTTCAGCGCGGCAGCGTGATGGCGCAGGTGATCTTCGACGAACGTGCTGATGAAATAATAGCTGTGGTCGTACCCGGGCTGAAGTCGAAGCCGCAGCGGCTGGCCGGCCGCCTTGCAGGCTTCTTCGAACCACTCCGGGTGCAGCGTGTCGTTGAGGAACTGGTCCGCGCTGCCCTGGTCGACGAGTATTTCACCGGCAAAACGGCGGCCCTGCGCGATCAGCTCGCAGGCGTCGTACTGCTTCCAGGTTTCGCGGTCATCGCCGAGGAAGCGCGGGAATGCCTTGGCGCTGCCCCAACGAACGCGCGTCGGCGCGACGATCGGCGAGAACGCCGACACCGAGCGGTAGCGCCCCGGATTCTTCAGCGCGATCGTCAGCGCGCCGTGGCCGCCCATCGAATGGCCGAAAATCCCCTGGCGTGCCATGTCTGCCGGGAAATTGGCGGCAATGACGCCCGGCAGCTCCGTGGTGACATGGGTGTACATGTTGAAGAACTTCGAATAGGGCGCTTGAGTCGCGTCCAGGTAGAAGCCGGCCGCGTTGCCGAACTCGAAGTCGTCGGCGATGCCGGGGATTTCGGTGTTGCGCGGGCTCGTGTCGGGCATCACGAGCATCAGGCCGAGTTCGGCTGCGACGCGCTGCGCGCCCGCCTTGATCGTGAAATTCTCTTCGGTGCAGGTCAGGCCCGCGAGGTAGTACAGCACCGGCACCGGACCCTTCTGCGCCTGCGGCGGCTGGAACACGGCAAAGCGCATCGGACCTGCGCATGCGGCCGAGGCGTGCCGGTAAAACCCCTGGATGCCTTCGAAGCAGCGCTGCTCCGAGATTTTTTCAATCGTGCCAGTCATGAGCGCA
>DATIEJ010000042.1:0-2777 GCA_035455825.1 Rhodanobacteraceae bacterium | reverse complement strand
GTACATCGCGCCGTACTCCGGCTGCGCGATGGGCGAGTACTTCCGCGACATCGGCGAAGACGCGCTGATCATCTATGACGATCTGACCAAGCAGGCCTGGGCGTATCGCCAGATCTCGCTGCTGCTGCGCCGCCCGCCGGGCCGCGAAGCCTACCCGGGCGACGTTTTCTATCTGCATTCGCGCCTGCTCGAGCGCGCCGCGCGCGTCAACGAAGAATATGTGGAAAAGTTCACCAATGGCGCGGTCAAGGGCAAGACCGGCTCGCTGACGGCGCTGCCGATCATCGAGACCCAGGCCGGCGACGTGTCGGCATTCGTGCCGACCAACGTGATTTCGATCACCGACGGCCAGATCTTCCTCGAAACCGACCTGTTCAATGCCGGCGTGCGCCCGGCCGTGAACGCCGGCATCTCGGTGTCGCGCGTCGGTGGCGCGGCCCAGACCAAGATCATCAAGAAGCTGGCCGGCGGCGTGAAGCTGGCGCTGGCGCAGTACCGTGAACTCGCGGCGTTCGCCCAGTTCGCATCGGATCTCGATGCGGCGACGCGCGCGCAGCTCGAGCGCGGCATCCGCGTGACCGAGCTGATGAAGCAGAAGCAGTACGCGCCGCTGTCGATCGCGCAGCTCGCGCTGTCGCTGTACGCCGCCGAAAAAGGCTATCTCGACGACCTGCCGGTCGCGCAGATCCTGCCGTTCGAGAAGGGCCTGCACGCCCACTTCGAAAACACCCTCGGCGACTGGGTCAAGGCGGCGAACGACAAGGCCGACTGGAACGACACGATCGAATCGACGCTGAAGAAAGGCATCGAGGAATTCAAGAAGACCGGTTCCTGGTGAAAAGACGGTAACCGGTAGCGGGTAACCGGTAGCCGGAGATCAAGGGCAGCCGCGCTTTTGATCTCCGGCTACCGGCTCCCGGTTACCGGCTCACGAAACGAGCGAAGCGAGTAGACATGGCTGGTGCACGCGAAATACGAACCAAGATCAAGAGCGTCGCGAACACGCGCAAGGTGACGCGCGCGCTCGAGATGGTCTCGGCCTCGAAGATCCGCAAGGCGCAGGACCTGATGCGCGCATCGCGCCCGTACACCAAGGCGATGCGCCAGGTCATGGGCCACGTCGCCAAGGCGAACAGCGAATTCAAGCACCCGATCCTTGCCGGCGAGCGCGCGCAGATCAAGCGCGTCGGCTATATCGTCGTGTCGACCGACCGCGGCCTGTGCGGCGGCCTGAATTCGAACATGTTCCGCCAGCTGCTCGGCGAAATGCGCGCCTGGCAGGAGAAGGGCGTCGAGATCGACATCGTCGCGATCGGCAGCAAGGCGAAGACATTTTTCCGCCGGCTCAAGGTCAACATGGTCGGCAGTGTCACGCATCTGGGCGAGCGGCCGAAGGTCGAGCAGGTCGTCGGCGTGGTCAAGCTCATGGTCGACGCGTATGTCGCCGGCAACGTCGATCGCGTGACGCTCGCGTACAACCAGTTCGTCAACACGATGACGCAGCGCTCGACATTGGAACCGATGTTGCCGCTGCCGCCGTCGAAGACGCTTGCGACGGCGCACGAGTGGGACTACCTGTACGAACCCGACGCCGAGACCGTGCTCACGCACGTGATCGTGCGCTATCTCGAATCGATTGTTTACCAGTCGCTGCTGGAAAACCTGGCGAGCGAGCACGCCGCGCGCATGGTCGCGATGAAGTCGGCCAGCGACAACGCAACGAAGGCGATCGACAGTCTGACCTTGGTCTACAACAAGGCGCGCCAGGCAGCGATTACGCAGGAAATTTCGGAGATCGTGGGTGGTGCAGCCGCCGTTTGAAATCATTGCAAGGAGTGCAAGAAATGCCTAAACCAATATTTGGAATTGCAGCCTGTATGCTGCTCGCCGGATGCGGTGTCGATAGCGGTCCGACGCCTTCTAAGCCGACGACGATCGACCAGGTTCCGCCGGAGTGCGTGGCATTTTTCAAGAAATTCGCCAGATGCGACAAAAAAGTATTCGATGTACTGATCGGGTCATACGATCCTAAAGACAACAGCGGCGATCAATGCGCGCAGCGGGAAGCAGAGACGCCAGAAGCACCCAGTTGCGACTGAATTCAAGATTAGTGGAGCGATAGAAATGAACCAGGGCAAAGTAGTCCAGATCATCGGCGCCGTCGTCGACGTCGAATTTCCGCGCGACCAGGTGCCGAGAGTGTACGACGCGCTGAACGTCGAAGGCGCCGCGGCTCCGATCACGCTCGAAGTGCAGCAGCAGCTCGGCGACGGTGTCGTGCGCACGATCGCGCTCGGCTCGACCGACGGCCTGAAGCGCGGCCTCGTCGCCGACAACACCGGCGAGGGCCTCAAGGTGCCGGTCGGCGAAGCGACGCTCGGCCGCATCATGGACGTGCTCGGCAATCCGATCGACGAGGCCGGCCCGATCGGCGAGAACGAGCGCTGGGAAATCCACCGCGCCGCGCCGAGCTACGACGAACAGGCCGCGGCCAGCGACCTGCTCGAAACCGGCATCAAGGTCATCGACCTGATGTGCCCGTTCGCCAAGGGCGGCAAGATCGGCCTGTTCGGCGGCGCCGGCGTCGGCAAGACCGTCAACATGCTCGAACTGATCAACAACATCGCGACCGAACACGCCGGTCTGTCGGTGTTCGCCGGCGTCGGCGAGCGCACGCGCGAAGGCAACGACTTCTATCACGAGATGATCGAGTCCGGCGTCATCAAGCCGGACAACATCAGCGAGTCGAAGGTCGCTATGGTCTACGGCCAGATGAA
>DATIEJ010000041.1:0-3328 GCA_035455825.1 Rhodanobacteraceae bacterium | reverse complement strand
CACGGCCTGCACGCTCGGCTGCTTGAGCGTGACGAGCCAGCCGTCGCGTCCGGCATCTTTGGCGTAGTCGCGCAGCAGATCGCGGTCGGTTTGCCCGAGGCCGGCGAGCGCTGCTTCGTCGCTGATCGATTCCGACCAGGCTTCGGTCGCGTCGAGCACGGCGTTCTCGAACTCGTTCTCCAGGCGCGCCAGCGTGTTCGTGATCTCGCGAAAGCGCGAGCGCGCGGGTTCCTCGAGCGCAACCCCTGACAGGCGGAAATCGCGCAGCGCGTGCTCGACCAGCGTGCGCGCGGCGCGCGGCAACGCGGCAAACTGCCCAGCGTCGGCGACGGCGCGCACGGCCGCATACAGTTCGCGGTTCTGTCCGAGCTCGCTGGCGTGCTCGGTAATCTTCTCCAGCGCCTGTGAATAAACCGCGCGCAGCGCTTCGGAATCGGCGACCGCATGCAGGTGCGATACCGGCGACCAGGTCAGCTCGAGGCGATCCTCGAGTTCCTCCTGTCGTTGCAGCACGCGAGCGAACGAGCGCGGCGCCGGATCGGCGATGATCGCATCGACCGCTGCGCGATAATCGGCCAGCACGGCATCGACGGCCGGAAGGACATGCGCCGGTTCGATCGCCGAGAACGTCGGCAGCGGGGACTCACTGAGCAGCGGATTCGCAGAATTCATGTGCGCGGGGCGAAAGGATGGAAGGCAAACGTGATGCGCGCGGCGGAAAAAATCAAGGTAGCGCGTGTTCCGGCAGTAGCAGGGTTCAAGGTTGTTCGCCTGGGCGCAGACCGGCTGCCGCCGGCTATCTATTGCCTGCGCCAGCCGTTTTCGACCTTGCTTTCCTGGTCATCGCGCCTGGACTCCCGCCCTTCTGGGTTAGCATGTAGCGAAGGGGTGACGGGCCTGCGATGAGCGACACGCCAGCGAACGCCGAACCATTCGACACACGCGAGTTGCTGCGCGATGTGCCGCTGTTCCGGCACCTGGATGCGCGCGCCCTTGCCGAACTCGAGGGCGAACTGGAATGGTTCGCGATGCCGGGCGGCGCCGTGTTGTTCGAATACGGCGACGAGTCCGACGCGTTATATGTGCTCAAGTCCGGCAGTCTCGGCGCGTTCAAGCCCGACGTCGACGGGCAGTTCCAGCTCGACGGCCTGGTTGCTGCCGGCGAAACGGTCGGCGAACTCGGCCTGATCGTCGACCAGCCGCGCTCGGCAACCGTGCGCGCGTTGCGCGATTCGGAACTGCTGCGTCTGTCGCGGCGCGGCTTCACGGCGCTTGTCGAGCACCATCCCGACGCCATGCTGCAGAGCGCGCGCCTGGCCGTGCAGCGCCTCATCGCGCGCACCGTGCGCCGGCCGCTGTCGGGCGCGCGCACGTTCGCGGTCCTGCCATACGATGCCAGCTGCGACGCGCGCGGCTTCGCCGTGCAGCTGCAGCAGGCGCTCGAACGCTACGGCAGCTGCGCGCTGATCGACGCGCAAGCCGGCAAGGGCAACACCAGCGGCTGGTTCAGCGCCATCGAGGCGCGCTACCGCTACGTGATCTATCTCGCCGGCCACGACCAGGACGACTGGCGCGAACTGTGCGTGCGCCAGGCCGACTGCTTCGTGCTGCCGGCCAATCCGGCGGCCCAGCCCGGCACCTGGCCGGAGCTGGCCGATCCGCAAGCCGATCGCTTCGTGCAGCGGCCGTGTCACCTGGTGCTGCTGCAGCGCGGCGACATCCGCCTCGGCAGCGGCGGCGCGTGGATGGCGCATGCGCCCGGCGCGCAACTGCACCACGTGCGTCATGCCACCGACGTCGAGCGCGTCGCGCGCCTGCTGACCGGCCGCAGCATCGGCCTGGTGCTTTCCGGCGGCGGCGCGCGCGGATTCGCCCACATCGGCGTCGTGCGCGCGCTGCGCGAGGCCGGCATGCGCATCGACAGCGTCGGTGGCACGTCGATCGGCGCGATCATCGGCGCCGGCGTCGCCGCCGACTGGTCCGACGAGGAGATGCTCGAGAAGTATCGCATCGCGTTCGTCGCCGGCCGGCCGCTGAAAGATTATACATTTCCATTTATTTCGCTGGTCTCGGGCCGGCGAGTGGCGCATTTGCTGCGCGAGGCATTCGGTCCGCGCGATATCCAGGACCTCGCGCTGCCGTATTACTGCGTATCGGCCAACCTCACGATCGGCCGCGCGCACGTGCACCGTTCGGGCCCGCTCTGGCTGTGGCTGCGCGCGTCGAGCGCGATCCCCGGCATCCTGCCGCCAGTGTTCCATCGCGGCGACGTCTATGTCGACGGCGCGGTCATGAACAACCTGCCGACCGACATCATGCGCGGCCAGGCGGTCGGCGAGATCGTCGCGGTCGATATCAGCGCCGACGACGTGCTGCGCTCGGATGTCGACGAATTCGCGCTGCCGTCGGCGTGGCGCCTGCTGGTCGAGCGCATGGGTCCGGCCCGGCGGCCGGGAATCCTGAGCATCCTGCTGCGCTCGGGCATGGTCAACGCGGAAGCCGCCAGCGTCGAACGCCGCGGTTACACGAGCCTGCTGCTGACGCCGCCGCTGCAGGACATCGAACTGCTCGACTGGCACGCCTACGAACGCGCGATCGACGCCGGCTACCGGCATGCGTGCGAAGTGATCGGCCGTGCCGGAGTGCGCGAGTTGCCTTGAGGTCGCGCGCTGGCGCGCGATCGTGATCTTCCGATCGGCGGAGTCGAAGCGGCGAACGCTTTTTTTAACGCGGATGTACGCGGATGAGCGCGGATCTACGCGGATAGAGCAAGAAACCAAATCAGTTTCGTGCGGCTGTTCCGGCAGTCAAGCCGATGACCAAATCTTTCGCTCTATCCGCGGCATTCCGTGATCATCCGCGTTCATCCGCGTTAAAACGAAAGCCGCTACAGGCGCGCGGGTAGCGCGCCCTCACGTTACTCAGCCTTTGTTCCGCGCCGGCCGAAACTCGGCAAGCCGCTCTTCGATCTCGGTGATCAGCGGCTCGACGGCTTCTTCGGCCTTGTCCTTGGCGCTCATCGCGGTGAAGTTCACGTTGTCGCTCCAGCCGGCGCCGAGTTTGCGCCGGCCCTGGACCGCATACGCGCTGATGTTCAGCTGCGCGGTCATCAGGTTGTCGCTCTGTCCGTAGAACGTCACCTGCTGCGAGCCGACGCCGCGCGCGTGGACGACGACGACGACGTCGATGTCGCCGCGGCGCGCGACGAGGTTGAGAATTTCGGCGATGTTCGCCTTCGATCCCTGCAGCAGGTGTTCGACGCGCGGCATCGACGCTTCGTCGACCAGATGAAAGCCGTTGCGCGACAACGCGTGCTCGATCGAGTGCT
>DATIEJ010000040.1:0-3641 GCA_035455825.1 Rhodanobacteraceae bacterium | reverse complement strand
TGTCCGCATGATCGCGTCGCTGGCGACACTGGCGCTCGTGCCGATCATCTGCACGCGGCCGACCAGAACCTCATGCACCGGCTTGGGCAGTTCAAGCCCATAGATGGCGAACGTTTTCTCGATCAGCTGACGCTGGATGCTGGCGAGGAACTTCGCGTCGAGCAACTCGCCGAAAACCAAACCGAGGACGCGCGACAAGCCCGGGATCAGCTCGCCAGCAGCGGTGAGCGCACCGACGCTGGCCGCGCTGAGGCATTGCTTGCGCAGCAGCGCGAGGAATTCGGCGTCGGGCGTCGGCTTGGCCGCGATGCGCGTGCTGCGCTTCGCGGGGGCGGTTCGTTTGCGGGCGGTCGCCATGACGCGATGCTAGCAAACTATGCGGGTCAGGGTCCTGTGGCACAGCGCCTTCATGCACGTCATGCGGTATCCTGAAGCACAAGCTTTTCACGCATGGCCCCTATGGACGATCTCGACCGCCACGACACGATCCGCGCCGTAACCTGGCGCGACGGCGAACTGCGTCTTCTGGATCAGCGCCGCCTGCCGTTCGAAGAGGTTTATCTGGATTGCCGGGACGCGGCTGCCGTCGCGTCGGCGATCACGGACCTTGTCGTGCGCGGCGCGCCGGCGATCGGCATTGCCGCGGTCTGGGGCGTGGTGCTGGAAGCGCGCCGACTGGCTGCGGCCGGCAGCGCGGTTACCGAGGCCGCGCTGGAGCCGGTGCTGCGCCATCTGAATGCGGCGCGGCCAACGGCCGTGAATCTGGCATGGGCGCTGCGGCGAATGCGCGTAGTGCTTGCAGCCAATCCCATGGATCCCGTGAGCGCGCTCACCGATGCGGCGCGCAGGATCCAGGAAGACGATCTGGCTGCGAATCGGCACATGGGCCAACTCGGCGCCGCGTTGCTCGGCGACAACGTTGGCGTGCTGACCCATTGCAACACGGGTTCGCTGGCGACCGCCGGATTCGGCACGGCGCTCGGCGTGATTCGCGCCGGTTTCGCCGCGGGCAGGATCGCACGCGTGTATGCCGGTGAGACCCGGCCGTGGCTGCAGGGTGCGCGTCTGACGATGTGGGAACTGTCCCGCGACGAAATTCCGGCGACCCTGATCGCCGATTCAGCTGCCTCGCATCTGATGAAGTCCGGCGCCGTCCAGTGGGTCGTCGTCGGCGCCGACCGCATCGTTGCGAACGGCGACACGGCGAACAAGATCGGCACGTACCAGCTGGCAATCGCGGCGCGCCATCACGGCGTGAAGTTCATGGTTGTCGCTCCGGCATCGACGGTCGACATGCAGACGGCGGATGGCGCCGATATCCACATCGAACTGCGCGACGCCGCCGAACTGCACTCGATTGGCGGCAAGCGCACGGTCGTCGACGGTGCCGTCGCATGGAATCCCGTTTTCGACGTGACGCCGGCCGCTCTGATCGACGCGATCGTCACCGAGCGCGGCGTCATCGAACGCCCCGATGCCGCGAAGATGCAGGCGATGTTCGGGACGGACACGTGAGTGTCGCTCTCGGTCGCAAGGGTGAAGGCGATCGCGCATCTGTGGCTGGCGGGTGGCTGACACGATCCCCACCCAGCCCTCCCCTTGAAGGGGAGGGCTTGAGCGGATGAGGGTAAGGCGCCAGCTGATCCTGTTCTGCCTCGGCGGAGTCATCGGCTTCATCGTCGATGCCGGGGTGCTGCAGCTGCTCGTTTCCGGGCTGGCCTGGGACCGTTTCACGGGCCGCCTGATCTCGTTCCTGTGCGCGGCGACGGCAACCTGGCTCTTCAATCGCCGCTACACGTTCCGTGGGCCGCGCCGCCATCCGCTGCACTGGGAATGGGCGCGCTATGTCATCGCAATGAGCGCCGGCTTCGCCTGCAACTTCGCCGCCTATTCGGCCCTGGTTCTGACCTTCAACATCGATGGGCAGTACCTGGTGCTGGCCGTCGCGGCTGGTTCGGTGGCCGGCCTCGGCGTGAATTTCGTCGCCTCGCGCTACTGGGTTTTCCGCAAGCAGCACTGAGTGTCCGGCGCAAGCCTGCCCCGAATCCCGGCGAAAAAGCTGCGCTGTCCGGCCACTGTTGCGCGCGAGCGAGTGCCCGGAGACGGAGTCGATTGCACAATCGTGCCGGGGCTATTCCTACGACCGCGTTCGCAACTTTTCCGGGCCGCGGACCGCCCGCCAAAACCCGTTGTTTTGCTGTCCCCGCCGAGCCTTCGCCGAAGGCTGTCCGGCGAACGTCAAAAATCGCGCTAAGTCAAGATAAAGCATCGGTTTTTTAGGGCATTGCGGGACACCGCGATATGGTAGAATTAAGGGTCTTTTGGCGGACCCCGCCGAGACCTCGCCCGCAGCACATAATTTTGGAAGATTTATACAAATGGCAGAGCTGGCCAAAGAAGTCATTCGCGTCAATATCGAAGACGAAATGCGCAAGAGCTACCTCGATTACGCGATGAGCGTGATCGTCGGTCGAGCCCTTCCGGATGTGCGTGATGGCCTCAAGCCGGTGCATCGCCGCGTGCTCTACGGCATGCACGAAATGAACAACACGTGGAACCGCGCCTACATGAAATGCGCGCGCGTGGTAGGCGAAGTCATGGGTAAGTTCCACCCGCACGGCGATGCGTCGATCTACGACACGCTGGTGCGCATGGCGCAGGATTTCTCGCTGCGCTACACGCTCGTCGACGGCCAGGGCAACTTCGGCTCGATCGACGGCGACGCCGCCGCGGCGATGCGCTACACCGAGTGCCGCCTCGAACGCCTGACCTCGAGCCTGCTCGCCGACATCGACAAGGAAACCGTCGATTTCGTGCCGAACTACGACGAGAAGGAGTTCGAGCCGAGCGTGCTGCCGGCGCGCATCCCGAACCTGCTCGTCAACGGCTCGGCCGGCATCGCGGTCGGCATGGCCACGAACGTGCCGCCGCACAACCTGCGCGAAGTCATCGACGCGATCGTCGCGCTGATCGACGATCCGGAGCTCGGTGTCGATGCGCTGATGCAGCACATCCCGGGCCCGGATTTTCCGACTGCGGGCATCATCAACGGCGCCGCGGGCATCGTCGAGGCCTACAAGACCGGCCGCGGCCGCATCCTCGTGCGCGCCAAGGCCGACATCGAGACCGATGACAACGGCCGCGAGGCGATCATCGTCAGCGAGCTGCCGTACCAGGTCAACAAGGCGCGCTTGATCGAGAAGATCGCCGACCTGGTCAAGGAAAAATTGATCGAGGGTATTTCCGAGCTGCGTGACGAGTCCGACAAGGACGGCATGCGCGTCGTGATGGAGGTGCGCCGCGACACGATGGCCGACGTGCTGCTGAACAACCTGTTCCAGCAGACCCAGATGCAGGTCACGTTCGGCATCAACATGGTCGCGCTGGTCGACGGCCAGCCGCGGCTGCTGACGCTCAAGGACATCCTCGAAGCGTTCATCCGCCATCGGCGCGAGGTCGTCACGCGCCGCACGATCTTCGAACTGCGCAAGGCGCGTGCGCGCGCCCACATCCTCGAGGGCCTGACCGTCGCGCTCGCGAACATCGACGAGATGATCGAGCTGATCAAGACCTCCGAATCCGGCGAGGTCGCGAGAGAACGCATGCTGGCCAAGCGCTGGGATGCGGGACTGGTCCGCACG
>DATIEJ010000039.1:0-14987 GCA_035455825.1 Rhodanobacteraceae bacterium | reverse complement strand
CGGCGGTGGCCGCGTCTCGATGCTGCCGTCGTCTTCCTCGACGACCGGCGTGGCCGACGCCGGACGATGGCGTGGCGGCGGCAGTGCCAGCAGGCCCTGATCGATCGTGCCGACCGGAATCTTCTGGCCGATGTAGTCTTCGATATCGGGCAGGCTCTGCGCGTACATGTCGCAGGCGAAGCTGATCGCATCGCCCTCGGCGCCGAGGCGCGCGGTGCGGCCGATGCGGTGCACGTAATCCTCGGCGTCCTGCGGCAGGTCGTAGTTGTAGACGTGGCTGACGTCGGGAATGTGCAGGCCGCGCGCGGCGACGTCGGTCGCGATCAGCACTTCGATCTCGCCGCGCTGGAACTTGCCGAGCAGGCTCTGGCGCTTCTTCTGCGGCACGTCGCCGGACAGCATGCCGACGGCGAAGCCCTGGCGCTCGAGGCGCCGCGAGACCTTCTCGGCGGCGACCTTCATGTTGACGAAAATCATGCTGCGCTTGGCGTCGGTGCGCGACAGCAGGCCGATCAGCAGCGGAATCTTCTCCTCGCTGGCCGGGAAATAGATCAGCTGGCGCACGCGGTCGGCAGTGACGAACTCGGTCTCGACCGTGAGCTTCTGCGCCTCGTTCATGTGCTCGTAGGCCAGCTCGAGCACGCGGTGGCTCAAGGTCGCCGAGAACAGCAGGCATTGGCGGCGCGTGCGGTCGGGCAGGCGGCGCAGGATGAAGCGCACGTCGGCGATGAAGCCGAGGTCGAACATGCGGTCGGCCTCGTCGATCACCATCATCTCGACCGCGCGGAACGAGAACACGTGCTGCTTGAAGTAGTCGAGCAGGCGGCCGGGCGTGGCGATGACGATATCGACGCCGCCACGCAGCGTGTCACGCTGCTTGTCGTAGTCGACGCCGCCGTAGATCAGCGCGGACTTCAGGCCCGTGCCCTGGCCGATCGCGCGAAAATCCTTGTCGATCTGGATCGCCAGCTCGCGTGTCGGCGCGATGATCAGGGCGCGCGGGTCGGCCGGGCCGCGCTCGGTCATGGCCGGTTGCTTGAGCAAGCGGTCGACGACAGCCACGAGGAAGGCGATGGTCTTGCCGGTGCCGGTCTGGGCCTGGCCAGCGACGTCCTTGCCGGCAAGCGCGAGCGGCAGAGTCAGCGCCTGGATCGGCGTGCAGCGCGTGAATCCCGCGGCGTGGAGGCCGGCGAGCAAATCCGGATGCAGCTCGAAACTGTCGAAGAAAACGTCGGTGAGGGGTTGCGGATGATCTGACATGTAGGATTCTGTGCCGCTTCCGGCGGCCGGTGGGGAAAGACGCATGGGCGCCTTTTGAGAATACGGTCTCGAAAATGCTTTCCTGAATCGAGCTATCTTGAGTCGTGCTGATGGTACTGCTTGAATCGGCATGCTGCGGCCCAACTTGAATTGGGTCGGCGCTTCGGCTGAAATGGGTTCGGCCGGACGGACTCGCAAGAGCGTGTTCGCGCCGCGCAGCCGCAAGAGTTTAGCGCAAATAGCCCGCGGACGCTTGTGTTTACGTCATTTTCAACCCATATCGACGGTCTGTACTGTCGTCAAACCCGCGGAGAAGAGCCCCAGTGAACCCGAGCATCGCCCACGTCAGCGACGAACAATTCGAAGAACAGGTGCTGAAGTCCAGCGAGCCGGTGCTGGTCGACTTCTGGGCGGAGTGGTGCGGCCCGTGCAAGATGATCGCGCCGATTCTCGACGACGTGGCGACCAGCTACGCCGGCAAGCTGCGCGTGGCCAAGGTCAACATCGACCATAACCAGAAGACGCCGCGCAACTACAACGTGCGCGGCATTCCGACCTTGATGATCTTCAAGGACGGCAAGGTCCAGGCGACGCAGATCGGCGCGGTCAGCAAGACGCAACTCACGCAGCTGATCGACAAGACGATTGCCTGAGCAGCCGTTCGCGATTTGCGAACTGCCGCACGTTCCGGGCCGATTGCACGCCAGCTTCGTTCGCGCGCGCAGTTGGCGTCGCGCGCCGGTGCCGAGTGAATGTCGCGCGTGACTGCCTCGTGAACAGCAGCCCGCGCGTTCAGCCGCTTGCTTTGCAAAGCAGGTGATAAGTGGTAAGTTAGAAGCGTTCACAGGGGCGATCTGCCCCGCGCGTGCACCCGAAGCTATCCCGAAGGCCACGGCGCCGGCTTGTTAAGCCCGAGCGCGATGCGCGCAACCTTCCTGTACTGAACGAGTACGTCCTGGTTGCCGTCCTGCTTGTCCTCGCCTGCTCCCTGGATTGCGTCCGGACTTAGACCGCTGCGCAGTTGTAGTTGGTTTTTCTCCAATCCCAGATCCCTACCCGTCTTTTACGGCGCCCACGAGGTTTGCCCGTGTCCGAAACCGAAAACAAAGAAAACGGCGAAAGCCGCAACCCCGAATCCCGTTCCGATGGCCGTCCCGAGGGACGCCAGCGCCCGCCGCGCAACGCGCAGCAAGGCGGCGACGACAATTCGCCCCAGGCTTCCGGCGGCGATGCGCCGCAGGGCGACAATGGCGAGCCGCGCTCGAACGACGGCAACAGCGACGGCAGCAACCGCCCGCCGCGCCATGAGGGCGGCGGCGGACGCCGCGAGCGCGGCCAGCGCCCGCAGCGCGGCCAGCGTCATCACCAGCAAGCGCAGCCGCAGCAGGACGACGAGACCTACGAGACGCGCGAAGGCCCGCGCAGCGGCATCGTCATCGACCTGAATGAACTCAAGCGCAAGCCGCCGACCGCGCTGATCGCGCTGGCCGACGACCTCGGCATCCAGGAAGGCGTCGCGCGTGCGCGCAAGCAGGACGTCATCTTCCTGATCCTCAAGGCGCATGCGCGCGCCGGCGGCGGCATCTACGGCGAAGGCGTGCTCGAAATCCTGCAGGACGGCTTCGGCTTCCTGCGCGGTCCGGAAGCCTCTTACCTGGCCGGCCCCGACGACATCTACATCTCGCCGTCGCAGATCCGCCGCTTCAACCTGCGCACCGGCGACTACATCACCGGCCGCATCCGCCCGCCGAAGGAAGGCGAGCGCTACTTCGCGCTGCTCAAGGTCGACAACATCAACGACGAGCCACCCGAGGCGTCGAAGAACAAGATCCTGTTCGAGAACCTCACGCCGCTGTTCCCGCGCAAGATGTTCCATCTGGAGCGCGGCAACGGCTCGAGCGAGGACATCACCGGGCGCATCATGGATCTGATCGCGCCGGTCGGCAAAGGCCAGCGCGGCCTGATCGTGTCGCCACCGAAAGCCGGCAAGACGATGATGCTGCAGAACGTCGCGCAGGCGATCGTGCACAACCATCCGGAAGCGCACCTGATCATCCTGCTGATCGACGAGCGTCCCGAAGAAGTCACCGAGATGCAGCGCAGCGTGCGCGCCGAAGTGATCTCCTCGACGTTCGACGAACCGGCCGTGCGCCACGTGCAGGTCGCCGAGATGGTGATCGAACGGGCCAAGCGCCTGGTCGAACACAAGAAGGACGTCGTCATCCTGCTCGACTCGATCACGCGCCTGGCGCGCGCCTACAACACCGTCGTGCCGGCCTCCGGCAAGGTTCTGACCGGCGGCGTCGACGCGAACGCGCTGCAGCGGCCGAAGCGTTTCTTCGGCGCCGCGCGCAACGTCGAGGAAGGCGGCTCGCTGACGATCCTGGCGACCGCGCTGGTCGACACCGGCTCGAAGATGGACGAAGTGATCTACGAGGAATTCAAGGGCACCGGCAACGCCGAAGTGCATCTTGACCGCCGCATCGCCGAGAAGCGCGTCTACCCGGCGCTGAACATCAACCGCTCCGGCACGCGCCGCGAAGAGTTGCTGATCGAACCGGACCTGCTGCAGAAGATCTGGATCCTGCGCAAGCTGATCCATCCGATGGACGAACTTGCCGCGATCGAGTTCATGCTCGACAAGATGAAGAACACCAAGTCGAATGACGAGTTCTTCAATTCGATGAAGCGCGGGTAGAACGCGAGAGCCGGTAGCCGGTAGCCGGTAGCCGGTAGCCGAAAAACATAAACGTTCGTCATCCCCGCGCAAGCGGGAACCATGCTTTTCCCTTCTCCCGCTGGCGGGAGAAGGTGGCCCGAAGGGCCGGCCGAAAATTGCTCCTGCATTTTCGGCATTTCCGCCATCCATGGCGGGCAGATGAGGGTGGCACGCCCGAAGGCGACAGCTCTTTCCGGCGCCACCCTCACCCGCCGCGCTGCGCGCGTCGACCTCTCCCGCCAGCGGGAGAGGTGAAACGATTCTGCGCTTTCTTGTTTCAATTGCAATTTGCCGTCGCGCCCCTACGTTGAAATTTACGCGTAGCCTGCGTACCTCGTTGATCCCTCCCATATATGCGGCCATCCTTCTTTTTCCTCGCCTGCCTGTCGTTCGCTTCCGCCGCTGCCGTGGCCCAAGAGGGAACGCCCGCTGCGCCAGCGGCACCGACATCTTCTGTCGAGACAGCGACGCTCGAAACCGTGCTGGTGACCGGCGAGCAGCCCGGGCCGGGCCTGTGGAAGGTCAGCCGCGGCGACCACGTGCTGTGGATTCTCGGCGCGCAATATCCGCTGCCAAAGAACATGACCTGGCGCGGCCGCGATGTCGAGCAGACGATCGCGCAGTCGCAGGCGGTCATCGCCGACGCGACGCCGAAGCTGGAACTGAACTTTTTCCACAAATTGACTTTGATGCCGGCCGTCTACGGCGCGCGCAAGAACGAGGACGGCGAGACCCTGCAGCAGATCCTGCCGCCTGATCTGTACGCGCGCTGGCTGGCGCTGAAAGCCAAGTACATCGGCAACGACAGCGGCGTCGAGCGGCTGCGGCCGATGGTCGCGGCGAACGAACTGTACGACAAGGCGCTGGCGAAATCCGGCCTGGCCCGCAGCGGCTTGATCTGGGACACCGTGCGCGGCGTGGCGAAGAAGAACCGCGTGCGCATCGTCGAACCGCAGGCGCAGATCCCGATGGACGACCCGCGTCAGACGATCCGCGATTTCAAGGCCACGACCGGCAACCTCGACATCGATTGCCTGGCCGCGACGATGACGCGGCTGGAGACCGATCTCAACGCGATGCGCGACCGGGCCAATGCCTGGGCCGTCGGCGACATCGACGCACTGCGCAAGCTGCCGTCACCGAGCCAGCAGGAAGCCTGCCGGGCCGCCGTGTCGAGCAATGCGCGCCTGCGCGAGCAACTCGAACAGGGAATGGCGCGCATGGACCAGGCCTGGCTCGCCGCGGTCGAACAGTCGCTGCGCTACAACGCCAGCACGTTCGCGGTTCTGCCGATGGACGAACTGCTGCGCAGTGACCGTCGCCTGGCGATGCTGCAATCGCGCGGCTACACGGTCGAAGCCCCGGAATAGCCTGTAGGGTGGGCCTCGGCCCACCGTTTTTCCTTTCTTTGAACGCCAGAAGACAGTGCGCCAAGGCCGACCCTACGTTGCCTGTCAGGCCACGGGTTTCACGGCACGGCGGTGCAAGTTCGGCAAGAACACCGTCAACAGCCCGATCGCCGGCAGATACGCGCAGACGTGATAGACATATTCGATGCCGCGCGCGTCGGCCAGTTCGCCGAGCAGCGCGGCGCCGAGGCCGCCCATGCCGAAGGCGAAGCCGAAGAACAGGCCGGCGATCATGCCGACCTTGCCCGGCACCAGTTCGGTCGCGTAGACCAGGATCGCCGAGAACGCCGACGACAGGATCAGGCCGATCACGACGCTCAGCACGGACGTCCAGAACAGGTCGGCGTGCGGCAGCAGCAGCGTGAACGGCAGCACGCCGAGGATCGACACCCAGATCACGTACTTGCGCCCGAAGCGGTCGCCGACCGGACCGCCGACCAGCGTGCCGAGTGCCACCGCGCCGAGAAAAAGGAACAAGTGGATTTGTGCATCCTGTGCGGTCAGCGCGAAGCGTTCCATCAGGTAGAACGTGTAGTACGTGCTCAGGCTGGCGAGGTAGAAATATTTCGAGAAGATCAACGCGAGCAGCACGCCGATCGCCATGACGACCTGGCGGCGCGGCAGGCTCGACGCGGGCGCGGCGACGGCCGCCTTCGCCTTGACCAGCACGTGGCGCTGGTACCAGCGGCCGACCTGCAGCAGGATCACGATCGCTACCAGCGCGACGATCGCGAACCAGGCGATGCTGCCCTGCCCGCGCGGCAGCACGATGAACGCGGCCAGCAACGGTCCGCTGGCCGAGCCGAGGTTGCCGCCGACCTGGAAGAACGACTGGGCAAAGCCATGACGGCCGCCCGAGGCCATGCGCGCAATGCGCGAGGATTCCGGATGGAACACCGACGAACCGGTGCCGATCAGCGCGGCGGCGAGCAGCAGCAGCGGATAAGTCGCCTGCGACAGCAGCAGCAGGCCGCACAGCGTGAAACCCATGCCGAGCGGCAACGAGAACCAGGTCGGCCGGCGGTCGGTGAACGTGCCGACGACCGGCTGCAGCAGCGAGGCGGTGACCTGGAAGACCAGCGTGATCAGGCCGATCTGGCCGAAGTCCAGCGCATAGCTGCTTTTCAGCAGCGGATAGACGGCCGGCAGCAGCGACTGGATCATGTCGTTGAGAAAGTGGCTGGCGCTGACCGCCGCGAGCACCGCCATCGCGGTGCCGGCTTCGTCGCGCGCGGCAACGGACGTGGCGTTCATTCGGAATTCCTTAACCGGGGCGGCCTATTGTTCCAGATCGCAGGTGGTGGCGCCTGCTCGCCAAGTCAAGCGATCAAGTGCAAGATATTGCGGGAGAAGCGAGAGGGGAGAGGGAAAGGCGCCATGATTCGACTACTCGCATCTTTTCCTTCTCCCTTCCCCCTTCTGCCCCGTCCCGCTCCACACCTATGCGCATACTGATCATCGAAGATGATGCCCTGGTCGCCGACGGCATGCGCCGCGGGCTGTCGCAGGTCGGTTTTGCCGTCGACCATGTGCCTAGCGCGGAACTGGCCGAAGCGGCGCTGCAGCAGGAAAATTTCGATCTGCTGCTGGTCGACCTCGGCTTGCCCGGTGTCGACGGCTTCGAACTCGTGCGGCGCCTGCGCCGCAGCGGCAAGGCGACGCCGGTGCTGATCGTGACGGCGCGCGACGCGCTCGCCGATCGCGTCGGCGCGCTCGATCTGGGCGCCGACGATTACCTCGTGAAGCCGTTCGCGCTGCCGGAGCTCGCGGCGCGCTGCCGCGCGCTGATCCGCCGCTCGAAATCCAACAGCGACTCGGGCATCACGATCGGCCCGCTGCACCTGGACATCCCGAGGCGCGAAACCCGCGTGCAGTCGCGCGCGGTCGACCTGACCCGGCGCGAGTGGGCGATCCTAGAGTGCCTGGCGCTGCACGCCGGCCAGGTCGTCAGCAAGGATCGCCTGCAGCAGGCGATCTCGAGCTGGGACGAAGGCATCACGACCAACGCGGTCGAAGTATACATTTCGCGCCTGCGCGGCAAGCTCGGCGAAGAAGTCGGAATCCGCACCGTGCGCGGCCTCGGCTACCGGCTCGACGAGTCGGTCGCATGAGCCACGGCGCCGGCGCCGCTCGCGACGGTTGCGTGTGCGACGTTCGCGGCCCGGCGGACGAGTCGGTGGCATGAATCGCGCTTCGGCGCAGCGTGCTCGCGGCATGACGATTCGGCGCCGCCTGCTGCTGATCCTGATCGGACCGCTCGCGCTGCTGCTCGCAATCGGCGTCGGGCTCGACTACGCGGCTGGCGTGGTGCCGCTGCGGGCCGCCTTCGACCAGGCGCTCGTCAACGAGACGCTCGCGGCCGCCGCGCAGCTGCGCACGCGGGCCAGCGGTACCGTCGAGTTCGACTTGCCGCCGCAGGCGATCGAAATGCTGCGCGCGGACAAGTACGACGCGGTCTATTACCTCGTGCTCGGCCCGCACGACGAATTCATCGCCGGCGACGAAGGCCTGCCGGTCGCCGCCTCCGAGCGCGAGAATCCGACGTTCCTCGACGCGCAATTCCAGGGCAGCGCGATTCGCGGCGTCACCTACCGGCATGCAACGCCGGCCGGCGTCGTGACGATCGCCGTCGCCGAAACGACGAACAAGCGCGACCAGGCCTGGCATCGCATGCTGATCAGCATCTTCCTGACCGACACGCTGCAATTCGCGGCGATCCTGCTGCTGATCTGGGTCGGCGTGCGCCTGGGCCTGCGCCCGCTGATCGCTCTGCGCGCCCAGATCGACTCGCGCTCCGCACAGGACCTGGCTCCGCTGGACGAAACGCACGTGCCCGGCGAAGTGCGCCCGCTGACGCAGGCGCTGAATCGGCTGTTCGCCACCGTTCGCAGCAGCGCGCAGAACCAGCAGCAGTTCCTGGCCAATGCGGCGCACCAGCTGCGCACGCCGCTGGCCGGACTGCAGACGCAGCTGGAACTGCTGCGTCACGACACCGACGCGGCGTTCGTGCGCGAACGCCTGATCGGCGTGCTCGAAGGCACGCGCCGCCTTTCGCACACGGCAAACCAGCTGCTGGCGCTCGCCCGCGCCGAGCCGACCGCGACGGCGGCCGTGGACTTCGGCGATGTCGACTTGCGCGAACTTGCCGAGGAAGCCGTCGCCAAGCATTTCGATCGCGCCTTGCGCCAGCATATCGACCTCGGCGTCGAAGCGGTGCGCGCGAAGGCGCGCGGCAGCGCGTGGCTCCTGCGCGAGATGCTTGCCAACCTCGTCGACAATTCACTGGCGTACACCCCGGCCGACGGCCGCGTGACCGTGCGCTGCGGCGTAACGGCCGACACGCCGGCGCGAAGCTATGTCGAAGTCGAAGACGATGGACCGGGAATTCCACTCGACCAGCGCGCGCGCGTCACGGCACGCTTCTACCGGGCGCCCGGGACCAAAGGCGACGGCTGCGGCCTGGGGCTGGCGATTGTCGACGAAATCGCTCGCGGCCATCATGCGTTGCTGGATATCGGCAGCGGCGCGAACGATCGCGGCACACGCGTGCGCGTGACATTTCCTGCGGCGTGATCGTGGAAATACCGAGCGGCGCACGTCGTGGCGATGCGCGAGCAGAAAAGAGAAAGCGCATGGATCGCCCGCGCAATAAGGGCTTTCGCGTGAACGAGCGCAAAGTTGCTGGCGTACGGCTAGCGCGTGAGTGCACGAATCTTTACACGTTTGCAGGTAACCCTCACGCAAACGTCAGGTTTATGCAAGGTTGTTGCCCGTATCCTAGCGATGCGGTGGCGGGACTCCCCACGTCGTTCCCCCGACGCCCCATCGCGACCCCAACGGCCCGCTCCCCCAGGCGGGCCGTTTCTTTTGGTGAAGCGCAAAACACGACGCCTTCTGCACTTCGCGCAAATCAACCCCAAATATTCGCAGGGTGGGCCTTGGCCCACCGGCGCTCAGGCGCTTGAGATCAAGCGGTGGGCCGAGGGCCCACCCCGCGTCAATGCGCCCAGTAGCCGGGAACGTAGCGCCAGCGCGGACCGTACGCGACCCAGTGCGATGACACCCAGCGGTAGCCATGCCGCGCCGGTACCCAGTAGCCGGGAACCCAGAAGTAGTGATGGCCGTTCCAGCGCCAGTAGCCCGGCGCCCAGACGTAGTTGACGCGCGGCGCCGGTACGACTTCGACGCGCGCCGCCGGCGGCGCGACGCCGACAATGACGGCCGCCTGGGTAGTGCGCGGCGCGGCGAAGGCAGCCGCAGCGAGCACCATGGCGCCAGCGATAGTTGCGATACGCATGTTCGTGACTCCTCTTGTTTCAATTCAAGCCGCGGTCGGGTCGCGCGGGTCAAATCCAGCGGGTCAACTCCAGCGGGACGGCCGGCGGCCACGATCGTCGTTACTGCCGATGTTAATGCGCAAAGGCGCCGCCGGTTTACCGGCTGAGCCCGCCGTTCATCTGCCGTTGCCAACGTCGACGCGGCGTGACGGCGGGCGCACCCGCGCTTCAGCCGACGCGCGGGTTCGGCCGCTGCCAGTGCAGCAGCGCGTCGCGCGTCCGTTCGCGTCCGAGCTCGATGACCTCTTCGGCGCGGTGGAATTCGTAGAATGCGCAGACGTTGCGCGGGATGCGGATGATCAGGTCGGGCGGCTGCGCGGCGAGCTTGAAGCGCGTGATCGTCTCCTGCACGACGTCGAGCGAGCGCGCGAACAGTTCGAGCAGTCCCGGATCGTCGGGGGACGCGGAATTTTTCTCGCGCCCGGCGACCAGGCCATTGACGAAATCGGCGATGCGTTGCCGATAGCTCGGCGGCGGCGACTCGACTGCCGGCAAATTCGTCTCGCCGGCCGGAGCTGCCTCGCCGTCGGGCATCGAGGCCTGCACCGGCGAGGATTCCTCGACGAGCACGCCGGCGACACTGCCGAACGTGCTGTCGACGGCTGCCGTCGTCGACGCATCGGCCGCGTCGCCAAGTTGTTCCGCCGCTGCGTTGATGTCGACGGCAATCGTGCAGTCGGTCAGGTCGCGCAATGTCGGCGTGATCGGCACCGGATTGAGCAGGCCGCCGTCGACCAGCGTGCGGCCCTCGTAGTAGTGCGGGCGCAGAATGGTCGGTATCGCGATCGAGGCACGGATCGCATCGAACAGCGACCCGCGCGAGAACCACACTTCGCGCTGCGACATCAGGTCGACGGCGACCGCCGTGAAGGCGATCGGCAGGTCTTCGATGTTGACCTCGCCGATCAATCCGCGCAGCTTGTCGATGATGCGGTCGCCCTTGATCAGGCCGCCGCCGCTGATGGTCCAGTCGAGCAGGCGCAACACGTCGAAGCGCTGCAGCGGCTTGACCCAGTCGCGAAACGCATCGAGCTGGCCGGCCGCATACACACCGCCGACCAACGCGCCCATCGACGAGCCGGCCACGCTGCGAATGTCGAAACCCTGCGCGACCAACTCCTCGATCACGCCAATGTGCGCGTACCCGCGCGCGCCGCCGGAGCCGAGTACGAGGGAAACACTGGGTCCTGTCATCTGCAACTCCCGATACCTGCCGACGGCGAGCATACGTAGGATGCGGTGACGAAGGAACCGCATCGGTCGCGATCGATGCGGTTCGCAGCCTCACCGCATCCTACGCAACACGGCCACCATCCGCTATTTGCCGCAAGAGCAAAGCGGTGGGCCGAGGCCACCCTACGGCTCTGGTACGCGCCGACGGCGAGCATGCGTAGGATGCGGTGACGAAGGAACCGCATCGGTCGCGATCGATGCGGTTCGCAGCCTCACCGCATCCTACGCAACTGGAAAAACTTTGACGTCATTCCCGCGAAAGCGGGAATCCAAATTGATCGTGTTTTCTCAGTCCAGAAGCAAAATGGATTACTCGCCGCGTCCGCGGCTCGCCCTTCGGGCCATTCGCTTCGCGAATGTTCGCTCCGGCATCCGGCCTCCGCAGTCCCGCTTTCGCGGGAATGACGTCATCATCTTTTTCCTCGCGCGGAACAGGCGCGCTCTAGCTTTGGTACGCCCCGACCGCGAGCTGCAACATGATCTTCATCTCTTCGCGCAGCGACACCGGCGCGACGACTTCGGCGTCGGGCCCGTACTTGAGCACATCCATCAGCAGTTCGCGCGAGTTGCTGTACGGCACCTTCAATTCGTAGCGGCCGTCGTTGAGCCACTCGCCCTGCTGCTGCGAGTGCCAGTGCTCGTCGGCGACCCAGCGCGCGGCGTGCGGCGAGAAGCGGATCGTCGCCCACGCCTTCGGCGCGCCGGAGAAGATGCCGTAGCTCGACGCCAGATGCTGGTTGAGCTCGCTGTCGTCGCGATCCTGCGCCGCGGCGTCGAGCACTTCAGCGCGTGCGATGCGGTCGAGCGCGAAACTGCGCAGGCCGTCGCGGCTGTGGTCCCAGGCATCGACGTACCAGTTGTCGCGATAGTGCGTGAGCCGCTGTGGCGACACGGTGCGCTGGGTGCCTTCGTTGGTCGAGCGCGCGCGGTAGGCGAACTTCAGTTGCTTGCGGCCGAGCACGGCGCTGGCGACATGGCGGAACGTCGCCTCGTCGACCTTGCGCGTGCCGCTGCCGATCACGCGGATGCGCTCGACCGGAAAGCTCTTGCCGTCGGTCTGGTCCGACAGCAGGCGGTCGATGCGCGAGCGGAACGGCGCCAGGGTCGTGGCGAGGATGCCCGGCCCGGTGCGGCCGACGAGTTCGTTCAGCGCGAGCAGCGCCTGCAGTTCCTCGCTGTTGAGCCAGAGGCCCGGCAGTTCGAAGCGCTCGGCTTCGTCGGCGGCGTAGTGGAACGCCGCCTGGTCGCCATCGCTGTCGAGCGGCGCCCCGAGCGCATCGCGCAGGAACGCGATGTCGCGGTAGACGGTCGCGCGCGAGCAGCCGAGCTCGTCGATCAGGCGCGCGAGCGGCACCGGATAGCGCGCGGCTTTGAGAATCCGGTGCAGGGTCGAGATGCGTTCGTAACGGTCCATGCGCCTATGGTACGCGAAGCGATCGCCACGCAAGAGCGTCGCCGCTGCCCCCTTCAGGCCGGCATGACCTGCTCATCCTCGATCGCTGCGCGCTGCATCTGCTCGCGCGAGCGTTTCCAGTCCGCCTGCATCTCTTTCGCGCCGCCCTTGTCCTTGGCGACGGTGTCGGCCAGCTTCAGCGCCCAGGCCGGCGCGTCGGCCGGCAGCGCATCGGCCTTCGCGCTGGCGTTGGTTGCGGCCAGGTCCCACAGCGTCTTCAACCCGATCAGGACATACAGCACCGCGAACGGCGATTCGCTCATCGCCATGCCCCACATGCCGAAGATGATCGCCAGGTGCAGGATCAGCACCCGGCCCATGCGTTGTCCGACGTAGGCCTTGATCCAGGCGAAGCTGCGCGAGCGCATCGACACGGCATCGACGAGGAAGTTGACCGCGAGCACGGCCAGCATTTGCCACGCGCCGATGCGGAACTGGTCGATGGAGAATTTCCAGTTCGCGACATCGCCGCGGTTTTCGCCGATCAGGAACACGATCGCGAAGACGAAGATGCCATGTGCCAGCGTGAACACGAACGCCATCACCGCGTACTCGCCGAGCAGGCCCTGGCCACTCGGACGATCGTTGACCTTGGTGCCGAGCTGGCCCGTGCGCCAGTGTCCGCGCTTGCGCGTCAGCGTGCGATGCAGCCAGATGCGGGCGCACGTGAACACCGCGATCAGCAGGTTTTCGAGCCAGTACAGGATCAGCACCGTGCCGACCGACCAGTCGAGATACTTCACGCCGTACAGCGGCACGGCGTTGACCAGCAGCACGAACAGCATGTTCAGCCAGCGCACGATACCGCTCCCGTCCAGTTCCCCCTCTCAGTATAAGCGGACGCTATCTTTGCAGTGCGAACGGCACCGGCGCGGCGGAATCGATTCCGCCCGTCCGAGGATGGGCCTGATTTGACCACTCATGCGCTCCGCAATTCAACTTACACGCGCGCGAATCGCTCTTGAGCCCCTCCCCCTTGATGGGGGAGGGGTTGGGGAGAGGGTGAGCCTGCGCAGCAGGCGCCTGCGGCGCCTCCCGTCTCCCGCCGCGCTTCGCGCGTCGACCTCTCCCACAAGGGGAGAGGTGGACTATGTGACGCAAAGTTTCTTATGGAACGCCACACTAGTCTTTTCGGGGCAACGCACCCGCGCGCGCCAGCAGAGCATTGGCGATGAGCTGACGCTTCGCCGTGTCATCGCCGCCCTTCGGCATGTCGATGTTCAACGCGTAGAACCAGCGCCGCCCGTCGCGTTCGACCCAGCCGACATACCAGCCAAGGTCCGTTGCGCGATTCGTGTCGTCCTTCGGCGCCCAACCGGTCTTGCCGTGCACGATGTAGTCCGGCGCCGCGTCGACGATCGTGATGCGGCGCACGGCTTCCTGGGCGCGTTCGGAAAATGGCAGCGTGCCTTGGGCGAGGCGGCGCAGGAAACCGATCTGCTCGACGGCGCTGATGCGCAGCTTGCCGCCCAGCCAGAACTGGTCGATGCCGCCGCCGATGTCGCGATTGCCGTAGCCGACCTTGTCGATCCATTCCTGCATGCGCTGCGTGCCGGCGCGCCGCGCCATTTCCTGATAGAACCAGACGGCGGAGAACTTCATCGCGCTGGCGAGGCTGTGATCGCGGTTCCAGTTATCGAACTTGCGCTTGACGCCGTCCCAGCGGATCACTTCGTACTCGTCCTTGACCGCGCCCGTCTCGAGCGCGACCAGCGCGTTGAACACCTTGAATGTCGAGGCGGGCAGGAACGGCGTTTCGGCGCGGGCGCGATCGTAGACGAGGAAAGCGTCGTCACGTTCATCGTAGATCAACGCCGTTCCGGTCACGCCGCGATCGGCGAATTCGGCTTTCCAATCGGGATGGTCGCGCCAGGCGGCATCGGCCGCAACGGAATTGGCCAGGGGCGACAAGCACAACAGCAAGGCGCAGATGCGGCTGAGCATCGAGCAGGCTCCATGGTGGACGGGACAGCAACCGCGCGATGGTTGCCGGCGATTCTGGCGGGATGGGGGCAATTTTCTGGCGACGAACCGCATGGTGTTGCCGACTATCCTTTACCATGCACGACGATGCCGCACGCAAACCTCAAACTCAACGAACCGGTCGGCGACGAGGTCAAGACGACCACGTGCTACATGTGCGCGTGCCGGTGTGGAATCAAAGTGCACCTGAAAGACGGCCGCGTGCGCTATATCCAGGGCAACGCCGCGCATCCGGTCAACAAGGGCGTGTTGTGCGCGAAGGGTTCGGCCGGGATCATGCAGCATTATTCGCCGGCGCGCCTGCGCAAGCCGCTGCTGCGCGTCGGCGAACGCGGAGCCGGCGAGTTCCGCGAAATCGAATGGGACGAAGCGCTGGCGCTCGCGACGCAGTGGCTCGGCGACATCCGCAAGTCCGATCCGGACAAGCTCGCATTCTTCACCGGCCGCGACCAGTCGCAGGCGCTGACCGGCTGGTGGGCGCAGCAGTTCGGCACGATCAACTACGCCGCGCACGGCGGCTTCTGCTCGGTCAACATGGCGGCCGCCGGCATGTACACGCTCGGCGGCTCGTTCTGGGAGTTCGGCGAGCCGGA
>DATIEJ010000038.1:0-5956 GCA_035455825.1 Rhodanobacteraceae bacterium | reverse complement strand
TGCATCGATCGCGGCACTGCCGCCCAGCAGTGCATGCGTCTGCGTCAGGCCGCCGTTGTCGTCCAGCGGGCCGAAATTCGCGGCGCCGGTGCCGTAGCTGCCTGCAACCGTGCAATGGGACGTATCGACGTCCACGCTCAGCAGATTGTCGCCGAGCGAGGTGAGCGATCCGGCACATTCATCGCCGGCCAGGGTCGCGAACTGCCCCGACGTAATCGATCGCAGGTTGCCTTGCACGATGCTGTTGGTCAGCGTGAGCGAATTCCCGCTCACGATGTAGATGCCGCCGCCGATTGCGCTGCCTGAGTCGTCGGCGTTGGCCAGGTTGTTGGTGATGGTTGTGTTGTAGAGGGCGACGCCTTGCCGCACGTACAATCCGCCGCCGTTCTCGTAACTGAAGTTGCCCGAGACCGTGCTATTGATGAGGGCCAGGTTCACGGAGCCGACGCCACCACCAGCGCTGATGCCACCGCCGCGATAGGAAACGTTGCCGCTCAGCGTGCTGTTGCGGATGGTCGCGCTGCCGCCACTCACGACGAGCCCGCCACCTTCGCCGGTGGTGCCATAGTCGTGGTTGTCGCGGATCGCGCTGCTGTCGATCGTCAACGTCCCGGCAATGCTGAGGATGCCGCCGCCGAGCGTGGTGGGGCCGTTCGTGCTGTTGCCCGACACGACGCTGTTCGTGATGGTCAACGTCCCGGAGTTCCAGATGCCGCCGCCGTAGCCATGCGTGTTGCCGGTGGCATTGTTGTTGGCGACGACGCTGTCGACAAGGGTCAGTGTGCCGCCATTGGAGATGCCGCCACCCGCGCCGAAATTGCCCCCGACCTCGCCCGCCTTGTTGGACGACACGACGCAGTGCGAAAGCGTCAGGGTCGCGGCATTCTGCACGCCGCCACCTTGGCCGCTACCTTGTTGAAGGGCCTTGCCGTGCAGGAACGATACACCGGAAATCGCTACAACCGGACTGCCGTAGGTGCAGAAATTCGAAACGGCCGCGTCGCGGATGCAACGCGTGACAGCCAGGACGCCTGCGCCGAGACCCATCGCGTCGATCGTGTTGTTGCTGCCATTGATCGTCACGCTATCGGTGATGGCCAGCGCGGCACCGGAGGAGTCGCCCATTGTCAACGTGTACGTCACGTTGGGCTGCAGGTTGATCGTATCGGCACCCGCCAGCGCGTTCGTCTCGTCGAGTGCCGCACGTAAGGTGCAGTTGCCGGGGCCGGCGGCGGTTTCGCAGAGGCCGTCGCCCTTGTTCACGTCGGCGAGGTCGGCCGGGCTGTTGACGGCGAATGTAGCGGCAGCGAGCGGTGGCGCCGGAAGGCACGCCAGCAGCGCGACAAGCATGAACAGCGCCGGGCGATTTCCCGGCGATGCGGCATCCTCACGTCTCACGGTCAGACTCCTGCCCATTCGACAAGGCTCGACGTTCGGTGGGCATTCGGCGTATCCCCCGCTATCGGTGGCGAATCAGAAGATGTTGGCAGGTTCACTTTCCCTCGAGAAGCGTTGGCACGATGCGGCACGCCGGCGCCATGATCACCATGGACCGTCAGCGGATCGTCACGAATACGTCAGAGGGGGATGGAGCGGGGCAAGCGCGCCAGTTCGGCTTGCGGTTCGGGCCGCCGACCGAACCCGGGAACACCACCCAGGCTTCTCTTCGACGCTCCGAACGAGCGTAAGTGAAACCGTCACCGAACTTCCAACTTGCTGCGTCCTTTCACTGAGCATCGGTCAGGCACTGGATCATCGTTTGCAACGTGAAGTTCGAAGCGGTGGTGTGGCGCTGCGCCCGAAACAGGTCGAGGCGGTACGTGTTACCCGGTGTCAGCCCGTAAAACGCTGCATGCGCGGGATCGAGCGTCACCGAACCAGTCGTCGCGCCGTGGACGCCACCCAGATCGATGACGAGCTTGCCGTCGATGTAGATCCATACGTCGTCGTCCCCGGTGAACGAGACCGTCTCGCCGCCGTGGAACGCGAATTGCGCATGCAGCATCGTGGTGAAGTCGTAGTTGTGCGCGGTGCCCTGGAGATTGCCGAAGCCGAGGTCGTCGATCGGGAAGTAGGCACTGTTCGAATACGCGAACGTGCCGGGCGGATTCTCGGTGAGCAGCAGCGGCTGCTGAATCGGAACGTTGATCGGGTCGTCCGTGAACCATTGCGCGAATGAATCGGCGCTGGCGATTTGTACTTTTGTCGGGCCCAGGCTCCCGTACGTCGATTGCAGCGTCGGCACACCGCCGGGGACGATGCTCGAGGCTGCGAGGCCGGTAGCAAGCCCCGCGCTGAACTGCTCGAAGTCCGGATGGCCGCCGGCTTCGTAGTAAGCCTTGAAGTCGTGGAGGTAAGCAGTCAGCGTGCCGCACGGCACGACCGTCACCGGCTTCGACGCGACGCTGGCCTCTTCGTTCGCGCTGTCACGCACGGTCTCGGTGACGGTGTACATCCCGGCGGCCGAAAAGGCGTGGACCGGGTTCTGCAACGTCGATGTGCCGCCATCGCCGAAGTCCCAGGCCCACGAACCGATCGTCCCGCCGACATCGATCGATTGGTCCGTGAACGTTACCGCCAATCCCTCGGCGACAAAGCTGAAGTCAGCCGCCGGCGGAGTATCGAACGCGTCGGCGAATATCTCGTCGGATGCCACATCGTCGGGAAGCGCGAAGGCAACGCCGTTGGCAGCAAACGCGAGCGAGATGATCAACGCCCGCGAGCAGCGCGAGTGTGAAGCGATGGCGTGCTTGATGGGTTCACCCCTGGGCCGAAGACGGACCACAGAATAACCGGAAGCGCCAACATTGAGATAGGGTGAGAGTACCTGGCGCAAGACGGAGCCGCGAAAACCGTGTCCGGTTTACTTCGCTGCGATTCGAACGCGTGTGAGTGAGCCTGTCGCCGTTCCTTTTCGTAGCCCGGATGAAGCGCAGCGTAATCCGGGACAGATGCCCCGGATTACGCCGCTGCGCGGCTGCATCCGGGCTACGATGCTTCGGACCCAGGTAGGATGTGGTGAGTCGCGTTGTGACGAATCGCATCAAACGCAAACGGTGCGGTCCGCTTCGCTGACCGCATCCTACGGTTCGAAAAATGGAAAAATGGGACGGGCGTGGTTAGCCGGTTTAACTACCCACGCCCCCTTTGTTCGGAGTGCTATTTTTAAAAAGTGTACTCTGCCCCCTGTTTTGGGCTCTGCCCTTTATTCGCCAAGGGCCAGAGCACTCGGCGCCGCCTCAAGTCTGCTGCAACGTCGTCGCCTGGTCTAACTTCGCCTTCACCACCTGCGCCCCGCCCTGCAGCGCGATCTTGCCGTCCATCCTTGCCCAAAGATTCAGCGCATCGAGCTGCGCGAGCGAGTACACGTCGCTGAAGTTTGCGGCGACCTGGCCGTTCGCGTGCGTGTGGCCCTGTTCGAGATCGAAGATGTAGGCGTTCAGCAGCCCGATGGGCAGGTATGCCTGCGCGACCTCGAGCAGGCGGCGGCCGACGTTGGCATCCTGCTGGGCAGGGGTCAGGCCCGGACCGAACCAGGCATCGTGCGTCGGCGTATCGATGAACAGCAGTTGGCGCGGGAACGAGAGCGCCGTACCGACGGCCTGCTCGGAGAAGTTTCCGAACGAGTTGTAGAGATCGTCGCCGTGGCTCAACCAGGCGTCGAGCGCGAACACGTACGGCGTGGTGTGGCCGAGCGGCGGCAGGTAGCGCGGTTCGACCGCGATGTTCATCGTGCGCGCGACGTTCTGCAGGAAGCCCGTGGTGCCGAAGCAGCCCGCGGTGAAATGGCGCAGGGTCGAGGAGTACGAAGGATTGATCGTCCCCTGGAGCACGCGCGCCACCGGCGGGCAACCGTAGTACTGCCAGTGCGCGTAGAGGTTGTCGTTGTCGGTCCAGCCTTGGAAGTGCGTCAGCTTGTCGCCGCACCAGGCCATCAGCCGCGCCATCGCCTTCGACTTCGCGTCGTACAGCACGGTCGAGCTGGTCTGCCCCGCCGGCAAGTGGTCGAAGTTGGGAATGGAGTTCGCCTGCAGGAACCCGTAGACATAATCCGGCGGCGCCGGCGTGCTGTAGCCGCCGCCCCATTGGCCGTCGACCTTGTATCCGCCGAGATCGGGCATCCAGGCGAAGTACTGGCGGCTGTCGAAAATGATCGCCAGTTCCTTCGCCGTCATCTGCGTCACCGACCACGGCACATCGCCGCGAATCTCGACCGCGAGGCTGTGCGCGACATGATGCAGGTAGAACAACCACGCATCCGACGTCGAGAGCACCGTTTCGATGTGGGGCGGCGAGAGAATGTTGTCAGGTACCAGCGGCAGGCCGGTGCTGTAGCCGCGGTAGGCGTTGACATACGCGTCGTTGAGCGCGGCCTGGGCGCGGGTGCCCCAGCTGCCGTAGGAGAGCACCGTGCCGGCGGTGGATTCCCAGCGGAGGGCGTCGCGGATTGTGGGGTGGTTGACGAGCCACGTGCCGAGGTTGGGGATGATCAGGTATGGATTGGGATACGGATAGATGGGGCCCGCCTGTTGCCAGGGCACAGGGGATGTCGAGACCGCAGCGAATGCAGCGGCGCCGGGCAAGAGCAGGCCAGCAGAAGCACCGAGGGTCTTGAGATGGCGGCGGCGTGCTTGGGAAAAATCGCGCATGGTCCGGGTCTGCTCCAGGTGGGTACCGGTGCAGAACGATGCGGACGGGGCGAAACGAACAAAAGGCGCCGCGCGAAGCGCCGCTGCGGCAAAACGAGGCGAAGAGGTCTCCCGGCAACGCGTGGGCAAAAGAGGCCGGAGGTAACTGAACTGAGGAAACTAACTCGGCTTGATTGGCTCTGGCCTCCTTGTTCGCTGTTGATGCCTGAGAACAGTAGAGCGAGCCGATGCTTAGCCAAGAGCGGCAAAGAAATTGAACCTGACACCGTTTGCTGCAACGTTTGCTGCTTTGCCGGATTCGGTGCCGATTCCTGTACCTGTGACTATGAGATACCCGTTTTTGAATCGAGGACACGCGAATGGACTCTGTCGAACCTGCGTTTCCTTTTCTCATTGCAGACTGACCTTGTCAGCCCGCTCCGATCGGTACCAGGCTGTGCAAGCACGGACTCGGCACGGGTTAATTCACATTAGGAACCGTGGCACCCTCATGCAACGCAAGCTACTGTCCGCTTCGGCTGCCTGGCTCTTGGCATTTCTGTTCTCCTGTGCGGCACACGCACAGCAGGACGGCGCGTATGACCCGACCTTCGGTACCGGAGGCCAGACCTGGATCAACGTAGCCGGCGGCGTCAACGATGTCGGCAAGACGCTGGTTCGACTGTCGACCGGCAATTTCTTCATGGCCGGCGCGTGCGACGACATCCCGTGCGCGTTATGGCTGACTCCCGACGGCGCGCCGGCGAATGGCTTCGGCATATCGGGAACCGGGCGCGCATTGTTCCAGTCGTATGCGGGCTGGCCAGTCAACGACAGTTTCGGCCAGTTGGACGCGGAAGCGCTCGCGGACGGACGCGCCATCGTGCTCACCTACCGCAACGGTGGCGGCGGCTATGTCGCCGTGGTCAAGGCAGACGGCACGGGGCTCGATCCGGCCGTCGGCAACGGCGCGGGATTCCTGATGCCGTCCCTCCTGCCGGTGCTGGTCCGCGTCACGCCGCAACAGCAGGTCATCCTCGTCAGCGTGTCCGCGACGTCGCCAACCGGAATCGTCGTCTCGCGCTACGACTCGACGTTGCATCCGGATACGAATTTCGGCACGGGCGGCTCGACGACCATCGGATTCGCCGACGGCAACTTTTCGGCGCACGGAGCGACGCTGCAGCGGGACGGCAGGATCGTCGTAGTCGGACAGGTCGCGACATCGACTCCGAACGTCGGCATCATTCGCCTGACCGCCGGCGGCGCGCCGGACACCCAATTCGGCGCCAACTCCGACGGCCGCTTCGAAGGCAAGCTGGGCGTGG
>DATIEJ010000037.1:0-13627 GCA_035455825.1 Rhodanobacteraceae bacterium | reverse complement strand
GGCCTGATGGCGCAGGGCGGCTTCCGCATCGTCAATCTCGACAAATTGACCTATGCCGGCAACATCGACACGCTGGCGGCGCTGCGCACGAATCCGGACCATGTCTTCGTCCGCGGCGACATCGGCGATCGGGAACTCGTCGGCAGCCTGCTGGCGCAGCACCGGCCGACGGCGATCGTGAATTTCGCGGCGGAATCGCACGTCGACCGGTCGATCGACGGACCGGCCGAATTCGTCCAGACCAACGTCGTCGGCACGCTGGCGCTGCTCGAATGCGCGCTGGCCTACTGGCGCGGCGCGCCGCTCGACCAGCAGGACGCGTTCCGTTTCCTGCATGTGTCGACCGACGAGGTCTATGGGTCGCTCGGTCCCGTAGGGCGTTTCAGCGAGGATTCTCCTTACCAGCCGAACTCGCCGTATTCGGCGTCGAAGGCCGCCTCGGACCACCTCGTTCGCGCATTCCACCACACCTACGGCCTGCCGACGCTGACGACGAACTGTTCGAACAACTACGGTCCGTACCAGTTTCCGGAAAAACTCATTCCGCTGATGATCCACAAGGCGCTGGTCGGCGAGAAGCTGCCGGTGTACGGCGACGGGCGCAACGTTCGCGACTGGTTGTACGTCGGCGACCATTGCCGCGCGATCCAGCGCGTGCTCGAGATCGGCCGTACCGGAGAAGTATACAATGTCGGCGGTGACGCCGAGCGCGAGAACATCGTCGTCGTGCGCACGATCTGCAAGCTGCTCGACGAGCGCCGGCCAATGGCGGACGGCGCGAAGCGCGAGTCGCTGATCAGCTTCGTCAAGGACCGGCCGGGCCACGACCGCCGTTATGCGATCGACGCCGGCAAGATCAAATCGCAGCTCGGATGGCGCCAGACCGAGACATTCGAGACCGGTATCGCCAGGACGGTGGACTGGTACCTGGACAACCAGGAATGGTGCGGGCGGGTGCTGGATGGAAGTTATCGCGGCGAGAGGCTCGGAGTGGCCGGTTGAGGAAGATGGGCACCCATATCCGTCATTCCCGCGAAAGCGGGAATCCATCTTGATCTTGGCGTAGACGGCACAGGCAAAATGGATTCCCGCTTTCGCGGGAATGACGGCTGAAAAGAAAGAGCCATTCCGGTTACGGAAGATTTCACAATGTCGCAAACTCAAAAAGGCATCATCCTGGCCGGCGGTTCCGGCACGCGGCTGTATCCGCTGACGCAGGTCGTCAGCAAGCAGCTGCTGCCGATCTACGACAAGCCGATGATCTACTATCCGCTGTCGACGCTGATGCTGGCCGGGATCCGCGAGGTGCTGGTCATCAACACGCCGCACGAGCAGGCGATGTTCCAGAAGCTGCTCGGCGACGGGTCGCAGTGGGGCATCACGATCCGCTACGCGGTGCAGCCGAGTCCCGATGGGCTCGCGCAGGCGTTCATCATCGGCCGCGAATTCGTCAATGGCGAACCGAGCTGCCTGATCCTCGGCGACAACGTCTTCTACGGTCATGGCCTGACCGAAGTGCTGCGCCGCGCCGCGCAGCGCACGCATGGCGCGACCGTATTCGGCTACTGGGTGCGCGATCCGGAGCGATACGGCGTCGCCGATTTCGACAAGGACGGAAAAGTATCGGGACTCGAGGAAAAGCCGGCGCATCCGAAGTCCAATTATGCGGTGACCGGGCTGTACTTCTACGACCAGCGCGCCTGCGACTTCGCCGAATCGCTCAAGCCATCTCCGCGCGGCGAACTCGAGATCACGGACCTCAACCGCCGCTATCTCGAGGATTCGTCGCTGATGCTCGAGAAACTCGGCCGCGGCTATGCCTGGCTCGACACCGGCACGCACGAATCGCTGACCGAGGCATCGAACTACATCGAGACGATCGAGAATCGCCAGGGCCTGAAGGTGTGCTGTCCCGAGGAGATCGCCTACGTCAGCGGCTGGATCGACGGCGAGCAGGTGCTGCGGCTCGCGCAGCCGCTGGCCAAGAACGGTTACGGCCAGTATCTGCAGCAGTTGATCAAGCAGGGCCCGGTCGCATGAACGACCTGGCGATGGACACACGATCCATGAAAGTCTTCGCATGAAGATCATCGAGACCGATCTGCCCGGCTGCGTCGTGATCGAGCCGCACGTGCACGGCGATGCGCGCGGCTATTTCTACGAGAGTTTCCACGCGGAAAAATTCCGCCAGCGCGGCCTGGACCTGCGCTTCGTGCAGAGCAACGTCTCGCGCTCGGCGCGCGGCGTGCTGCGCGGGTTGCACTACCAGTTCCCGAATCCGCAGGGCAAGCTCGTCAACGTTCTCGAAGGCGAGGTCTACGATGTCGCGGTCGACATCCGCGCCGGCTCCCCGACGTTCGGGCGCTGGGCCGCGGCGATCCTGTCGGCGGACAACAAGCGTCATTTCTGGATACCGGAAGGCTTCGCCCACGGCTTCGCCGTGCTGTCGGACTACGCGACCTTCAGCTACCAGTGCACGACGCTGTACGACCATTCGGCCGACGCGGCGATTCGCTGGAACGACGCCGACATTGCCGTCGACTGGCCGGTCGGCGCGCCGCTGCTGTCGGAAAAGGATCAGCGCGCGCCGTTTCTGCGCGATGTGCCGCATGGGAAGTTGCCAACTTTTGCGTGAAGCGGAATTCCGACGGACGGAACGCAGCGGGTGTTCCGGCGAAAAGATCATCAACGACAGGGAGCAGCAACGACATGCGCAGTCTAATCTCGATGGTTTTGCTTTTCGCGAGCATGCAAGTGTGGGCGGGTGACGTGCCGGTGCAGGACTTCGCGCGCCACCCCAAGTTCCGCGCCGCGAAGATTTCACCCGATGGGCAATATCTCGCCGTCACCGGGACGGTCGATGACAAGACCATGCTCGGCCTGGTCCATCTGGCCGACATGAAGACGGTGAACATCAACCCGCACAGGCGCGAGGACGTCAACGATTTCTGGTGGGTTGCGCCGGATCGCGTGATGTACACGGTCGCCGTCCATTTCGGCAGCATCGTCAATCCTTCCGGTACCGGCGAACTGTTTACGGTCAAGGCCGATGGCTCCGAGTCGAACATCATCTTCGGTTTGCGCGTCAGCAGCATCGTCACCGGCAGCGCGATCGATACCAGTGCGGTCGGTGAAAGAGCCACTGGCGAACTGGTCTCGGTGCTCAGCGGCGATCCCGAACACGCCGTCATTGCCAGCTATCCATGGTCCGAGCGGGCGGGCGCACAGGATGTGTTCCCGGCGACCTACAGGATCGATCTGCGCAACGGACGCAAGACGCCGCTGGTCAGTGCGCCCGTACGCGGCGCCAGTTTCGTGGCCGACCATGCCGGCGTAGTCCGCTTCGCCTATGCCGGCGTTGCCGGCGGCGCATCGCGCAGGGTGTTCTACCGCAAGGGCGCGACCGATGCATGGGAGGCGGTCGTGGACGAAAAGACCCCCGCCGCGGAAACTTTCATCCCGATCATGTTCGACCGCGCCAACGCTTCGGTCTACGTCGACTGCCTCGGCGATCAGGGCCTCGGCGGTATCTGCCGCTGGGACCTGGCGACTCGCAAGCTGCAGAAACTGTGGAGCGCCCGGGACAGCAGCCAGGCAGAACTGGTCAGGACGTTCGACGGCCTCGACGCGTTTGCCATCCGCACGTCGGCTGGGCGGCCGGCCACCGTGCTCCTCGACAAAAGCGCGCCGGAAGCAGCTGTGCTCGTCGCACTGATCAAGCAATTTCCGGGAGTCGACGTCGAGATCGTCAACGCGTCGACCGATGGCAGCAAGGTCGTCTTCCTCGCGCACGGCGACGACGATCCCGGCGTGTACTATCTGTACGATGCCGCCAGCAAGAAGGTGACCCGGCTGCTCGAGCGGAGGCCGTGGATCAAGCCGCAGCAAATGGCACATATGGAGCCGATCTCGCTGAAAGCCCGCGACGGTCTGACCCTGCACGGTTACCTGACGCGGCCGCTCGGCAAGGAGGAAGCCAGGAACCTTCCGCTCGTCGTGCTCGTGCATGGCGGTCCATTCGGCGTCTGGGACAATTGGGACTGGGACGCCGACGTGCAATTGCTCGCCAGCCGCGGCTACGCCGTGCTTCAGGTCAACTTTCGCGGTTCAGGCGGCTACGGCTACGAATTCATGCGCGCCGGCTACCGCGAGTGGGGAGGCAAGATGCAGGACGACCTGACCGATGCGACGCACTGGGCGGTCGAGCAAGGCATCGCCGATCCGCGCAAGTTGTGCATCTACGGTGCAAGCTATGGCGGCTATGCTGCCCTCAACGCCGTCGTGAAGGAGCCTGATCTGTACCGGTGCGCGATCGGCTACGTCGGCATCTATGACCTGCGCCAGTGGGTCAGCGACACCGACATTGCGAAATCGCGGTCAGGGCCCGAATTCATAGACTCGCACATCGGCAACGACGCCGCCGACCTGTGGGAGCGTTCGCCGCTCGCGCACGCGGATCGGATCAAGGCCAAGGTCATGCTCGTCGTCGGTGGCGCCGACGAACGCGTGCCGAAGAGCCAGGGCGAGGCAATGCGCGCGGCCCTGATCAAGAACAAGAATGAGCCCGAATGGATTTACGAGCGTACCGAGGGCCACGGTTTCTACACCGAGTCCGACGTGGCCGAACTCGACGAAAAGCTGTTGGCTTTCCTCGGCCGGCAGATTGGTCCGGCGGCCGCCGCCCCTGCGGCTGGTGCGAAGTGAGCATGTTCCGCGTCCATTTGTGCACGGACGGCACCAGCGTGGAGCGGTCCGCGATGGTGCCGTGTCCAGACGCATAGCCGCTTGGTTCTCCTGCCTGTTGCTGCCATGCCTGGCAGCAGCCGCGGATGCCGTTGAGACGCCGCTCGCCGACTTTGCGCGGCACGCGCAATACGAAGACGTGAAGATATCGCCGGACGGCAGCCACCTTGCCGCTACCGCACTGGCCAACGGCAAGCGCGTGCTGGCGCTGATCCGCGTCGCGGACTTCAAGCGCATCGATCTCGAGCCGCGCGATTTCGACGAAATCGCCGACTTCTGGTGGATCGGCCCGCGCCGGGTCGTCTTCAGCGTCGGCAAGAAGTTCGCCGACCTCGAGACACCGCTGTTGACCGGGGAGCTGTACGCGGCCAACGCCGACAGCAGCGGCCGGTCGATCATCGCCGGCGTGCGCAACTACGGCGGCTTTCGCGGCGTCGCCCAGGTCCTGGGCCGCGTTCCCGGAGACAGCAGGCGCCTGCTCGTCGCCACGACGCCGTGGGGCCGCGAAAGCGAAAACCTGTTCACGTCGGCGCAGCTGATCGACGGTTCGGGTTCGCTGCAGCGCCTGGCGACGGCGCCGATGCACCACGCGCGCTTCGTCGCCGACAACAGCGGCGAGATTCGCTTTGCCTACGCCGAAAACGGCGACCTGGCGCTGAAGGTCTACTACCGCACGCCACAGAGTCCGCAATGGGAACTGCTGTTCGACGCCGCCCGCGGCGACGCGAGGCTCAGGCCCGTGCGCTTCAGCCGCGACGACGAATCGGTCTATTTCGTCTGCCCGGGCGACAACGGCGTCGGCGGCGTATGCCGCTGGGATGTCGCGACGCGCAAGATGCGGGCGCTGTGGAGCGGAACGGACTCCGAGCCGATCGAACTGCTCGACACGCTCGACGGCCGCGATGCCTTCGCGATCCGCTCGATGCCGGGACGGACGGAGTTGACGCTGATCGATCCGCAGGCGCGCGAGGCGGAGCTGATGCGCATCCTGACGCAGCAATTTCCGGGGCAGGATGTGCGCATGGACAGCAGCACGGCCGATGGCGCGAAGATCATCGTGCACGTTTCGAGCGACCGCAATCCGGGCGAGTTCCACCTGTACGACGCGGCCGCGAACACGACCACGTTTCTGCTGGCGAGCCGGCCGTGGATCAGTCCCGAAAAGATGGCGGACGTCGTGCCGATCAAGCTCGACGCGCGCGACGGCATGCCACTGCATGGTTATCTGACCTATCCGCGCGGCAGCGGAGCGGCGAAAAATCTTCCACTGGTCGTGCTGGTCCATGGCGGACCGTACGGCGAGCACGACAGCTGGGAATACGACACGACCGTGCAGGCACTGGCCAGCCGCGGCTACGCGGTCCTGCAGATCAACTATCGCGGTTCCGGCGGTTACGGCGCTGCGTTCGTCGAGGCCGGCCTGCGCCAGTGGGGCGGCGCGATGCAGGACGACGTGACCGATGCCACGCGCTGGGCGATCGCGCAGGGCATCGCCGATCCGCAGCGCATCTGCATTTTCGGCAACAGCTACGGCGGCTACGCCGCGCTGATGGGCGCAGAGAAGGAACCCGATCTGTACAAGTGCGCGATCGGCTATGTCGGCGTCTACGATTTGCGCATGATGTACAAGCGCGGCGACATTCCGCAGACGGTCTTCGGCAAGAACTACCTCAAGCGCGCACTCGGAGAGGACCAGGCCGAACTGTACGAACGCTCGCCGATCGCGCACGTCGAGCGACTGAAGGCCGGAGTCATGCTGATCGTGGGCGGCTCGGACCTGCGCGTGCCGGCGGCCCAGGGCAAGCGCATGCATGCGGCGCTGCGCGACAGCAACATCGAGCATGAGTGGCTCTACCGGCGCAATGAGGCGCATGGGTTCTACAATGAGAGCCATGTGGAGGAAATGTACAGCAGCGTCGTGGCGTTTCTCGATCGGAATATCGGCAGGACGGCCGTTGCAGCCGGAAAGGGGCGATGACTGGCGTTTGGGTGGGGGCCTGCAACCGGCCGGATCAGGCGCGTGCCTGCATGCAATGTTAGCTTGGACCCGCGCTGCCCTCGCCGTGGCGCTATTGGCCTGTGGCGCGCGCGCGGTCGCGGCGGCGGAAATTCCGCTCGCCGATTTCGCCCGCCACGACCGCTATCGCGACGTGAAGATCTCTCCCGACGGCGAATATCTGGCGGCCAGCGCGATCGTCCGCGACAAGGCCGTGCTTGCGCTGATTCACCTGGCCGACATGAAGGGCGTCAACGTCGTTCCGCGCGACAAGGACGAACTGGCCGGGTTCTGGTGGGTCTCGCCGCGCCGCGTGATGTATACGGTCGGCCACAAACTCGGCGGCCTGGAAATGCCGGCTCCGACCGGCGAGTTGTATACGGTTGCGGCCGACGGCAGTGACGAGAGGCTGATCTTCGGCTATCGCGCGGGCGCGCAGGAAATATCCGCTTCGCGTATCGCGCGCACGACCGGCGAGTTCGCCTACGGCGAGCTGATCTCTCCGCTGCTCGATGATTCCGCTTACGCGTTGATCGCCAGCTATCCGCTGGTCGCGTCGACCAGCGGCACCTGGCATGCCGTGCCGAGTCCCGCCGGATTCCCGGAGGCGTACCGGATCCAGTTGCGCACCGGCGTCAAGACGCGCGTGGCCACGTCGCCGTTGCGCAATGCGCGCTTCCTCGCCGATCCGCGCGGTGTCGTGCGCTTCGCTTTCGGCGCCGACGTCGACCAGATGCAAAAAGTATACTACCGCGCCCGCAACGACGCCGAGTGGGAACTGGTCTTCGACCAGGCCGCTGAGGGCCGCGCGGTGACGCCGCACGCATTCAGTCACGACGGCAAGTCGGTGTACTTCGATTGCGACGGCGACCATCGCGTCGGCGGCGTCTGCAGCTGGGACATCGCCACGCGCAAGCTCCAGACGCTGTGGAGCGGCAGCCAATCGGCGCCGACCGAGCTGATGCTGACCGCCGACGGGAACGGCTTGTTCGCCGTCGGCTCGATGCCGGGCCGTCCGACGGTCGACGTGCTCGACAAGACATCGTCCGAAGCGCGCCTGCTGACGGCGCTGATGCAGCAGTTTCCGGACCAGCACGTGCATCTCGGCACGCAGACGCGCGACGGCCGCAAGCGCGTCGTGACGGTCGACAGCGACATCAATCCGGGCGATTTCTACCTGTTCGAGGTCGACACGCGCAAGCTGACGTTTCTGCTGTCGCGCCGTCCCTGGGTCAAGCCCGAACAGATGAGCCGCATGGAACCGGTCACGTTGCCAGCGCGCGACGGTCTCGTGCTGCATGGCTACCTGACCCGGCCGCGCGGCCAGGAAACGGCGCAGCACCTGCCGCTCGTGGTGTATCTGCACGGCGGGCCTTACGGGGTCCGCGACTCGTGGGCGTTCGATTCGGAAGTGCAGATGCTCGCCAGTCGCGGTTATGCTGTGCTGCAGGTCAACTTTCGTGGTTCGGGCGGCTATGGTGTGCCATTCATGCAAGCCGGATTCCGGCAGTGGGGCGCGGCGATGCAGGAGGACGTCAGCGACGCCACGCGCTGGGCAATCGCGCAGGGAATCGCCGATGCCGGGCGCATCTGCATCTTCGGCGCGAGCTATGGCGGTTACTCGGCGCTCGCCGGCGCGGTCCGCGAGCCGGACCTGTACAAGTGTGCGATCGGCTATGTCGGCATATATGATCTGCGCCTGATGTACACGCGCGGCGACATCCCGCAATCGATCTTCGGCGAAAACTACCTGAAGAAGGTGCTCGGCGAGGACCAGGACGAACTCTACGAGCGCTCGCCGATCGCGCACCTGGAACGGATCAAGGCCAAGGTCATGCTCATCGTCGGTGGCGCCGACGAACGCGTGCCGGCAGTGCAGGGCGAGCGCCTGCACGACGCCTTGACCGTGCGCAAGGTCGATCACGAGTGGCTGTACCAGCGCACCGAGGGCCATGGTTTTTACGCGGAACCGCATCTGGTGGAAATGTACGAACGAGTGATCGCACTGCTCGACGAGCAGATCGGCGACAAACGGACCAGGGAAGCAACCCGACAATGAAGATCCTGTTGCTCGGCGCGAACGGGCAGGTCGGCTTCGAGCTCGCACGCACGCTGGCGCCGCTCGGCGAACTGCAGGTCGCCACGCGCGACGGCTTGCTCGCCACGGGCGAGCGCTGCCTTCATGCCGACCTGGCCAATCCGGAAACGCTCGATGCGGCGCTGCACGCCGCGATGCCGGACATCGTCGTCAACGCCGCGGCGTACACGGCCGTCGACCGTGCCGAGGACGAGGACAATCTCGCCGATCGCATCAATCATTGGGCACTGGCCGTGCTTGGCGCCTGGGCGGCGCGACGCGGCGCGCTGGTCGTGCACTATTCGACCGACTACGTCTTCGACGGCGCCGGCAAGCGACCCTACCGCGAAGACGACCCGACCGCGCCACTGGGCGTCTACGGCCGCAGCAAACTGGCCGGCGAAGATGCGCTGCGCGCATCCGGTTGCGATCATCTTATCCTGCGGACGGCCTGGGTATTCGCCGCGCGCGGGAACAATTTTCTGCGCACGATGCTGCGCCTTGCACGCGAGCGCGACGAGTTGCGCGTCGTCGACGACCAGCGCGGCGCGCCGACGACGGCAGGCACGATCGCGTCGGCAACGGCGCAGGCGCTGTCGCTGTGGCTGGGCTGGGGCGAGCAGTCGCGCCGCGCTGCGCTCGGCACCTACCATCTGTGCGCCGGCGGCCAATGCTCGTGGTTCGAGTTTGCCCAGGCGATCGTCGCGCGAGCGAAACAAGCCGGCCTCATCAGCCGCGTTCCGGCCATGGTGCCGATTGCCACGGCCGATTACCCGACTCGTGCGCGCCGGCCGGCCTGGTCGGTGCTCGACACGGCGAAATTCCGCGCCGCGTTCAGTCTAAACTTGCCACCCTGGAAGCATGGTCTCGACGCCGTCATCGGCGAACTCGCCGAGGCAGCGCGTCCGGATTCGCGATAAGAGTGGAGAAGCATTGATGTTGATTCCCGTCATATTGTCGGGCGGCGCCGGTACGCGGCTGTGGCCGGTGTCGCGCAGCGCGTATCCGAAACCGTTCATGCGCATGGCTGACGGGGAATCGTTGCTGTACAAGACGCTCGAGCGCGCGCAACGGGTCGCCACCGGCGGCAACATTCTCACCGTCACCGGCCGCGATTATTATTTTCTGACACGCGACGAGTATGCCCGTCATCCGCAGGCCGATCTCGACCGCCTGCCGTTCCTGCTCGAGCCGGCCGGACGCAACACCGCGCCGGCGGTCGTGCTTGCCGCCTTGTATGCGCGCGAGCAGATCGACCCGGCAGCGACGTTGCTGATTCTTCCGGCCGATCATCTGATCGCCGACATCGCCGCGTTTCTCGATGATGCGCAGCGCGCGGCGGCCCTCGCGGAACAAGGCTGGCTCGTCACGTTCGGCATCAAGCCGACGCAGCCGGAAACGGGGTTTGGATACATCCGGATGGGCGCGGTGATCGGTGCCGCGGAGCCTTCCCCCCATCCCATCCTTCCCCCGCAGGCGGTGGAAGGCGAGTTCGCGCGGCCTGCGGCCGCATCATTGCCTTATGGAAGGCAAGTGCGGGCCTTTGTCGAAAAGCCGAACCTGCAGACGGCCGAGGCCTACCTTGCGTCGGGCGAGTACGCATGGAACTCCGGCATGTTCTGTTTTCGCGCCGACACGTTGCTCGAAGCCGCGCAGCGCTACTGTCCGGATGTCCTCGCCGCCGCGCAGGCCTGTTACGCCAGCGCGACCGGTAGCGGCAGCCCGGTCGAATTCGACCGCGAAGCGTTCCTGGCGATGCCGGATATTTCGCTCGACTATGCTGTCATGGAGCGCGCCGATCGGCGCGCGGTCGTGCCGGCGGCGTTCGACTGGAACGATATCGGTTCTTGGAAGGCGATCAGTGAGCTCGAGTCCGACCCGCAGGCCGACGCCGCGGGCAACCGCATCCGCGGTTCGGCGATCGTCGTCGAAAGCGAGAACTGTTATATCCAGGGCGACAAGCGCATGGTCGCCGCGGTCGGCGTCAAGAACCTCTTGATCGTCGACACCGGGGATGCGGTGCTGGTCGCCGATCGCGAGCGTTCGCAACAAGTCAAGCTGGTCGTCGAACAGCTGCGCGCAAGCGGCCACGACAGCGCGCGTTTTCACCAGACCGTGCACCGCCCATGGGGCAGTTTCACCGTGCTCGAGGACGAAGCCGACTGCAAGGTCAAGCGCCTGACGGTAAAACCCGGTGGCGTGCTGAGCCTGCAACTGCATCATCGGCGCAGCGAGCACTGGACCGTCGTGACCGGTACGGCCAAGGTGCGGGTCGGCGACGAAGAATTCCTGCTTGGCCGCAACGAATCGACCTACATCCCGCTGGAAACGCTGCACCGGCTGGAGAATCCGACGGACACCGATCTGCATCTGATCGAAGTCCAGTGCGGCGACTATTTCGGCGAGGACGACATCGTTCGCCTCGAAGACAAGTACGGGCGCACCGCGTCCGCGGCCGGCGGCGCCGCGCCGTAGCGTGCTGCCGGCACACATGATCCAGACCATTCTGCGATACTGGAAAACTCGCACTGCCAAGGAGTTCTCGATGAGACTTGCGATCGCCGCATTCGCCTTGATTCCGACCATCGCCGCCGCCGCTCCGCATCCGTTCGACGTGCACGACTTGGTCATGATGGAGCGCGTCAGCGATCCGCAACTCTCGCCGGACGGCAAGCGCGTGGCTTACCAGTTGCGTCAGACCGACTACGAAGCCAACAAGGGCGTGAACAGCGTCTGGGTCATGAGCCTGTCGGAGCGGAATGCAAAGCAGGTCAGGTTGACCGAAACGGCATTCACGAGCCAGACGAGTGCGCGCTGGTCGCCGGACGGCGGCTCCGTCTACGTTTTGGGCAGCAACAAGGACGAGCCATCGACCCAGGTTTGGCGAATCGATGCTTCGAAGGGCGGCAATGGCGCGGCCCAGCGCCTGACGAACCTTCCGGTCGATGTGAACAATTACAAATTGTCGCCCGACGGCAAGCAGATCCTTCTGTCGATGGACGTGTTCACGGATTGCGCCGATCTGGCCTGCACGAAAAAGCGCCTGGAAGAAAAAGCCGCGAACAAGGGCTCCGGCATGCTCTACGACAAGGTATTCATCCGTCATTGGGACACGTGGGCCGATGGCCGGCGCTCGCAACTGTTCATCGCCGACGTTCCTGCCACGGGCGCCATCACCGCGCCGCGCCTGTTGACGAAGGGCATCGACGGCGATGTCCCGTCGAAGCCATTTGGCGACGACGGCGAATATGCGTTTTCGCCGGATGGCAAGACCGTGTACTTCGACGCGCGCATCGCCGGCAAGACCGAGCCGTGGTCGACGAACTTCGATATCTATTCGGTCCCGGCCGACGGGTCGGCCACGCCGAAGAACCTGACGCCGTCGAACGCCGCCTGGGACGCCAATCCGCTGCCGTCGGCGGACGGCAAGACGCTGTTCTACGCTGCGATGAAGCGCCCGACATTCGAGGCCGATCGCTTCGGCATCATGGCGCTCGATCTGGCCAGCGGACAGACGCATGAGATCGATCCGAAGTGGGACCGTTCGGCCGGCGCGCTGCAGCTGTCGAAGGACGGCAAGACGTTGTTCACGGCGACCTACGACAACGGCGACCACGCGCTGTTCGCGATCGACGTCGGCAGCGGCAAGGCGACGCGGCTCGGCGCGCCGGGCCACGTCGAGGGTTTTTCCGTGCGCGGCAACGACATCGTCTTCGCACGCAGCACGCTGAAGACTCCGGCGGATCTGTTCCGCATCGGCACCGGAGGCGGCAAGGAATCGCAGGTCACGCATCTGAACACCGAACGCCTGGCCGATGCGCGCATGGGCGACTACGAGTTCTACACATTCAAGGGCGCGGACAACGCGACCGTGCAGGGTTTCGTGGTCAAGCCGGTCGGCTACGAGAAGGGCAAGAAGTATCCGGTCGCGTTCATCATCCATGGCGGACCGCAGGGCGCGATGACCAACGACTTCCACTACCGCTGGAATCCGCAGACTTATGCCGGCGCCGGCTTCGCCGTGGTCACGGTGAACTTTCACGGCTCGACCGGCTATGGCCAGGCATTTACCGACGCGATCTCCGGCGACTGGGGCGGCAAGCCGCTCGAGGATCTGCAGAAGGGCTGGGCGGCGGCGCTGGAAAAGTATAATTTCCTCGATGCCGGCCGCGCCTGCGCGCTCGGCGCGAGCTATGGCGGCTTCATGACGTACTGGATCGCCGGCAACTGGTCGCTGCCGTGGAAGTGCCTGGTCGCGCACGATGGCGTGTTCGACAGCCGCATGATGAGCTACTCGACCGAAGAGCTGTGGTTCGACGAATGGGAACACCACGGCACGCAGTGGGAAAATGCGCAGGCCTACGAGAAGTACAACCCGATCAATCACGTCGCCGACTGGAAGGTGCCGATACTGGTCGTACACGGCCAGAAGGACTTCCGCATTCCGGTCGAGCAGGGCATCGCCGCCTTCACGGCGGCGCAACGGCGCGGCATCCCGAGCGAATTCCTGGTGTTTCCGGACGAGAACCACTGGGTGCTGAAACCGCAGAACAGCGTGCTATGGCATGATACGGTGAACGCCTGGCTGACAAAGTGGACGAAGCCGGCGAACTGAAAATCCGTTGGCGGTGAGGGTGCAAATTCGCCGCGACGACGCATCGAGAAAGGATTGCGCTCATGACTGGCACGATTGAAAAAATCTCGGAGCAGCGCTGCTTCGAAGGCATCCAGGGGTTTTACCGGCACGCCTCGGCCGCATGCGCAGGTCCGATGCGCTTTGCCGTGTTCCAGCCGCCGCAGGCGCAGAAGGG
>DATIEJ010000036.1:0-17426 GCA_035455825.1 Rhodanobacteraceae bacterium | reverse complement strand
GACCGTCAGCGCGTTGGCGCCACTGACGAGCTGCACGCCCAGGCCCGCGACCGGCTGGCCGTTGTTCATCACGCGCTGGCCGTAGCTGTACGGCCCGAGTTCGACCCGGGCGACGTCCTTGAGCTTGACCGTGGTGCCATCCGGATCGGCGCGCAGGATGATGTTCTCGAACTGCTCGGGCCGGCTGAAGCGGCCTTCGGCGACGACCTTGGCGGTGAAGCCGGTGCCGGCCGGCGCCGGCTCCGCGCCGATCGACCCGGCCGCGACCTGGATGTTCTGCCCGCGCACCGCCGCCAGCACCTGCGCGGCCGACATGCTGTAGCCGTGCAGCTTGTCGGCGTCGAGCCAGATGCGCATCGAGTATTCCGACCCGAGCTGGAAAACATTGCCGACGCCCTGCAGGCGCGCGATCTGGTCGCTGATGCCGGTGGTCAGCAGGTTGTTCAGCGCGTAGGAATTGAGCTTGCCGCTGGTGTCCTTGAGCTGCATGAACATCAGGAAGTCGGGATTCGACTTCACCACGGTGACGCCCTGCTGCACGACTTCGCTCGGCAGGCGCGGCGTGGCGAGCGACACCTTGTTCTGGGTTTGCACCTGGGCGACGTCGGCATTGGTGCCTGGCTCGAACGTCAGCGTCACCGAGGCGCCGCCGTTCGCGCTCGAGGTCGAACTGAAATACATCAGGTGATCGATGCCGGTCAGCTGCTGTTCGATGACCTGGGTCACCGTGCGCTCGACCGTCTCGGCGTCGGCACCCTGGTAGTTGGCGCTGACGACGACCTGCGGCGGGGCGATCGACGGATACGACTCGACGCCCAGGGTCGTGATCGCGATGACGCCGCCGAGCGTGATCAGGATCGCGATGACCCAGGCGAAGATCGGCCGGTCGATGAAGAAATTGGACATCGTCAGTTTCCTTGGCGCGCTAACTTTAGAAACGCAAAAATATCGAACCCCGGCCTGTCCCGGCCGTCATGGCCTGCGAGCATTCAGGCTCCTGTCGATCGGGGAACACGCAGGAAGCAACATCGAGCGGTACGCGCGACGCGCTGCGAAGAACCCGTGGACAAGCCGAAAAGTGAGATTTTCCTTTCTTCGTGTTCGTCGTGTAATCGCTTTTGATCTTGGGCCGGGCTCAGGCTTTCTTTTCGGCGGGCTTGTCGGCGGCCGGCTTGTCCGATGCCGGCGCCTGGGCCGGCGCGGTTCCGGCCGGAGCCGGCGGCTGCCACGCGGTCGCGTGCACGGGCGAACCGGGGCGCGCCTTTTGCACGCCCGAGACGATGACCTTGTCGCCTTCGGCCAGGCCGCTGGCCACGATCCAGCTGTCGCCGCGCACGCTGTCGGCGACGACAGGCTTTTGCACGACCTTTCCGTCAGCGCCGACCACGAGCACGTATGCGCCGTTGGCGTCGCGCTGCACGGCGGCCTGGTTGATCAGGAACGCGTGCTTGAGTTCGCCGACCGATACGCGCACGTTGACATACATGCCCGGCAGCAGCGCGTGATCCGGATTCGGCACGATGCCGCGCAGGCTGACCGCGCCGGTCGCCGCATCGACCGCGGTGTCGGAGAAATCCAGCGTGCCGCTGGCGTAGGCCGCACCGTCCGGACGCAGCAACTCGATCTTGGCCTTGCCGGCCTCGGCCAGTTCGACGCTGCCGGTCGCCGCGGCATGACGCAACTGGTCGATCTCGCCAACCGCCTGGCTGAAATTCACATAGATCGGATCGATCTGCTCGACGCGCGTGAGCAAGGTCGCTTCACCCTGGCCGACGAGCGCGCCTTCAGTGACCTGCTGCTGGCCCGCGCGTCCGCCGATCGGAGCCGTGACGTTGGCGTAGCCGAGGTTGATCTTGGCGCTCTCGACATTCGCCTGCGCCTGCTTGACCGCTGCCGCGGCGGTGCGTTCGGCGGCTTCGGCATTGTCCGAGTCGGTCTTCGACAGCAGCCCCTTGCTCGCGATCGAGCGGGCGCGCTCGGCAGCGACATGGTTGTTCTGGTAGGTCGCCTGCGCCGCGGCGAGATTGGCCTGCTGCGCACTCAGCGCGGCCTGCAGCGGCGCCGGATCGATCTGGAACAGCAGCTGTCCTTCCTTGACGTCGCTGCCTTCGGTGTACACGCGCTTTTGCAGCACGCCGGCGATGCGCGCGCGCACGTCGGCGGTGCGCGTCGCCGACAGGCGGCCGACCAGATCGCGTGTCAGAGGGACGGCCTGGGCCTGGGCCGTGACGACGCCGACTTCGGGCGGCGGCGGCTGTTGCTGCGCCGGCGGCCCGCTCTTGCCGCATGCGGCGACGAGCAAAACGACACCGGCGCCCAGTAGCCCACTGCGTAAAATCCGTGTTCGCATGTATCTGGTCTCGATGAGAAGCTTTTTGGGATTGTCGCGCCGCGCATGGCGGCGCGTCACGCAGACGGCCGCGCACCGGTGAAGGCGTGCGGCGTCGTTATCGCGATTACTGAACTGAGCAGTATAGCGTAGTAGCCGGGTCTTGGCCTCGCAAGCGCAATTGGTCATGGGTCGCGCGTCGCCGCGATCACGGCATCGCGCAGGCAATGCCAAGTGCGATGGAGGCCGATGCCGCGTATTTCAACCTGGCTTTCGCCGTGATCGCCCGACACCGCGTCCGCGTTATTGCCGGTGCGCGCGCGCCAGGTACTCGGTGCTCTGCATTTCCGTCAGGCGCGACTGCGTACGCGCGAATTCGGCGCGCAGGCGTTCGCCGCGGTAGAGGCCGGCAGGCGCCGCCGCCGCCGACAGGACCAGGTTCACGCCGTGGTCGTAGAATTCATCGATCAGGTTGACGAAGCGCCGTGCCGCATCTTCCATTTGTGCAGAAAGCGCCGGCACGCCGGAGATCAGCACGGTATTGAAGCTCTGCGCCAGCTCGATGTAGTCGGCGACGGAACGCGGACCTTCGCACAGCGCGGAGAAATCGAACCAGATCACGCCTTCGGCGCGGCGCTTGACCGCGATGCCGCGCCCGTTGACGACGATCTCGGTCTCCGGCCGGCGCGTACCCGGCGCGATGTGCTCGAAGCAGGCGTCGAGCGCCTGTTCGGCAGCAGCACCGAGCGGCGTGAAATACACGCCGGCGCGGCTGAGTTCGCGCAGGCGATAGTCCTGCGCCGCGAGCAGCTGGACGATCGCGCAATGCCGTTCGATCAGCGCGATCGCCGGCACGAAGCGCGCGCGCTGCAGACCCTCGCGGTACAACTGCGCCGGCTCGATGTTCGAGGTCGTGACCAGGGTCGTGCCGCGCGCGAACAGATGCTGCAGCAGACCGCCGAGGATCATCACATCGCCGATGTCGGTGACGAAGAATTCATCGAGGCACAGCACGCGCGCCTGCCGGGCGAAATGCGCGGCGACGTCGACCAGCGGATCGTCGTGGCCTTCGAGCCGGCGCAGTTCGGCATGCACGCGGCCCATGAAACGATGGAAGTGCAGGCGCAGCTTGCCCGGACCGCCAGCCGCTTCGCCATCGCGCCGTGGCGTGTCTTCGCCGGGCGGATTCACGGGCTGCGCAGGCAGCGGCAGCGACTGGTACAGCAGGTCGACGAGAAAGGTCTTGCCGCGGCCGACGTCGCCCCACAGGTACAGCCCGCGCACGGCCGCGGGCCGCGACCGGCCGATGCGCCACCACGGCGCGGCGCTCGCGTCGCGTTGCGCCGCGACCAGGTCGGCGTGCACGCGGTCGAGTTCGACGAGCGCGGCCCGCTGCGCGGCATCGTCTTCCCAGCGCCCCTGCGCCACGCCTCGTGCATACAGCTCGCCCGGCGTCGCAACGCCGCCGCCGGCCGCTGCGTCGTTCATGCCTGGACCGGCGCCGCTTCGTCGTAGCGCGGCGGAAGGTTCGCGCGCACGCCGTTCTTGATCGCGCCGCGCAAGTCCATCAGGCGCCGATGGAAAAAATGACCGGTGTCGGGCATGCGCACGAGTGTCGGCGGATGCTCCTGCGCGGCGACGAATTCGTACACCGCGGCGGCATCCACGACTTCGTCGCTCTCGCCCTGGATGACGAGCCACGGACAGGCGGGCGCTGCGAGCGTCGCGAAGTCCCAGCGGCCGACCGGCGGCGCGACGCTGATCAGCTGGCGCAGCGGCAGCGACTGTGCCGCGCGCAGCGCGACATAGCTGCCGAACGAAAATCCGGCGAGCCACAGCGCGTCTGCGGGCCGCACGCTTTGCACCCAGCGCGCCACGGCGAGCAGATCGTCGGTCTCGCCACGGCCATCGTCGAAACTGCCGGCCGAGGCGCCGACGCCGCGGAAATTGAACGTGACCGTCGCCAGCCCGGACTCCCGCAACGCGCGCTCGACGATCGTGACGACCTTGTTGTGCATCGTCCCGCCGTGCTGCGGATGCGGGTGGCAGACGATCGCGGTGCCGCGGCGCGCGCATCCGGGCTCCGGCGTGGCGGCATACGCCTCGAGCGCCCCGGCCGGGCCGCGCAGCACGAAGTTTGCTGCGGCCTGCGGAAACACGGCGGGTACGTCGATCGAATCCCGGGTCATAAAAGTGCGCACATCATGAAACTGCGCATGATACCCGAGGCGAGACGCAACGCCGCGCGACTGCGCGACAATGGCGCCGATGAATCATCTGGCACACGCATTTCTGGCCGGCGCGGACGACCGGGTCCTGCTCGGCGGGCTGCTCGGCGACTTCTGGCGCGGCGCTCCGGATCCGCACTGGCCGGCCGCGATCCGCGCCGGCGTCGTGCTGCACCGGAATATAGACGTCTATACGGATAGTCATGCGGAAGTCGCCGCGGCGCGCGCGTTGTTCGTGCCGCCGCTGCGGCGCTACGCCGGCATCCTGCTCGATGTCTATTTCGACCACGTGCTCGCGACCGGCTGGCCGGGCCAGGGACGCGAGCCGCTGGCCGAGTTGTCCGCGCGCGCCGAAGGTCTCCTGCGCGCCAACCGGCACTGGCTTCCGCCGCCGTTGAACCGCTTCGCCGACTACTTCCAGCGCGCCGGACTGTTCGCCAGTTACGCCGAGCGCGACACGATCGAACGCGTGCTCGCCGGCATCGGCATGCGCCTGAAGCACGCCAACCCGCTTGCCGCGGGCGGTCCCGCGCTGTGGCAGCGTGAAGCCGAACTCAATTCGGCGTTTGCGCGATTCTTTCCGGAGCTGGTCGCGTTCGCGACGCGGAAGCGCGAGGCGTTGCTGGCCGAAATTGGCGAAATCGACGATTCGCGTTGATGCGTGGCTCGCGCCCGCGAGCACGCCCCACCGGACTCGACCCGGGGTCGCAACGTCTCTTCGACTTCGGCGCTACGCGCCTGCGCCGGGCAGGAGCCCAAGTGCCCCGGAGGCCAAGGATGGCCGAGAGGGGCCGCTCAGGGCGAACGGTTGTTGAAACGCAGTAGATGACTCCGCGAGTTGCCGTTTGCAGCCCGCTCACCGACGGTCGGTTTTGCGACAAACAAAGGCGATGCCGGAGCCCGGCTCTTCCTCGCCCCTCGTACCTGCCGTCACTTAACCTGCGTCAGCATCCACTCGACGGTGGCCTTGACCTGGGCGTCCGTCAGCGACGGGTTGCCGCCCTTGGCCGGCATCGGGTTCGGCGCCTTGCCCTGGAAACCTTCGATCGCATGCTTGACCAGCGTATCGAGGCCCTGGGCCACGCGCGGCGCCCAGGCGCCCTTGTCGCTGATGACGGGTGCGCCGGTCGCGGCGTTCGTATGACAGGTCTGGCACAGGTTGCCGAAGATCGTCTTGCCGTCTAGCGTGCCGCCGTAGGCGACCTGCCCGGCCGCGGCCTTCTTCGCTGCGTCCTGGGCCGCGACGAGTGCCGCGCGTCCGGTATCGCCGGCGTAGACCGCGCCGACCGGCGCGATGCGCGCTTCGGTCTGCACCTGCGCCTGCGGGTTGCCCGGCGGCGGGTTGTACGAATACAGGTAAAGCGCCAGCCCGATCAGGGAGAACATGACCAGCACGAGCAGGCCGATCATCATCGAGAAATGCTTCAGGAACACACGATCGGTCGGGGAGACGGGATTGGTCACTTAACTCACCAATAGGCAGAAGGAGCCGCTGGCGCGGCGAAAACAGCGCGCAAGTATAGCGGCCGGGCAGCACTCGCGGAAGCGTGCAGCGGCCGATTGCCGCTGCCTTGCGGCGGGTCGGCGGCCAACATGGGCTTGCCGGGCCCTTCGCGGGCGCGCGTGTCGCACATTTTCGCCAACCGGCGTTCTGCGCACCCGAAGCGTCGGCGCGGCTTTGCAGCTGCCGCGCCGCAGGCGCAGGGACGCTGACTGCTACCCAGGGGGTGTCGATGCCCGCGCGAATCGATCCGATCCGGAAGCCCCGGCGCACGATCGCCTGGATAGGCGCGCTCGTCGTCCTGATGTTCGGCCCGGCAGCCGACGCGCTGGCGACGTTCTACCAGGTCAACAGCACGGCTGACTTGCCCGATGCGAACACGGCGACGGCGGCCTGCGAAACGGCAACCGGCAACGGCGTCTGCACGCTGCGCGCCGCGGTCCAGCAGGCCAACGCGCATGCCGGTCTCGATACGATCCTGCTGCCGGCGAACACCTACGTGCTCGGCGGCGTTCTCGGCGTGAGCGACAGCGTCACGATTATCGGCTCCACTGCCGCGACCACGATCATCGACGCCAACGGCGCCGCGACCGGTGCCGGCGTTTTCCAGCTCGGCAGCGCGATCAACGTGAGCCTGAATCATCTGACGATCCGCAACGGCGTGGCCCGCGGCGGCATCGCCAGCGACGCGAACCTCACGGTCGACGACTGCGTCATCACCGACAACTCGGCGGAGTCAGTGTTCGGGGACATCCATGGTGGCGGCATCGACAACGGCGGCTCGCTCGTGCTCAAGAACAGCATCGTCGAGGACAACAAGACCCTGCATAACGGCTCGATCGGCGGGATCGCCGGCGGGATCCACAGCAGTGGTCCGCTGACGATCAGCAACAGCACGATCAGCGGCAACCAGTCCGCCTACGGCGGCGGCCTGTACGCCGAGGGCAAAGTCACGATCACGAACAGCACGTTTAGCGGCAACAGCGCGACTTACGGCGCAGCGATCTACACGGAAGGGTCGACGATGACCCTGGTCAACGACACGATCTCCGGCAACGCGAGCGCGGGCGACGGCGCCGGAATGTTCCTCGACACCGGCACGATCGATCTGTACAGCGTGACGGTCGCCGCGAACGAGGCGAACGCGGACAACAGCGGCGGTGGCGGCGGCGCCGGCCTCTACAACGTCAGCGCCAGCGTGTCGCTGAACAACAGCATCCTGTCGGGCAACTATTACCGCAGCGGCCTGTTCCTTGTGCAGGCCGACTGCGCCGGCACGTTCACCTCATCGAGCAAGAACCTCGTGGCCCATCCAAGCTGCACGATCAACGGGCCGTACTCGGAAGAAACGCCGCTGCTCGGACCGCTGCGGGACAACGGCGGCCCAACCGCGACACATGCGCTGCTGCCGGGCAGCGCGGGGCTCGACGCAGGTCCATGCAGCGACGCGCTCGGCGCTCCGCTCGCGATCGACCAGCGCGGCGTGCCGCGGCCGCAGGGCGGCGCCTGCGACATCGGGGCGTTCGAACTCGAGGATCTCATATTCGCCGACGACTTCGAGCCGGGCACGTGACGCGAAGGGAGCGAGGGGTGAGGGGCGAAGGAAGATCAAGAGAAATCGAGCAGCTGATCGTTATTTCTCTCAGCCCTCAGCCCTCAGCCCCGCTCCACTCACCCCATGCCGCCGTTGATGCCGATGATCTGACCGTTGATGTAGCCGGCGTTCGCCGAGCACAGGAATGCGATCAACGCGGCGACTTCCTGCGGCGTGCCGGCGCGGCCGGCCGGAACCAGTTGACGGATCTGCTCCGCGTCAAAGGCCGCGTCGGCCAGCGCACCGGCGATCACGCCCGGCGCAACGACATTGACCGTTATGCCGCGCGACGCCATCTCGCGCGCCAGCGATTTCGCCGCGCCGTGCAGCGCCGACTTCGCAGCGGCGTAGTTGGCCTGGCCGCGATTGCCGAGCACGGCGGCGACCGATGACACGCAGACAATGCGGCCGAAACGCGCGCGCGCCATCGGCAGCAGCAACGGCTGGACCGCATGGAAGAAGCCGTGCAGGGATACGTCGATGACGCGATGCCATTGCTCCTCGCGCATGCCGGCCAGCGGCGCATCATCGTGGATGCCGGCGTTGTGCACGAGCACGCCGATTGGCCCGCTTTCGAGCAGCGCTTCGATCGCCGCGCGCGTCGCGGCGCCATCGGTCAGGTCGAATGCGAGTGCGTGCGCCTGGCCGCCGGCCGCGCGGATTTCAGCGACGACGGCGTCGGCGCGCTGCGTGTTCGCGTGCGCGTGCACATGCACCGCGCAGCCCTGGCCGGCAAGTTCACGGCAGATCGCCGCGCCGATGTCGCCGCTGCCGCCGGTGACGAGCGCGCGGCGTGCGCGCGACGTGCCTGTCGATTCGCTCATGCAGGCATTGTTGCATTACCGGCCGGCAGGACAAAACCGATTGTCTCGCGTTGCCGGTCGTGCATTGGTCGAGCCATCGCCTCGATCGCGCGGACTCGCGCCGGGTTGCGCACCAGCCCTCAGCCCTCAGCCCTCGGCCCTGACTCCTGCACGATCACGACGGCGCGGCCTTCGGCGAGCAGAAGGCCGGCGTGTTCGACCCGGAACGCGTATTGCCAGCTGCTGCCGGCATCGAGCAACTTTTCCGCGCGCACGTCGAGGTCGCCGGGCAGCTCGTCGACGCGCGCGGCGTGCAGCTTCACGCCGCGCAGCGAAACCAGCAGTCCGGGCGCGGCGACTTCGCCGTTGCGTTGCGCGAGCAGTCCGCCATGCACGGCCATCGCCTGCGCGCCGTACTCGCACAGGTGCACGGCGCGCAGCATGCCGTCGCTGCGCAACGGATTGTCGGCGCGACGGTGCGAATCGGTAACCAGATGGATCCCCTCGTCGTCCCAGCCGACGACGGTGTCGAGCAGGCACATCGTCCCGCGATGCGGTATCAGGTGCTGCCAGGAAGTCTTTGTGCGATCGTCCCTGATCGCGAAAGTCAAAAAGCGGGCATCCATGCCCGCACTCTTCGAAGAGCGTGGTCTTGCCATTTGCGTCGACAGGCAGAAGTGGAAGGCGACACCCAGGGCCACCGTAAGGCCGATCGCGCGCAGCACCGGCAAGGTCGAGGCCGCGAGCAGGCCGAACACGAGCACGGCCGAGAGCACGCAGACGAGCGTCGCGTGCAGGGTGCGCCGCTCCTCGGCGGCATCGCCGGTGCGGCGTTCGAAGAACAGCGCGTAGTGCAGGCCGAGACCGGCGGCGAGCGTCAGCGCAATCAGATGGAACAGCGACAGCGACACGCCGCCGGCGCGCAACACGGCCAGCACGAGCAACGTCGCCAGCGACATCGGCGCGATGACATGCCAGGCGCGGCGAAGGTCGCGGAACGCGATCGCGACGGCGAGCGTGAGCAGCACGAGTGCCACGAGCAAGGCCTGGCCGATGCGTTCGCGATAACTGGCGACCAGCGACTCCGACGCGCCCTTCAGGTCGAGCAGGCTGACGCGCTCGCCGTTCGCGCCGAGCGCCGCCGACTGCGCGGCGATCGCCGCGGCATCGTGAACGTTGCTCAGCGTCGCCAGCGCGACGCTGCGGCCTTCGCGCCGGGTCAACATCGCTTGCAGGCGCCCGCCGAGTGGCGACGTGGAAAAGGTTTTCGGCGTCAGCAACGGCAACGCGCGTGCCGCCTCGACATCGTCGATGAACGGTGCGAACAAGCCGGGCTGGTACGGCAGGTCGCGCTGGGCCTGCGCCAGCGCGGCTTCGAGCGCCGTGCGCTCCGGCAGGCGCGCCTGGCGCGCCCGTTGCGTGGCCTGGCTCGGCAGGTAACGGCTCGGCAACTCGACGTCGCCGACAAAATGTTGCGTTTTCCATTTTTCCACTTGTGCTTCGAGGCGCTCGGACAAGGCGAGCAGGCGTTCGTCGTCGGCTGCTTCGAGCACGAGCAGGTAGCGCACGTCGGGCGCGCCGAGTGCGCCGCGCAGTTCGCCCTCGCGCTGCAGCAACTGCGGCGGCACCGGCGTCAGCGCGGCCAGGTCGTTCTGCCAGAACGGCGCCGGCGCAAACCACAGCAGCGCGAGCGCAACGGCGAGCACCAGCCACGGCAGCCAGCGCGGCCGCGGCAAGGCATCGAGCGCGTCCTGCAGGCGCGCGAGCCAGCGGGTCTGGGCGACGTCGCGGAACCGCGCCGGCATCACGGCCGGCAGCAGCCAGCGCGTGGCCGCGCCGGCCACGAGCAGGCCGCTGATCGTGAAGGCGGCCAGTTGCTGCAATCCGGCCACGCCGGACGCGAAGAACGTGACGTAGGCGATGCACGCCGACACGATCGCCAGGCGCAGCAGCGGCCAGACGCCGGCGAGGCTTTCGGCGACGCTGGCGCCGGCGCGACGATGGCTGAACACGCGAATCGGATATTCCTGGGCGACGCCGAGCAGGGTGACGCCGAACGCGAGCGTGATGCCGTGGATCGAGTCGAAGATCACAGACGTGGCGGCCAGCCCGGCCAGTGCGCCGCTCGCGATCGGCAGCGCGACCAGTGCCAGCACGCCCGGGCTGCGGTAAGCCAGCAGCAACAGCGCGGCGAAACCGAGCGTGCCGATCAGGCTCAGCCACTCGGCTTCGGCGCGCGTGCGCGCGCTGACGATCGCTCCGAAATAACCGGGACCGCTGATTTCGAGGCGCGCGCCGGCGGCGCCGGGCAAGCCGGAAAACGCAGCGCGCAGTGCGTCGATTGCCGCGGCTTGCGCGCTCGGGTCGAAGCCGGCCGCGCGCGTCTGCACGAGCAGCAACGCTTCGTCGCGCGGCGAGAACCAGACGCCGTCGCGCAGCAGCGGCGCGTGCGCCGGCGTCCAGCGTTGCGCGAGTGCGAGCGTCTCGAGGGTCGGATCGCGCGGCAGCAGCGGCTTGAGCAACTCGGCGCCGGGCGATCCGAGATCCTGCAGCCGCTGTTCGAGTTGCGCGCGCAGGAAATCGGCATCGAAGGCCGCGTGGTCGAGCGTCGGCGCCAGCAGGTATCGGTACGGCAACCACTGCGGATCGAGCGCGGACAGGTCCACGTCGCCGTTCAGCACCTCGCTGAAGCGCGCATCGCCGCGCAGCGCCGCGGCGAGCTGCTGGCTCAGCGCGGCAGCCGCTTCGGCCGCCGGAGCGGAAATCGCCAGCAGCAGCAGGCGCGCGGCCGGACCTTCGCCGATCTGGTCGAGCAACAGGCGCTGGTCGGCGGTTTGTGCCGGCGGCATGAAGCTGCGCAGGTCGTTGCCGACGACGAGCGTCCGGCTCACGCCGAACGCGAGCACGGCCAGGACGGCCAGCCAGAGCGCGACGAGGCCGGCCCGGCGCGCGCCGGTCATGGTGTCAGGCGATGGCACAACTTCTCGAGCGCGCCGCGCGTCGGCGGATCGGGCAGGGATGCCGCGGCGAGCGTGCCAAGCAGCATGACGCTGGCGTCGCCATCGGGCTGGTACAGGGAAAAGCAGTGCGGCTCGTTGCCGCGGCCGTCGACGCGGACGACGACGCGGTTGAGCTTGCCGGGACGGGCGGTGCGTGCCGTCAGCTTCAGGCTGAAGCCGTCGCCGGCCTGGAGCGCATCGATCTGGTAATACTTCGCCAGTGTCGCCGCGTCGCCGCCGAGCAGTGCGCCGAATGCGGCGAGCAGGGTCTGCAGTTCCGGCGCGCGGTCGAGCGAGAAGTGCTGGGCGGGCCTGTCGGCGCGCTGCACTTCGACGCTGCCGTCGGCGATCGTCGTCGTCTCCTGGTAGGGCCGGTCGACGCGCTTGCCGAGCTTGCCCGCGCCGCCGTAATGCAGTTCGCCGTGCAGCACGAGCGGCTGCTTGAGCATGCCGACGAAGCGCACCTCGGTGTACGCCGTGTCGGCCGGAGCCGGCCGCGCCAGACGGGCGATCAGCGCGGCCGGGTCAGGCGTTGTCGCGGGAGGCGCTGGCGGGCTCGCTGCGAACAGCAGCGGGATCAGCGCGACGATGCCAGAAATCATAGAAGTTGAACCAGTTGTAGGGGTCAAGGCGCGTGTAATGCTCGAGCCGGTGCGCGAAGCGCTGCGCCCAGGCGCCGAGCTGCGCGGCGCGTTCGCTGCGCGCGAGCCGGATCTCGTCGGCGAATGTCTCAAAGTATAAATCGTAGCGGTTGCCGCCGCGGTACAGGCCGAAGCACAGCACGACCGGCAGCTCGAGCAGCGCGGCGATCACGTACGGCCCGGTCGGAAAATCGGCGGGCGCGCCGAAAAAATCGACGGTCTGCACGGCCTCGCCGGGGCGCGCGCGATCGGCGAGCAGGCCGATCAGCGCGCCTTCTTCCGCCGCCGCGTGCATCGCCAGCGCCAGCTGCGCCGGATCGGCGCCGGCGTCGATGACGTTGGCCGCGATCTTCGGATTCAGCCGGTGCAGCATTTCGGTCATCAGCTGCGTCTGGCGCCGGTCCATGACCACGGCCACGCGCACGCCGGGGCGCTTCTCGCCGAGCGAGCGCAGCGCCTCGAAGCTGCCGATGTGCGCGCCGAGCAGCAGCACGCCGCGGCCGCGCGCCATTTGTGTCTCGAGAACGTCGAGGCCGTGCGAGCTGACGTCGAAGCGCTGCAGCGATTCGGACAGCAGGTAGATCCGGTCGAGCATCGTCTGCGCATAGGCGAGCATGTTGCGCAGCACCTGCCATGTGCTCGCGGGGCGGCCCAGGGCCCGGGTCAGGAACGCGCGCGCGCCGCGCCGCTCCGCGCCGCGCCGCAGGAAGAAGTACAGCGTGGCCGGATACAGCAGCACGCGCACGAACGCGCGGCCCAGGTTCTGCGCGAGGAACAGCGCGATCGACACGGCGACGCGCCCGCCGGCTTCGGGCCGACCCTGCCAGTCCGTGCTCACCGGGCGATCTCGACGTTGCCGCTGGCGATCGTCGCCTGCGCGTGCACGATGCGAAAACGTATACTTTTGCCGTCGTCCTCGAGCAGCAGCTCGGCCTCCTGCCCCGGCAACAGCGGACGCAGGAACTTGACCTGCGGCAGGCCGGCGATGCGCGCGCCGCGCCAGCGTTCGAGCGCCGCGGCGACCCGGTCGAGCAAGACGACACCGGGCACGACCGGGCGCCCCGGGAAGTGCCCGGGCAGCGCTGCGTGCGCGGCCGCTATCGAAAAACTCTCGCGGAATTCGCCGGCGTTCACCGGACGTCTCCGCACGATGGTCTGGCCGAAGGCCGGCGCGCGCTCATTCGGCCAGCAGTGCCGGCCACGCGCGCACGAGATCGCGCACGAACGAGTACAGCGAACGCGGCGGCGCCTGCGGCAGCAAGCGTGGACGCAGTGCGAACTCGGCCAGGACCAGTGCGGCTACCGCCAGCGGCAGCAGCACGACGCCGAACCACCTGGGTCCCGGAAGCGCCGGCCAGCGCTGCGGTCCGTACCAGGCGCACAGTGCCAGCAGCAGCGCGATCGAAGCGAGCGCGGCCTGGTACAGCGCCCAGACCAGCGTGAGCCGCCGCGTGTAGCGAGCCACGGCGGGATCGTCCAGCAGCTGCGGACCGTCCATCGCGACGACCGCGCGCGCGATCAGCGGCCGGCGACCGCGCAGCAAGGTGCGCGCGAACATCCAGCCGACGAGCGCGGCAATCAGTGCCGGTGTCACGTCGAGCAGTGCGTCGCCAAGTCCGAATCCGATCGGCAGCGCCGTCAGGACGGCCAGCACGATCAGCGGCCGGCGCATCGGCGCGGGCGCGCTGCTGGCGATCAGGAGCAGCAGCGCCGGCACGCAGGCCGCGCGCAGCAGGGGACTGTCGAACCAGTGGGCGCAGACCGCGAGCGCGATGATCCCGAGCCAGCCCAGGAGGCGAAGCACGGCGAAGTTACTGCTGACGGTGCTGCTGAATGTGCTCGGCCAGCGCGCGCAGCGAACTGAAGATGCGCTTGTTGTCGGCGTTGTCGGAGCGCAGCGAAAACCCGTAGCGTTTGGACACGGCCAAGGCGAGCTCAAGCGCGTCGATCGAGTCCAGGCCGAGGTCGCCGCCGAACAGGGCGGCATCGGGATCGACATCCTCGGCCTTGATGTTTTCCAGATTCAGGCTGCCGACGACGAGTTCGGCGAGTTCACGTTCCGCAGGCGTCTGGGTCCCCATCAATTCCTTCCTGAAACCGGCCGCTGCGCACGGGCAGCAATGATCGCGCAGTGTATCATGCGCGTCGCCGCGGGCTGGCTCCCGCGGAGTACCCGCGGGAGATCATGACGGACGCATCTGTTTCCAATTCGAACGACAACCTGAACACGCGCCACAGCGCCGTTGGCCACTTGCTGCCGTCGCTGCGCGTCAGTTACGAGTCAACCGCGCTGGAGCGGATCCTCGGCGGATCCGATGTCCTTGCCGTGGTCGGCTTCGGCAGCGCGGCGCCGGTCAACCGCGATCCGCGCTACCTGCGGGTCGCGTTGGAACCGTTGTCCGGTCCGGCGCCGTTCGAGGTATGGCGCGGCGGCGCGCCGGTGATCCAGGAAACGGCCGGCGAACTGCGCTGGACCGGCGACGGCGACTACGCGTTCGGCGTCATCGAAGTCGATGAAAATGCGCGCGGCGGCATTGCCGCGAGCGCGCGTTACGCCTATTGCCTGCTGCGCGAATGGATCGCGGCGTCGCGCACGCCACATGTGCTGCGCATCTGGAACTACCTCGACGACATCAACACCGGCAGCGGCGACGCCGAGCGCTATCGCGAATTCTGCCGCGGCCGCGCCGATGGCATGGCCAGCCTGTTCGAGCACGGATTTCCGGCGGCCACGGCGATCGGCGTGCGCAGCGGGCGGCGCGTGCTGCAGGTCTACTGGCTCGCCGCCCGCGTCCGCGGCGCGGCGCTGGAAAACCCGCGCCAGATGAGCGCCTGGCGCTATCCGCGCGAGCATGGTCCGAGCGCGCCGACGTTCGCGCGCGCGATGCGCGCGCCGACACATTCTCCACAGTTATACATTTCCGGAACGGCGGCGATCGTCGGCCACGTCTCGCACCATCACGACGACCTGCCGGCCCAGCTCGATGAAACCCTGGCGAACTTCGCCAGCCTGCTCGAGGCCGCCGGCGTTCCGGCGCGCGCGCACTTCGGCAGCCACAGCATGCTCAAGGTCTATCTGCGCAACGGCGAGGACGCCGGCGCCGTCAGCGCGCGCCTGCGCGAGCGCCTGCCGGAATCGACGCCGGTGCTGCTGCTGAACGGCGATGTCTGCCGGCGCGAGCTGCTGATCGAGATCGACGCCATCCTGGCCGGCTGACGCGTCACGCGCCCGGCGCCGCCTTGCTGCGCGCAGCGCGCCCGGACGCCGCCAGCGGCGAAATGCGAACTGGCTCACGGCTGCCGGCACGACCGTGCACCAGACCCTTGCCAAGCCTGGCACGGGGTTGCCCGGCCCGGCGGTGGTAGTATTTGAAGCACCTGTCTGGCGCCGCCTGGCGCTGTGGAGTCGGTCATGAAGACGCATTTGGGGCACTACGACCTCGTTTCGGAGCTCGGTCGCGGCGGCATGGGCGTGGTCTACAAGGGCTACGAGACCTCGCTGAACCGCTATGTCGCGATCAAGGTGCTGGCCGATTCGCTCGCGCACGATGCGTCGGTCAAGGAACGCTTCCTGCGCGAAGCGCGGTCGATGGCCTCGCTCAACGACCCGCACATCATCCAGATCTACTTCATCGGCGACGACGAGGGCCAGACGTTCTTCGTCATGGAGTTCGTCGACGGCGAATCGCTCGGTTCGGTGCTCAAGCGCGAACGAAAGCTCAAGCCCGAACAGGCGGCGAAGATCATCTACCAGACCGCCATGGGCCTTTCGACCGCGCACGACCGCGGCGTGATCCATCGCGACATCAAGCCGGGCAACCTGATGCTGACGGCGCGCGGGTCGGTCAAGATCGCCGACTTCGGCATCGCGCTGACGACCCAGGACTTCTCGAAAAAGCTGACCTCGACCGGCGAATTCGTCGGCACGCCGGGTTATCTCTCGCCGGAAGTGTGCCTCGGCAAGCCGGTCGACCAGCGCTCGGACATCTTCTCGCTCGGCATCGTGCTGTTCGAATGCCTGGCCGGGCGCATGCCGTTCACCGACGAATCGCCGCTCGGCCTGATGCTCGAAGTCGTCAAGGCGGAAATTCCGGATGTGTGCACGTTGAATGCGGAAGTCGACCCGGAACTGTCGCGCGTGCTCACGCGCATGATCGCCAAGGATCCGGCCGAGCGTTACCAGAGCTGCCATGAACTCGTCGCCGACCTCGGCCAGCATCCGCTGGTCGCGCGCGGCGGACCGATCACGTTGCAGACGAAGATGACGACCGCCGCGGCGACGATGATCGGCCAGAAGACGCCGGTGTCGGGACAGCAGTCGCTGCCGAGCACGACGCCGACGCCGCGGCCGATGCCGGCGGTCGGTTCGGTCACGCCGCGGCCGGCATCGGCCACGACCGCCGCACGCGCGGCGCCGGATCTCGGCGCGCCGGTGCACCAGTCCGTTCTCGAGCGCGGCGCCGCGCCGAAACGCTCGCCGTTGCCGCTCGCGATCGCCGCGATCGCATTCCTGCTGCTCGTGAGCGCGGCGTGGGCGTTCCGCGACCGCATTCCGGCGCAACTGGCGCAGTGGTTTCCGTCGCAGGTCGCAGCGCCGCCGGCAGCGCCCGCGCCGGCGACGACATCGGTGGCGGCGACTACGACATCGACACCGCCTGCGCCACCTGCGCCGCCGCCGACCCCGGCTGCACCGACACCACCATCACCGGATGCGAATGGCGCCGTCGCGGCGGCGAACCCGCCGAACGCGTCGTTGAACGATATCCTCGGCTCAGGCGCGCCCGCGAACGGAGCAGCCGCCTCCGCGCAAACCGCCGCCGCGAATGCGAATGCGAGCGGCGTTGCTGCCGCCGCGCCGGCGAACGACAGTGCGCCGGCGCCGCGCGCCTCGCAAGTCGAACCGCTGCGCGATCTGGCCGCCGCACAGGCCGCCCAGGCGCCGCCGCCGAAGCAGCGCGTCGCGGCCGTGACGCCGCCGCCGCCGGTCAGCGTTCCGCCGCGGCCGCACATCCCGACGATCGCCGTGCTTGCAGGCGGCGACGAAGCCGTCGCCGAACCGGCCCAGCACTCGATCGAGCACGCGTTGTCGCGCAACGGCTTTCATCTGGTCGACGAAGCGTCGATGCCGCGCGTCGAACACCTGCTGCAGGGATCGAAAGCGAACATCGCCGAAATTCTCAACCTCGTCGCGCGCCGCGGCGACATCGACGTCGTCGTCGTCGTCCACGCGCGCGGCGTCGGTTCGCAGCAGGTCACGTTCTACGGACAGAGCGACAACCTGATGACCGCGCAGCTGAACATCAGCGCGTATGCGGTCCAGGGCCGGCGCAA
>DATIEJ010000035.1:0-8006 GCA_035455825.1 Rhodanobacteraceae bacterium | reverse complement strand
GCCGGGACGCGTGAGGCAATGATCTTCAGGCACGTGAGCAGGGGGACCGCGATGAGAAGCCCGGCGATGCCCCACATCCAGCCGAACAGCAGGAGGCTGAGGAAGATCATGATCGGATCGAGTGCGAGCCTTCGCCCGGCGAGAAACGGCGTCACGACGAAGCTTTCGACAAGGTGCAACGCGAGGAATGCCGCCGGTGGCGCAAGGCCGAGCAGCAACGAGTGCGCATTGGTTATGCCGACCACGCTGAGCGCGGCAACCGTCAGCATCGGACCGATGTATGGGGCGAAGTTGAACGCGGCGGCAACGCCGCCCCAGAGCACGGGGTCCGGAACGCCCAGTGCCCATAACGCTGTCGCCGTTGCGACTCCGAGGACGGCATTGATCACGCTGATCGTGAAGACGTAGACCGACAGGTCGCGCTGCGCATCGCGCGTGGCGACGACGACGCCGCGTTTGGCGTGCCAGTCCGGCGCGAGTTCGACGAGCTTGCGCAGCACCGCATCGCCGTGCTGCAGGAACACGAACGTGAGCAGCAGCGTGACCAGGATCTGCATGATGACGCCGGGCGCCGCGCCGAGCACCTGGATCAGCGTATCGGGTGTCGACGTGTCGACGACGCGAACGGGCGCCGGAGCCGGAGCGGATTGGGTCATCTGGGCGATCTGTTCGGTCGCCTTCTTGCTTGCATCGGCGATCGGTCGCCACAACTGCTGGACCTGGTGAGCGAATTGTTCGATCGCCTTCGGTGCATGCGCGATCCAGTCGATGGCCGGTTTGGCCAGCGCGTTCAACAGCACCGCGCCGGCCGCGATGGCAAGCCCCACCACGACCAGGGATGCGAACGCACGCGGCACGCGCCACTGCGTCAGCAGGCGCACGGCTGGCGCGAGCATCACGCTGAACAGGATCGCGACGAGGACCGGGACGACGACGCGCGCGGCCAGGGCGCTGATCGTCAGCAGCAGCAGGCCCAGGATCATGGCGAGCAGGCGATTGCGCCATAGCTCGAGAGAGACGTCCTCGATCGCAGCCGCTTCCGGCACTGGCGCATCGGCCAATGCGGCGTCTGCGCCGATGTCGTCGTCAACGACCGCCATGGGCCGACTCCTGCCGGAAATTGCGTTCCGGCGCGGGGCCTGGGACCTGCAGAGCCGAGGGCTCAGGCAGCCGCGGCATCGGAACGGGCCGGCGGAATTGGAGGAACCGGCGCCTGCGCGCGTGCGACCAGTGCGCCGGCGATCATCGGCGTCAGTAACGATCGCGCCATCAGAGCGGCGCCACTGCCGGCAACGGAGCCGATTCTCGCCCACATCCGCCGAGGCAACCAGGCCAGGGCAAGTCCGCCGGCGAAGCCGCCGGCAAGAATCCACACGGTGCGCCGGCGATTGAATGCCTCGCGCCACGGCTCGAGGTCATGCCGGAGTTCGGACTGCGCCAACGCAAGTTCAGTTTGGGCGGTGCGTATCCGCGTTTTTGCCGCGCGTGCCGTTGTCATTGTGATCTCTCCAAAAGCCAGTCAGTGCCTCGCGGCTGCGCGGCAGGCTCAATGTTCGCCACCAACGGCGCAGAAGAACCAGTACGCCGACGAGCAGGCCCGCATTGACGAGTACTACAGCGCCAAGGGCCAGCGCCCAATCCGACACGAGCCGATAGACCAATCCGGCCAGCACGCCGTCCAGACCCAGGACGATTCCGATTGCGATCGCCGGAATGAACAGCGCCAGCAGCAGCAGCCGGCCCAGGTTGACGCGTGCCAGCGCAGCCTCGCTCGCCACGAGGCTGCCCCACGCGCGCACGAAGCGGGTCGAGTTCCTCGCCAGATCGACGAGCGAAGCATCCGCATCGCCATCGACCGCGCTTGCCGGCTGCGCCGCAGGCGCCTCGGCTACGGGCGCATCGACCTCAGTCGGCCCCATTGGCGCAACGATCAGCGACGAAGCAACCGGGCTGCAGTGACACCAGCCAGGAATGCGACGCCAAACGCGGCCAGCGGATGCAGTTGCATCTGCTTGCTCGCCGCCGCCGTAAGCGTCTTGGCGTTCTCGAGCAAATGATCGCCAGCCTCGCGCAGCTGGCGTTCGAGTGCTTCCAGGCGATCGCCGATGGCGTCGATGTCCTCGGCTACTTCTTCCTGCGCTCCGTTGATGCTGGCGCGGACGTCGTCGGAATGGATATCGTCGGCCGCGTCGCTGACGGTCGATTTCGCGCTGCGTGTGGCCATGTTCGTGCTCCCAGGGTAATGCGTGCGATGCAATCTACTCTGGGCTGTCTGAACAAAAACCGTATTCCCAAGCCGGTGGCCTCGCGGGATTCATGGCGCCGCTGCTTCCCCGACCGCGTCGACGCGAATCCGGCCGAGCGTGTTGAACGCCGAAAAGAACCGCCACGGGTCGCCGTCGCCGTACGACAGGACGACGTGCCCGGCATCGAACCCGGCGAGCGCCGCGTCGAAACTCTGCCAGTGGCCGTCGACGTAGGCCTGCGTCCAGGCATGCGGCACGAAGACGTGCTGCTTGCCGGCATACGAGTCGACATAGGCAAGCCCATCGACGACGCGCGTCGGAATGCCGAGGGCGCGACCGAGTGCCGCGAGCAGGACAGCGTGTTCGGTGCAGTCGCCCTCGGGGCGCTTGGCCACTTCCAGTGCCGAGGCATAGCCGATGCTCAGGTCCTTCGTGCGGATGAAGCCGCGCACGAAGGATTCCAGCTGCTGCATCTGCTCGCGCGGGGACTTCGCGTCGCCCGCGCCTTTGCCCGCCAGCGCGACGATTTCCGGCGCATCGCTCTGCAGCCAGTCGTTCGGCCTGGAATCGCCGGGTTCGGGTTTGCGTTCGATCGAGGCGCGCTGCGGATCGATCGGCTCGATGCGCAGCGTGACCGAGCCGTCGGCCGCGACCACGGTCTGCTCGTCGGTCTGGGCAAACTGCAACGCGTCTCCGCCGTCGCTGGCGCTGAGCTTCAACGTGATTCCGCGCTTGCGCTCCTCGGCGCTCAAGGCGCGCGGCGCGGCGACGATTCCATGCGCGAGGATATCAGCCGACTGGTTCGGCGCCTGCGCGCAGGCTTTGCTGCACGCGATCATCGTCAGCTCGTAACCCATGATCGGCATGACCAGCTTGGCAACCGTCTGATCGCGGTCGACCCATGCGATCGACTTCGCCGGCGCGTCCGGCAGCCGGATCGTCTGCTCGATCCTGGTCAGCGTGCGCGCGCCGTCGGGCAGGTCGATCGATGCGCTTTCGCCGACGACCGAGTCGATCGCGATCGATTCGAGATTGTCGGCCTGGAAAGCCAGGCTCGAGTAACGCGTGCCGGGAGCCAGCCCGGCGCGCAATTCGAGGAGGCGCAAGCCTTCGGCGAGCAGCGCGCCCGGTGGCCACTCGAGCGTGCGGGTCTGATTGGCGCCGCCGATGCGGCTGTGCACCTCGACCTTGTGGCCGCCGTGGATTTCCCCGCGCGTGAAGTTCTCGACGCCGGAGGATCTGGTGCGCGAATCGAACTTCAACGGCGTGCCGTCGACAGTCTCCTCGTCGGTCTCCGACTCCATCAGCGAGATCTTCGTGCCGGTACGCTCGAATTCTACTAGCAGTTGCTGCGAGGTGATGACGCGATCTCCCTGGACCACGCGCGTCGTGTGCATGCTGCCGATCTTGTGGCCATCGAGCAGCACGCTCATCCAGGTCTCCTGTGCCGGAGCGGCGCGGGCAACAGTGGCGATGCAAACGACGAACAGCCAGGGCAGGGCAGCCAGTGGCGAGGTGACGCGGTGCGATGAGGTCATGCGCGTATTGTGCCGGCAAAATCACTGTTCCGCGCGACGCGCAGCAGTTTTCGCGCGCTCAACCGCCGGTGCCTGCCGCCGCCTCGTGGACCTGCCAGCCCTGCGGTCCGAGCAGTTCCAGCGGCCGGAAGCGCGCCTTGTAGTCCATCTTCGGATGCCGGGCGATCCAGTACCCGAGGTACACATGCGGCAGTCCGCGCTCGCGCGCCAGTTCGATCTGGCGCAGGATCGAGTAGGTGCCGAGGCCGCGCGCGCGTTCGGCCGGATCGAAGAACGTGTACACGGCGGACAGACCGCTGCTGGCGAAATCGGTCACCGCGACGGCCAGCAGGCGGCCGTGCAGACGCAGGCAGACGAACGAAGTAGGACTCCAGGGCGTGAACAGGAAGCGCGAGAAATCCTCGCCGTCGGGATCGTCCATGCCGCCACCGGCGTGGCGCGTATCGAGGTAGCGCCGGTACAGGTCGAAATACTCGTCGTCGAAGCAGGCCGGCTCGAGCACGGTTTCCAGGTCCGCATTGGCGCGCAGGCAACGGCGCTGGCTGCGGTCCGGACGGAATTGCGCCGCCACGATGCGCGCCGGCACGCAGGCGTTGCAGCCGCGGCAATGCGGGTGATAGACGTGGCCGCCGGCGCGGCGGTAACCGCGCGCCAGCGCGGCATCGTATATTTGTGGAAGATGCGGCGAAGCCGGATCGATGACCAGGTTCTGCGCGGTGCGCGCGGAGAAGTAGCCGCAAGCATGCGGCAGGGTCTGGAAAAGACGGACGGTCTCCGACTTCATGTCGCCGATTCTACATCCGTTGCGCCGGTCGAGCAGCCGAAAATTCGTCCGCTGCGCTAGGCTGGCGCCAGCGCATAGTCGAACTCGTAGGAATGCTTGCCGTCGGCGATGATGATCCGCATCGTTCCGCTCAGGCCTGCGAGTTCTCCGCTGCCCGAATCCGGCACGACGATGATGTTCAAGGATGGCTCGCCCCGGTTCATCGTCGCGTTGTGCTGCAACACGAAGCTGCCGCGACGCCCGTTCAGCGTTGCGCTGACGCGCTCGATCGCGACATAACCGGCCGATCCCTTTACGTCGGTCATCACGCTGAGCATCTCGCCCTGGCTCGTGCCTTCCAGGTCGCCGTGGAACTGCTTGTCGATCGACATGCGGCCGAGATTCGCGCCGGGGTCGTTTGCCGGAAGCACATTCAACTTCACGTCGAACGCGCCACGTGCGTGCATTGTCATGTTCGGTGCCTCCCAGGGCAGAGTATGTGCTCGGTGAAGCAGCGCGCTTCAGCTGCGCGCCGCAACCTCGTCGATGTGCCTGAGCAGATCGGCAGGATCCTCATAGACGCGAAAAGCGCCGGAGCGCGCGAGTTCGTCCTCGCCGTAGCCCCCCGACAGCAAGCCGACACCGAGGGCGCGCGCCCGCTGCGCAGCCAGCATGTCCCAGATGCTGTCGCCGAGGACGAGCGAGTTGCGGATATCGACGCCGAGCCGTGCTGCCGCGGTGACGAACAGGTCCGGATCGGGCTTGGCATGCCTGACCTGGTCGCGCGTGACGACCGGCACCTTGTCCGGGTCGACGCCGAGACCTGCGAGGTTGTGCCTGGCTGTTTCCATGCGCCCGCTCGTGGCGATCGCCCACGGAATGCCTTGCGCCGTCAGATGCGCGAGCAGTTGCACCGCACCCGGCAGCGGCCGCACGCTGTCGGCGCGCCGCGTGTATGCCGCCGCGTGCGCCTGGCGCAGGCGCTCGACCCTCTCCGGCGTGATGTCGAGGCCGGTCTCGCGCAACAGGATGTGCGTGAACAGTCCGCCGCTCATGCCGATCTTGCGATGGATGCGCCAGACCGACAGCGGAATGCCTTCCTGGTCGAGCGCGTCCTTCCAGGCCAGTACGTGCTGGTAGACGCTGTCGACGAGCGTTCCATCGAGATCGAAGAGGAATGCCGTTTCGCTGCGGGGCATGAAATTTCCTTGGAGGCCGACGTAGGGTGGGCCTTGGCCCACCGCTTGAGGGCTGAGGGCTGAGGGCTGAGGGCTGAGAGGCAAAAAAGCACAGCGCCCGCTCTTGATCTTCGGCCCTCAGCCCTCAGCCCTCGAAGCTTTTAAACGAGGTGGGCCAAGGCCCACCCTACGGTCAATACAATTTCAAGACGCCGGCGGCGTTGAGCACGACCAGCGTGATGATCACTGCCAGCAAGAACACGCGCAGGCGCCAGACCAGCGCCTTGCGCCGCGCTTCGGGGCTGACGTTGCCGCGCGCCTCGGCCAGTTCGTCGGCAAATCGCGTCGGCGGCTCGACGCCGGCGTCGCGCAGCAGCGCGCGCGCCCGCGATTGGTCGTTGGCGTTGACGACCCACACCTGCGGCCAGGTTTCGCGGTCGGGCGGCTTGGCATAGCTCGGCCGCCGGTAGTCGTGGCCCGCATAGGCGCGGCGATTGGTCACGCTCGTGGCGATGCCGGCGTCGTTGAGCATCGCGACGACCCGGTCGACATTTTCCACTCGTGGAGATGTGTAAATCTGGCGCATCGCTGTTGGTAAAGTCTGACGTTGGGTACGGGGCGGCATCTATTCCGGAAGCAGGCGGATCAGGCCTTCCTGCGCGGTCGATGCAACGAGGCGGCCGTCGGCGCTGTAGATCATGCCGCGGGTCAGGCCGCGCGCGCCCTGGGCGCTCGGGCTGTCGCAGGAATACAGCAGCCATTCGTCGGCGCGGAACGGCCGGTGGAACCACAGCGCATGATCGAGACTGGCGACTTGGACGTTGCCCTGCAGGTAGGAAATGCCGTGCGGCAGCATGGCCGTGCCGATCAGGTGGAAATCGGACGCGTAAGCCAGCAGCGCGCGATGCAAGGCATCGTCGTCGGGCGCGCGATCGATCAGGCGAAACCATATCTGCTGGTAGGGTGGGCGCTTGGTCGGTTTCAGTTCGTTGCGCGGCGTCACGTAGCGGAACTCGAAGGCGCCCTTGCGCGCAAGCCAGCGCTGCAGCTTGACCGGCATCTTGGCCAGTTCCTCGGGCGGCACCGGTTCGTGCGGGAGCAGGTCCTCGGCCCTGGCCACCTCGGGCATTGCAATCTGATGCTCGAACCCGGGTTCATGCACCTGGAACGACGCGGCGAAATTGAAGATCGGCTGGCCGTGCTGGATTGCCACGACGCGGCGCATCGAAAAACTCTTGCCGTCGCGCGCGCGGTCGACGTCGTAGACAATCGGCGCGTCGATATCGCCGGCGCGGAGAAAATAGGCGTGCAGGGAATGTACCGTGCGGTCGGCATCGACCGTGCGCTGCGCTGCCGACAAGGCCTGGCCCAGCACTTGGCCGCCGAACACGTAACGGGTGCCGATGTCGCGGCTCTGGCCGCGGAACAGGTTCTCCTCCAGGCGCTCGAGTTGCAGCAGTTCGACAAGTTCGCCGACGATGGGATTGGACATTGGGTGCTTCCGGGTGGGTCGCCGAAAGTATAACCCGCGGCCTACTTCAGCCTCTCCAGTCCGCTGGCCGGAACGATCTTTTCCCACGGGAACAGCGGCCCGGGGTCTTGGCGCCGGTGCAGCATGATCGAAGGATCGTCGGTCGCCGGCTCGAGGCGCCGGTCCAGGTCCTCGTGCCCGGCGATGTAGCGCAGGTTCGGCAGGTCGCTGCGCAGCTGGCGCAGCAAGGCGAGCAGCGCATCGATCTGCTCCTTGGTGTACGCGACCGTGAAGGCCTGATAGCGGCTGTCGCCCCAATGCGGATAGCGTCCGATGTTCGACAACTCGATGCCGATCGAGCGCGGGTTGTAGCTGTAGGTGTGATGGGCGACGCGATCGTTGGCGACGAAGCGGTGGATGCTGCCATCGGTGTCGATGTAATAGTGGCCGCTGTTTCCGGTCTGCGAGTGCTCGTAGCGCACGCGCTCGCCGAATTCGCGCGTCATCGTCATGTCCGGCAGTTCGGTGCAGTGGATGACGACGAGATCGATCGTCGTCAGTTCCCGGTGCGCCAGCCGCGCTTCGTATGGCAGCGGCCAGTCGTGGATGGCAAGGTCGGCGGGCATGCTCGCTGTTGCTGAATGGCTCTGGTCGGAGTGTCGCATGGGCCTTGGCTCGTGCCAACGCTGCGATTTGCGATAATGCGGCGATGAAGCCCTTCCTGATTCTCTCCCACGGCCTGGAAAGCGGTCCCGATGCAACCAAGGTCAGTGCGCTGTCGCGCATCTCGGCGCCGCTCGGCTTCGACAG